>NZ_JBSFKF010000016.1:0-185498 GCF_053598415.1 Kitasatospora sp. NPDC001132 | reverse complement strand
CGCGCTCGCCGTGCTCCCCTTGTTCTCTTTTGTACTTCTTTTTTTTTTAGTGGTTGCCGCGGCTGCCGCCCCCCCCCCCCCCCCCCCGCTTCCTCTCCTTCGCTATTTTTGGGCGGGCCCGCGTCAGAGGCCGTTGCCGCTTCGGCGGGGCCGAAGCGGCGACGGGCGGGCGGGCCCGACCGGACCTCAGCGGGCGGCGGCGCGCTGGAGGGCGCTGGCGAGGAGGGCGAGGTCGGTGGGGCCGTTGCCGAGTTCGCGGACCGGGCGGCGGGCCGGCGGGGCGCCGAGCTGCAGCGGGTCTATGGCGACGACGGTGGGCCGCAGGGTGGCGGTGCGCGGGATGCGGCCGCTGATCCGGGCGGTCTGGAAGGCGCTGACCCCGCCGTCGGGCAGGCGGAGGTAGCCGCGGCCGGGGGTGTCCTCGGGCAGGGCGGCCGCGTCGCCGAGGTGGATCAGCAGGTCGGAGTCGGCCGGGTCGTCGGTGCGCAGGGCGATCCGGAGCAGCGCGGCCTCGTCCACCTCGGTGCCGGCGCTGTCCTCCGGACGGCCGGTGGCGACGGCGAGGTGGACGCCGAGCGGCCCGCCCCGGCGGGCGACGGCGGCCAGCGCGCGGGCGAGCGGGCGGCCGGCGGCGGAGGTGGGGGAGAGCAGGGCGTCGTAGTCGTCGACGACGACGACCAGCCGGGCGGGTGCGGGTGCGGGTGCGGGCGCGGGGCCGGTCGGGCGGGGGCCCTCCGCGCTGCGCGGCGGGATGATCCGGGGCGTGGTGGCCGCCCCGCCACCCACGGCGGCGGGAACCGGGACCTTGGCGCGTTCCGCATCCTCCTCCGGTCCGTCCAGGCTCTGTGCGTCCAGGATCCGCGCGGCGTGCCAGGACGCGAAGTCCAGTCCGTCGAACAGCCGCTCCCGCAGGGCGAGTTCGTCTTCCAGCGCCTCGGCCGCGAGCAGGGCGGCGCGCGGGTCGGCGGCGGCGTTGACCCGGCCGGTGACGTGCGGCAGTTCGGTGCAGCCGTCCAGTCCGTCCTGGCCGTCCGTGACGGCCCGGCCCTCGATGATGGTGACGGCCAGCCGCTCGGGCCGCTCGGAGACGGCGAGCGAGGCGACCAGGGTCCGCAGCAACTCGGTCTTGCCGGAGCCGCGGGCGCCGCCGATCAGCAGGTGCGGGCCGCCCGGGTCGGGGGAGGGGAGGGTGAGTTCCGGGTCGGCCAGGTCGAGCGTGCAGAGCTCGTCCCGGGTGGTGCCGAGCAGGGCGGTGGCGGCGCCGATGCCGCCGGCGTGCGCCTCCCAGCGGGTGGACAGCTTGGCCGGGGTGACGGTGTCGAGCTGGAGCAGGTCGAGCAGCCGCAGGGCGTCGGGCAGCGGGCCGCGGACGGCCGGGGCGGCCTCGCGCAGCGGGGCGAGGACCCGGGCCAGCCGTTCGGCCCAGGCGTCCGAGACGGCGTCCAGCGAGACCTCGTGCAGGGTCTCCCGGCCGCGGGCGACCGGGCGGTCCAGCGAGAGCTGGGTGCCGACCTCGCCGGTGATCAGGGCGGTGGCGCCGAGACCGCGGGGGAGCAGCTCGGGCTGTTCGGCGAGGCAGATCGGGAAGATGCCGACCGCCGGGCCCTGGCGCAGCAGCAGGTCGAGGGCCTGTCGGGCGGCCTCGCCGGCCGGGCGGCCGTCCACCACGACGACGGTGGCGGGCTGGCCGCCGAGGCCGCTGGGGCCGCTGAGCCGGGCGGTGAGCTCGGTCAGCCGGGCGGTGGCCTGCTCGTCGTCGAGGCCGATCAGCAGTCGGCAGTCCTGGCCGTCGACCGGGCGAAGGTGGGGCAGCCACAGGGCCCAGGCCCAGGTGTCGGCGCGTTCCTCGGCGGCGCGGGCCGGGTCGGCGTCGACCACGACCAGGCTGAGCCCGGTCGGCGGGTGCAGTGCGGCGAGCTGGGCGACGACGGCGCGGGTGAGCGCGTCCAGGCGTTCGCGCGGGCCGCTGAGGCCGAGGCTGCCGGCGGTCTGGAGGTCGAGGGTGACGGGGACGGCGGGGAGCATGGTGCCGGGGGTGGTGCCGGGGCCGCCGGGGCGGTCGGCGGTGCCGAGGCGCAGGGTGAGCGCGTCGGGGTGGCCGGGGCCGCGCTCCCAGAGCCGGGGGCCGGGGCCGACGGCGTTGAGCAGCAGGGTGGCGAGGTCGGGCCAGCGTTCGCGCTGGGCGGCGGTCTGGCGCAGCCGCACCGCGGCGTGGTGGCGTTCGGCGCTCTCCTGGGCGGGCGGCTCGGCGGCGCGGCCGGGCAGCAGGGAGAACAGGCCGCGGCTGCGGCCGGGCGCGGGTTCGGGGGCAGCGGGCGGCTCGACCACGGGCGGCGCGGGCCGGGTCGGGCCGGGGGCGGCGGCGAGCTGGAGGTGGCCGTGGCCGTCGGGGAGGGCGGCGCGGACGGCTCCGGCGGCCTCGACCGGGTCGGGGGCGGTCACCTGGAGGGTGGACTCGCCGATCCGCAGCACGGCGCAGGGGTCCAGCGGGACGGCGGCCTCCGGCGGGCCGGGCGGGACGAGTCGGCCGTCCAGGGTGGTGCCGTTGGTGGAGCCGAGGTCGCGCACGGAGATCCGGCCGTCCTCGCCGAGGTGCAGGGAGAGGTGCAGCCGGGAGACGTCCGGGTCGTCGAGCGGGACGTCGGCCTCGGCGGAGCGGCCGACCCGGATCTCCCGGCCGTGCAGCCGGTGGACGCCGCCGGCGTCGGGGCCGCCGACCACGCGCAGCTCGGCGGCGGCGGGGGTGTCGTCGGGGTCGTCGGCGGTCGGGTCGGGCTCGTTCAGGCTGAGGACGGCGCCGTCGAGCAGCGGGGGGTGGCCGAGCAGGGTGTGCTCGTCGACCCGGTGCGCCCCGGCGTACAGGTGCACGTGGGTGGCGGCCCGCGGCCCGCGCACGCCCACGGCGCCGGCGAGCGCGCCCGCGATGGCGCCGAGCGCGGTGCCGACGGGCGCGGTGACCAGCACGTCCACGTAGGGGATGGCGGAGCCGGCGGCGGACGGGCCGCTGCGCGGTCGGAGGACGGTCAGCCGGATCTGCATCTCGCCCGCGGGTCCCTTCTGCTGGTGTGAAGCCTGGTACCGCTGCCCGGGGCCGTGGGCACCGTTGGGCCACACGAGTGGCGAGTGTCCATCCTGCCATCCGTCGAGGACGGTCCGCGCACCGTACCGGATTTGACGATCTTGCGATCATCGCCGTGGCGGGGGCGACGGGGAGTCAGGTCGACCGCCCCCTCGCGGAGTGCCCCGGGACCTTCCCTAGGGGATCTCCCCCAACCCTTCCCCAGACCGTACGGATGGCCTGTCGAGCACCCCGAAATCCCGAACGGACACCGTTAGAGTGGCCGCAGACACGGGCCCGGCAGGCTCACCGCACCGGCGGAGGAGCGCCCCGCGCGGGCGGCACGGCGAGGAGTGCGACAGGTGCGGCCAGTCGGCAGCAAGTATCTGCTGGATGAGACCCTCGGGCGGGGTGCGACCGGGACCGTCTGGCGCGGCGTGGTGCGCGAGGACGTCCAGGTGCCGGGCTGCGTGCCCGGGCAGCGGGTCGCGATCAAGGTGCTGCGCGAGGAGCTGGCCGCCGACCCGGACGTGGTGATGCGCTTCCTGCGCGAGCGCTCGCTGCTGCTGCGGCTGACCCACCCCAACATCGTGCGGGTCCGCGACCTGGTCGTCGAGGGCGAGCTGCTGGCCCTGGTGATGGACCTGGTGGAGGGCCCCGACCTGGCCCGCTACCTGCGCGCCAACGGCCCGTTCAGCCCGATCGCGGGCGCCCTGCTGATGGCCCAGGTCGCGGACGCGCTGGCGGCCAGCCACGCGGACGGGATCGTCCACCGGGACCTCAAGCCGGCCAACGTGCTGCTCGCCTCCACCGTGGTGGACGGCGCCGAGCGGATGCACCCGCTGCTGACCGACTTCGGCATCGCCAGGCTCGCCGACTCCCCGGGCGTCACCCGCACCCACGAGTTCGTCGGCACCCCCGCCTACGTCGCGCCGGAGTCCGCCGAGGGGCGTCCGCAGACCTCCGCGGTGGACGTGTACGGCGCCGGGATCATGCTGTACGAGCTGGTCACCGGCCGCCAGCCGTTCCAGGGCGACAGCGCGCTCGCCGTGCTCCAGGCGCACCTGGCCCAGGAGCCGCAGCGGCCCAGCACCATGCCCGAGCCGCTCTGGACGGTGATCGAGCGCTGCCTGCGCAAGGACCCGGCCCAGCGGCCCGGCGCCACCTCGCTGGCCCGCGCGCTGCGGGTGGTCGCGGCCGGCGTCGGCGTGCACGCCTCCCCGGTGGCGGTGGACGAGGCGCTGGCGGTCGGCGCCCTGCTGCTGCCGGACCCGCAGCCCACCGCCGTCCCCTCCACCGGATCGCCGCTGCCGCCCGCGACGCTGCCGGGCGCCGTGGCCGCCGCGCCGGCGGCCCCGGGCGCCGAGGACCACACCCAGGTGCTGCCGTCGACGCCGCCGCAGTACGACCCGGCCGCGGCGACCCGGGTGATGGGCACCCAGCCGCCGCCGGCGCCCCCGCAGGGCGCCCCGGACCGCACCCGGGTGATGCCGCCCGCCGCCGTGCCGCCGCCCCCGCCCGCGGCGCCGCCGCAGGAGGAGGCGCCGCACCCGTGGCAGACCCAGTTGCGCGCGGCGCGGGACCGCAACCAGCAGACCCAGGTCGGCTACTTCGGTCCCGAGGACTACGAGGACCTCCCGCAGCCGCAGGTCGCCCCGCCGCCGTTCCAGGCCGGGCAGGGTGGGCACCCCGGGCAGGGCGGGCACCCCGGCCACCCCGGCCAGGGCGCCCCGGGCGGCCGCCCCGGGCCGCAGCAGCCCGGCGGCTACCGCCAGTCCCCGCCCCCGCCCGGCTACGCCCAGCGCCCGCCGGTGGCCCCGCCGCCGTACCAGGCGGGCCAGGGCGGTCAGGGCGGTCAGGGCGGCGGCCGACCCGGCCAGGGCGGCCGTCCGCAGCCGCCCGGCGGCTACCGGCAGGCTCCCGCCGGGTACGGGCAGTCGCAGGGCGGCTACCCACCGCCGCCTGCGCCCACCCCGGTGCCGCGCCGGGCCGAGCCGCCCGCGCCGCAGTACCGGGAGGCCCCGCCGCAGCGCCGCGAGGAGCCGCCGGCACCGGCCCGCCGTGAGCCCGCGCCGGCCCGCGAGCCGCGTCCGCGCAGCCGCAACCGGATGTACATCCCGGGGCTCGGCTGCCTCAAGGGCTGCCTGATGGTGCTGCTGGTGCTGGCCGTGGCCGGGGTGGCGCTGTGGAACTTCACGCCGCTGCCGCAGTACTGGGACAACGTCGTGGGCTGGTTCGACTCGGCGCGCGGCTGGGTGAACAGCCTCTTCGGCAAATAGCGCCGTCCGGACCGGCGCGAACGCGTTCCGGACCGGCACGAACGGATCCGGGTCGGCACGAACGCGGATCCGGGCCGGGTCCTGAGCCGATCCGGGCTCAGGCCCGTCCCGGACGGCAATATTGACGCTATGTCGACAATTCGAGAGATTTCTCGGCCGGGACTCCCGCTCAGGGCCCCCCGGGCGGCCCCCGCGGGGCCTCCGGACGCGTAGGTTGGTCGCTGTTGTCCCGCCCCACCGAGCGCGCCGGACCCCCGGAGCGCTCCCGCGCCGCCCACGGAGCAGCATTGGCACGCAAGATCGGCAGCCGGTACACCGTCCACCAGGTGATCGGCCGGGGTTCGGCCGGGACGGTCTGGCTCGGTGAGGGGCCCGACGGCCCGGTGGCGGTCAAGCTGCTGCGCGAGGACCTCGCCGCCGACCAGGTGCTGGTCGGCCGCTTCGTCCAGGAGCGCACCGCGCTGACCAGCCTCGACCACCCCCGGGTGGTCGGCGTGCGCGACATGGTGGTGGACGGCAGCGACCTCGCCCTGGTGATGGAGCTCGTCCAGGGCACCGACCTGCGCTCCCGGCTGGAACGGGACGGCGCGCTGCCGCCGCAGACCGCCGCCTCGATCATCGCCGACGTCGCCGACGGCCTGGCCGCCGCGCACGCCGCCGGCATCGTCCACCGCGACGTCAAGCCGGAGAACGTCCTGCTCGACCTCGCAGCCGCCCCCGGACCGGGCGGCGCCCCGCGCGCCAAGCTCACCGACTTCGGCGTGGCCCGCCTGGTCGACGCCCCGCGCCGCACCCGGGCCACCCGGATCATCGGCACCCCCGACTACCTCGCCCCCGAGATCATCGAGGGCCTGGAGCCGCGCGCCGCCGTCGACATCTACGCCCTCGCCACCGTGCTGTACGAGCTGTTGGCCGGCTTCACCCCGTTCGGCGGCGGCCACACCGGCGCGGTGCTGCGCCGGCACGTCACCGAGCAGGTCCCGCCGATCCCGGGCCTGCCGGACGGGCTGTGGCGGATCATCTCGGAGTGCCTGGCCAAGGCCCCCGCGTCCCGGCTGCGCGCCGCCGAGCTGGCCGCCCGGCTGCGCGAGCAGCTGCCCTCGCTGGCCGGTCTGCCGGTGCTCGCCGTGCCCGGCCAGGGCCGCGCCCCCGCCGAGGAGCAGCTGAGCCCCGGCGAGGCCGTCTACGCCGAGATCGACGCCGCCCCCGGCGCCCACAAGCGCCGGCGCGGCCCGGCCGTCCCGCTGGTGCCCGGCGCGGCCCCGGACTCCACCCGGGACACCCACACCAGCCTGCGCCGCCCGTCCGCCGACGAGCTGGCCGCGTACGCGCTCGAGTCCCGCGCCCAGCGCGTCGCCCCGGGCCACCGCCGGGACCGCCAGGCCCTGCTGCGCCGCCGCCGGCTGCTGGCCGTGCTGATCGCCACCGTGCTGCTGCTGGCGGGCGCCGCCGCGGCCTGGACGGCTTTCGCGGCCACCATCCCGGACGGCGGCCACCCGACCCGTCCGGCGGTGTCGGGCACGGCCCCGCGGGCGCCGTAGCCGCGGCCGCGGCCGCATCCGTACCACGGCGGTGGCCGCGCCCGTGGCTCCGGGGAAATCGGGGGTGTCGTCATGACCACTCCCGGAACCATTACCCTGGGGGCGTGGCAGCCGTCGATCCTTCCGAAGAGCTCAAGAACCTCGATACGACCATGGGGTCGATCGAGGCCGTCCTCGACCTGGACAAGATCCGGGCCGACATCGCGGTCCTGGAGGAGGAGGCAGCCGCCCCCACCCTGTGGGACGACGTCGCGAACGCGCAGAAGGTGACCAGCCGGCTCTCCTTCCTCCAGGGCGAACTGCGCCGGGTCGAGGGCCTGCGCAGCCGCATCGACGACCTGGGCGTGCTGTTCGAGCTCGCCGAGGCCGAGGACGACGCGGACACCCGCGCCGAGGCCGAGGTCGAGCTCGTCGCCCTCCAGAAGGCGGTCGAGGAGCTGGAGGTCCGCACCCTCCTGTCCGGCGAGTACGACGCCCGCGAGGCGCTGATCAACATCCGTGCCGAGGCCGGTGGCGTGGACGCCGCCGACTTCGCCGAGCAGCTCATGCGCATGTACCTGCGCTGGGCCGAGCGGCACGGGTACCCCACCGAGGTGTACGACACCTCGTACGCCGAAGAGGCCGGCATCAAGTCCGCGACCTTCACCGTGAAGGCGCCGTACGCCTACGGCACCCTCTCGGTCGAGCAGGGCACCCACCGCCTGGTCCGCATCTCCCCGTTCGACAACCAGGGCCGCCGGCAGACCTCCTTCGCCGGCGTCGAGGTCCTCCCGGTCGTCGAGCAGGCCGACCACGTCGACATCGACGAGGGCGACCTGCGGGTGGACGTCTACCGCGCCTCCGGCCCCGGCGGCCAGGGCGTCAACACCACCGACTCGGCGGTGCGCATCACGCACCTTCCGACCGGCATCGTGGTCTCCTGCCAGAACGAGCGCTCGCAGATCCAGAACAAGGCGTCCGCGATGAACGTCCTCCAGGCCAAGCTGCTGGAGCGGCGCCGCCAGGAGGAGAAGGCGGCGATGGACGCGCTCAAGGACAGCGGCAGCTCCTGGGGCAACCAGATGCGCTCCTACGTGCTGCACCCGTACCAGATGGTGAAGGACGTCCGCACCGCGTTCGAGGCCGGTAACCCGCAGGCCGTGCTGGACGGCGACATCGACGGCTTCATCGAGGCCGGAATCCGCTGGCGCAAGCAGCGCGAGACCAGCGCCGAGTAAGTCACCGCGTAGTCACCGAACGACGCAGAAGGCCCCCGACCGCAGCGGTCGGGGGCCTTCCCGCGTGTCCGGAAGGGTCAGGCCAGTGCCTGCCGGGCGATCAGCGCCACCGCGAGCAGGCCGGCCAGCAGGGCCAGCAGCATCGCGGGGGAGAGCGCGGCGAACGGGCTCTGCTGCTCCTGAAGCCGGGCCCGGTTGGCCCGGCACACCGGGCAACGCCCGTCGCTGACGCGGCCGTTGCAGTTGGCGCACACCAGATGGTCGCAGGTCATGCGATCTCCTCCTCGCTGCTATTGCCAACGCACCGGACGGGGCTTTGGTTCCATGCGCTGCCCTGTACGGGGGAGCGGCCGTGACACGGTCGCCCCTCCACTCTGCCAGGTTCCGGCGGTTCCGGCTCCCGGGCTGTGAGATGCCTCCCGATATTCGGGGCATAAGCGGACATTCTCTACCATGGTCGGGTCGTTGTCACGGGCGGTCCCTGCGGGCCGGTCGCCGATTCGCGTATGGTCCGAGTCCGGGAGCGGCCCTCTGCGCTCCTTTCGCCCGCCCCCGGGCCGGGCCTCCGGGGCGGACCGACCGAGGACTGGCGCCGCCTAGGATGGCCTCCGTGATGCAGCCGTGATCAGATTCGACAACGTCTCCAAGACCTATCCCAAGCAGAACCGTCCCGCCCTGGACAACGTCTCGCTGGAGATCGAGAAGGGTGAGTTCGTCTTCCTGGTCGGCTCGTCCGGCTCGGGAAAGTCCACCTTCCTGCGCCTGTGCCTGCGCGAGGAGCGCCCCAGCACCGGTGCGGTGCACGTCCTGGGCAAGGACCTCGGCAAGCTGTCCAACTGGAAGGTGCCGCACATGCGCCGCCAGCTGGGCACCGTCTTCCAGGACTTCCGCCTGCTGCCGAACAAGACGGTCGCGCAGAACGTCGCCTTCGCCCTCGAGGTGATCGGCAAGCCCAAGAGCGCCATCAACAAGGTGGTGCCCGAGGTGCTGGAGCTGGTCGGCCTCGGCGGCAAGGAGGACCGCATGCCGGGCGAGCTGTCCGGTGGTGAGCAGCAGCGCGTGGCGATCGCCCGTGCCTTCGTGAACCGCCCGATGCTGCTCATCGCGGACGAGCCCACGGGCAACCTCGACCCGCAGAACTCGGTCGGCATCATGAAGCTGCTCGACCGCATCAACCGCACCGGCACCACGGTGCTGATGGCCACCCACGACCAGGCCATCGTCGACCAGATGCGCAAGCGCGTCATCGAGCTCGACAAGGGGCTGCTCGTCCGCGACCAGGCCCGCGGCGTCTACGGGTACCAGCACTGACCGACCGGCGCTGACCCGTAGGGCCGTCGGCCCGGCCCGCCAGACCAGAGCAGTACCGACCCTGGAGTTGTTTCCGCATGCGTGCCCAGTTCGTCCTGTCGGAGATCGGTGTGGGTCTCCGACGCAACCTGACCATGACCATCGCGGTCGTGGTCAGTGTCGCGCTCTCCCTCGCCCTCGCCGGTTCCTCGCTCCTGGTCCGCGACCAGGTGAACTCCATGAAGGGGTACTGGTACGACAAGGTCGAGGTGAGCATCTACTTCTGCACCAAGGCGGACGCCCGGAACTCGCCCCAGTGCGACAAGGGCGCGGCCACCGACCAGCAGGTCCAGGACATCAAGGACCAGCTGGACAAGATGACCTCGGTGGTCCAGTCCTCGACCTACGAGAGCTCGGCCGAGGCGTACAAGCACTGGAAGGAGATGAACCCGGACAACCCGCTCATCTCCGTCCTGGGCCCGGACGCCATGCCGCAGTCCTGGCGGGTCAAGCTCAACGACCCGACCAAGTACGACGTGATCCAGAGCGCCTTCGCCGGCAAGCCGGGCGTCAAGTCGGTCGAGGACCAGCGGAAGATCCTGGAGAACCTGTTCGGCCTGCTGAACGGCCTCCAGACGGCGGCCTTCGTGATCATGGTGCTGATGCTGTTCGTCGCCCTGCTGCTGATCGTCAACACCGTCCGGGTGTCGGCGTACAGCCGACGGCGCGAGACCGGGATCATGCGCCTGGTCGGTGCCTCGAACTTCTACGTCCAGATGCCGTTCATCGCCGAGGCGGCCTTCTCGGCGCTGCTCGGCGCGGTGATGGCCTCCGGGCTGCTGATCGGCGGGCACTTCTTCGTCCAGAACTGGCTGGCCGACCGGGTGCAGTTCATCCACTTCATCGGGCTCGGCTCGGTGCTCGCGGTGATACCGCTGCTGATCGTGGTGGGTATGGGCATGGCCGGTGTCGCGGCGTTCTTCACGCTGCGCAAGTACCTCAAGGTCTGATCCCGGACCGCCTCGACGGCCCCGGACGGCACTGCGCCGTCCGGGGCCGTCGGCGTTCCGGGGGGCTTCGTTCCGGTTCGCCCCGTGCGGAGCGGTGTCTACACTCCGGTGCCATGCTGCAAACTCCGCGCAGGGCCCGCCAGGTGGCCGCGCTCAGCCTGGTGTTCGGCGCCGTGCTGCTGGCCGGCGCGGCCACCGGGGCCTGGGGCGACCCGGGCGGCTCGCCGCACCACCCCTCCACCGACACCGTCCGGGCCGGCGGCGGGCTCCCGGCGGACCCGGCCGGCGCCGCCCTGTCCGAGCAGCAGGCCGAGCACCTGCTGGCGGCCGGCGGCGACCGCTGGGGCGCGTACTACAGCGCCCAGGAGTACGCGGAGTTCAGCCAGGGCCTGGACGGCCGGTACCCGGGAGTCGGCCTCTCGGTCGGCCGCGGCCAGGACGGTGTCACCGAGGTCTCCCAGGTCGCGCCGGGCGGCCCGGCCGCCGCGGCCGGGATCGCCCCCGGCGACCGGCTCGTGCGGATCGGCGGGGACCAGGCCGACCACCTGCCGGTGACCGAGGTGGTCGCGCGGCTGCGCGGCCAGGGCGAGGAGCGCCGGGCGGGCTCCGAGGTCACCCTGGCCGTCCGGCGCGGTGAGGGGCAGGAGCGCGAACTGCGGCTGCGGCGCGTGCTGCTGGACAGCCGGCAGGTCACCGCGGAGCAGCTGGGCAAGGGCGTGCTGCGGGTGACCGTGCGCGCCTTCACCAGCGGCGTGGCCGACCAGGTGCGCGCCGCCCTGCGCGCCCCGCACGCCGGCGTGGTGCTCGATCTGCGCGCCAACTCCGGCGGGTTGGTCGACGAGGCGGCCGAGACCGCCGGGATCTTCCTGGACGGCGGAGCGGTCGGCTCGTACCAGGAGCGCGGCGGGACCAGGGAGTTGACCGCCCCGCCCGGCGGCGACCACCGCACCCCGCTGGTGCTGCTGGTGGACGGCGGCACGATGAGCGCCGCCGAACTGCTGGCCGGCGCCCTCCAGGACCGCAGCCGCGCCGTGGTGGTGGGCTCGCGGACCTTCGGCAAGGGCACCGTCCAGCAGCCCAGCCGACTCGCCGACGGAGCCGTGCTGGAACTGACCGTCGGCCGCTACTACACCCCGGCCGGCCGCTCCCTGGACGGCACCGGCCTCACCCCCGACGTCCCGGCGGGATCGGGCGAGGAGGCCGACGCCCTCGCCCTGCGGGTCCTCTCGGGGCTCGGCACCCGCGCCTGAAGCCCGGCCCTAAAGCAGCTGCCCGATCCGGCGTCGAAGTGCGAGAATGGCCGCGCTATGGCAAAGGAAACCGGACAGAAGCTGATCGCGCAGAACAAGAAGGCGCGACACGAGTACACGATCCTCGACACCTACGAGTGCGGCCTCGTGCTCACCGGCACCGAGGTCAAGTCACTGCGCGAGGGGCGGGCCAACCTGGTCGACGGCTACGCCTACATCCAGAACCACGAGGCGTGGATCGACAACGTCTTCATCCCCGAGTACACCCAGGGGACGTGGACCAACCACGCGGCCCGGCGCAAGCGCAAGCTGCTGCTGCACAAGCTGGAGATCCGCAAGATCGAGACCAAGGTCCGCGACGCGGGTCACACCCTGGTCCCGCTCTCGCTGTACTTCAAGGACGGCCGGGTGAAGCTCGAACTGGCGCTCGCGGTCGGCAAGAAGCTCTACGACAAGCGCCAGACGCTGCGCGAGAAGCAGGACACCCGCGAGACGGCCCGCGCGGTGGCGGCGGCACGCCGGCGCCAGGGTTAATCCGCTGGACCCTCGCCCGTCGCCTCGCGTACTATGGCGCAAGCAACACGGACGATCGCCGTCCGAGCTGTTTCTCAACAAAACATGGGGATGATCGGTTTCGACAGGGGATGTTGAAACAGGGGAAGCGAGCCGAGGAACGCGGCAATGATCTCGTTAACCACGTGTCGCAAAAAAATAATCGCCAACACTAAGCGCGATTCCCAGCAGTTCGCTCTCGCTGCCTAATAAGCACCGATAGCGCTTGGGTGTCAGACCGGGGGGTTCCCGACCCGGACCCTGGCATAATCTAGGGAACTCAACCGTCCGCCCGGGCTGCGAGGGCGGATGGGAAATCAAACAGCAGCTGGGCCTGTTGGCGGCTTGTCCGCGTGACCGCCAGGGCCGAGAAAAGCACAGCGGACTGCGCTCGGAGAAGCCCTGAATTGACTCCACTGGACCCGGGTTCGATTCCCGGCATCTCCACCACCCCATGTTCACACCGAAGGCCGTTCTCCGCTCCAGGCGGAGGGCGGCCTTCGATTTTTGTACGTTCCGGAGCAGCGCGGCCGGGGGGTCGCGGCGTAGGATCATCCGTCCGCTCGTTTTCCGGAGCCGGATTCCGCCGCAACCACCGAGGCCATGCAGAGCAACACGGACACCACCCCCACGGCCGATCACGAGACCGTCCGCACGCGCGAGATCGCCGGTGAGCAGCAGCACCTCGACACCGTCTACCACCGGTTGGAGGAGAAGCTCGCCGAGGCCGAGTACATCCTGGAGGACGCCGCCAAGCGGGTCCAGGTCGGCACCCCCGGCGCGCTCGCCGAACGCGACGCCCAGGTCTACCGGGCCGGCGCCCACCTCCAGCGCCTGAACAGCGAGTTCGAGGACTTCCTGTTCGGCCGGATCGACCTCCAGCGGGCCGACGCGCCGGAGGAGCACGGCATCCCGTCGAACACCCCGCTCGACCCGGCCGACCCGGCCGTCGCCGAGACCCTCCACATCGGCCGCCTCGGCGTGCTGGACGCCGAGTACGGTCCGCTGGTGATCGACTGGCGCGCGCCCGCCGCCGCCCCGTTCTACCGCGCCACCCCCGTCGAGCCGGGCCGGGTGATCCGCCGCCGGGTGATCCGCTCCAAGGGCCGCAAGGTGATCGGCGTCGAGGACGACCTGCTGCGCCCCGACCTCACCCCCACCCTGGACGGCGAGGAGCTGGCCGTGGTCGGCGACGGCGCGCTGATGGCCTCGCTGGGACGCGCCCGGAGCCACTCGATGCGCGACATCGTCTCCTCCATCCAGAGGGAGCAGGACGAGGTGATCCGCGCCGCCGCCGCGGGCGCCACCCTGGTCACCGGCGGCCCCGGCACCGGCAAGACCGCCGTCGCCCTGCACCGCGCCGCCTACCTGCTCTACCAGGACCGCCGCCGCTACGCCGGGGGCATCCTGGTGGTCTCGCCGACCCCGCTGCTGGTGTCCTACACCGAGGGCGTGCTGCCCGCGCTTGGCGAGGAGGGCCAGGTCGCCATCCGGGCGGTCGGCTCGCTGGTGGACGGCATCGAGGCGGGCACCTACGACACCCCCGAGGCGGCCCGGGTCAAGGGCTCGGCCAGGATGGTGCACCTGCTGCGCCGGGCCGCCCGCGCGGCGCTGGAGCTGGGCGCGCCGCAGGAGCTGAAGGTCGTCGCCCGCGGCGAGGTGCTGAAGCTGGACGCCTCCCGGCTGAAGGCCGTGCGCGGCAACGTGGTGGGCTCCGGCGGCACCCCGCTGAACCTGCTGCGCCCGCGCGCCCGCAGGCTGCTGCTGGACGCCCTGTGGCAGCAGGCCACCCGGGACCTGCCGAAGCCCACCGACCACTACGCCCGGGAGCAGCGCCAGGAGGAGAAGGAGTCCTTCGACGAGTACGTCTCGGACGAGGCGTCGTTCCTGGACTTCCTGGACGCCTGGTGGCCGGCGCTGACCCCGCGCGGGGTGCTCGGCACGCTGCGCCAGCACCGGCACATCAACCGGATCGCCCGCCGCGCCGTCACCCCGGACGAGGCCAGGCTGCTGGCCGCCTCCTGGCGCCACCTGTCCGCGCAGGGCGAGGGCGCGCTGTCCGCGCACGACGTCGCGCTGGTCGACGAGCTCCAGGTGCTGCTCGGCGAGCCGGCCCGCCCGAAGGTCCGCGAGGTGGACGCGGTGGACCTGCTGAGCGGCCTGGAGGAGGTCACCACCTTCGCCGACCGCAGCACCCGCCAGCGGGACCGCCGGCCGGTCGAGCGCAAGGAGTACGCGCACGTCATCGTGGACGAGGCGCAGGACCTCACCCCGATGCAGTGGCGGATGATCGGCCGCCGGGCCCGGATGGCCACCTGGACGATCGTCGGCGACCCGGCGCAGTCCTCCTGGCCGTTCCCGCAGGAGGCTCAGGCGGCGCTGGACGAGGTGCTCTCCGGCAAGCCGCGCCGCCGCTTCACGCTGACCGTGAACTACCGCAACCCGGCCGAGATCGCCGAGGTCGCGGCGAAGGTGCTGGCGCTGGCCGCGCCGGGCACCCCGTCGCCGAGCGCGGTGCGCCACGTCGGTGTGGAGCCGCGCTTCGCGGCCACCACCGACCCCTCGCCGGAGGCCTTCGGCAAGGCCGCCCGGGCCGAGCTGGAGCGGCTGCTGGCCGAGGTGGACGGCACCGTGGCGATCGTGGTGCCGATGGACCGCCGGGAGGAGGCGGCCGGCTGGGTCGAGGGCCTGGGCGAGCGCGTGGTGGCGCTGGGCAGCCTGGAGGCCAAGGGCCTGGAGTACGACGCGACGGTGGTGGCCGACCCGACCGGCATCGCCGGCGAGTCGGAGGCCGGCCTGCGGGTGCTGTACGTGGCGCTGACCCGCGCGACCCAGCGGCTGACCGTGCTCTCCGGACCGGACGACCTGCCGGACGCGGCCGGCGTGCCCGCGCTGCTGCACGGCTGACGGTTCCCGAGGCCCACGGAAGAAGGCCCCCACCGGATGGTGAGGGGCCTTCAGACGTTTAGTACACCGACCCGCCATGCTCGCCTCGCGGCAAGTGGTCCCTCGAAGGGACGAAGGTTGGGCCCGGGGGCTTGGATCGAGCCGGTGCCTGTCCAATGTAACGCATCGGCCGGGAGAGGCAAGGAGTGAGCGGGGGAGACCGAGGGTCGCCGGATGGGATTGTCGGATCCGCACACTCAATGAACGTTATTTCTGGCTTCCCCCAGGAAGGTGCGACGATCGAGGTCTAGCATGCGTAGGCGATGCCTTCAACAAAATGTTGAGCCTGCGGGACAGACGGAAGAAGGAAGCGTCGATGGCGACGGTGCCCAGTGTCTCCAACTCGATCACGGTACGGCTGGAGGTCCCGGCCCGGGGCAACGCCGTCAGTGCGATCACCACGGCCGTGGAGTCCTCCGGCGGTTCGGTGACCGGTCTCGACGTCACCGCCTCCGGCCTGGAGGCGCTGCGGATCGACGTCACGGTGGCGGCCTCCTCGGTCGCGCACGGCGAGGAGATCGTCGAGAAGCTGCGCGCGATCGACGGCGTGTCGATCGGCAAGGTCTCGGACCGCACCTTCCTGATGCACCTCGGCGGCAAGATCGAGATGTCCTCCAAGCTGCCGATCCGCAACCGTGACGACCTCAGCATGATCTACACCCCGGGTGTCGCCCGCGTCTGCATGGCGATCGCGGAGAACCCCGAGGACGCCCGCCGCCTGACCATCAAGCGCAACAGCGTCGCCGTGGTCACCGACGGCTCGGCGGTGCTGGGCCTGGGCAACATCGGCCCGGAGGCCGCGCTGCCGGTCATGGAGGGCAAGGCGGCCCTGTTCAAGCGCTTCGCCGGGATCGACGCCTGGCCGATCTGCCTGGACACCCAGGACACCGACGAGATCGTCGCCATCGTCAAGGCGATCGCCCCGGGCTTCGCGGGGATCAACCTGGAGGACATCTCCGCGCCGCGCTGCTTCGAGATCGAGGCCCGGCTGCGCGAGGCCCTGGACATCCCGGTCTTCCACGACGACCAGCACGGCACCGCGATCGTGGTGCTGGCCGCCCTCACCAACGCGCTGAAGGTGGTCGGCAAGGAGATCGGCGACATCCGCGTGGTGATGTCCGGCGCCGGCGCCGCCGGCACCGCGATCCTCAAGCTGCTGATGGCGGCCGGCGTCGAGCACGCCACCGTGGCGGACGTGCACGGCGTGGTCCACCTGGGCCGCGAGGACCTCACCGAGAGCCTGCGCTGGATCGCCGAGCACACCAACCGCTCGGGCCGCACCGGCACCCTCAAGGAGGCCGTGGCGGGCGCCGACGTCTTCATCGGCGTCTCGGCCCCGAACGTCCTGGACGGCGACGACCTGGCCACCATGGCCGAGGACGCGATCGTCTTCGCGCTGGCCAACCCGGACCCGGAGGTCGACCCGGCCATCGCCCGGCAGACCGCCGCCGTGGTCGCCACCGGCCGCAGCGACTTCCCGAACCAGATCAACAACGTGCTGGTCTTCCCGGGCGTCTTCCGCGGCCTGCTGGACGCCCAGAGCCGCACCGTCAACACCGAGATGATGATCGCCGCCGCCCGGGCGCTGGCCACCACCGTGGCCGACGACGAGCTGAACGCCAACTACATCATCCCGAGCGTGTTCCACAAGGACGTGGCCAAGACCGTCGCCTCCGCGGTGCGCGAGGCGGCCCTCGCGGGGGCCCAGGAGGCCCCGGCGCCGGCCCGTCCGACCCCCGGCATCGTCGGCACCCTCGACACCGCCGCGTTCCCCACCGTCAAGCTCTGACGGCCGGATCGGGCGACGTGTCGTAGACCGCTCAAATGTACGAATAGTGAGCATACCTGCCCAGCCCGCCCCGAACCCTTGCGACACAAGGGCGAGGGGCGTGTTTGGGCTTGTCAGTCGTAGGGCGTACCGTAGCCCTGCACGGGGCAGGCGTGTCCGACAAGTACGGAACGTCCCCCTGGTCTTCCGGCGTGTCCTCCCGACCGCCGCCCGCGCCCGGTCCGCCGGAGCCGACGGAGCGTCACACCTCCAACGGGCGGGCGATGTTCGGGCGGCTGGGCCGGGGCCCGATTGGCTTTCTCGGGGCCGGTCGGGGCAGGATTCGTATCCAGGCGGGCGGGCGGGCCTTCGACGGCTCCGGCGCGCGGCATCGGGTGCGGACCCGGCCTGCGACCACGCATTGCCTGCATGAGCACAGTGTGCGGACCTGCGGCCCATCCGGGTGCCCCCCGGTGGGAGCACCGATGGGCCCCCGCGCACCGCAAGCGAACAGACCACAGGAGTACACATGAACCGCAGTGAGCTGGTGGCCGCGCTGTCCGAGCGCGCCGAGGTGACCCGCAAGGACGCCGACGCCGTTCTGGCCGCCTTCGCCGAGATCGTCGGCGAGGTCGTCGCCAAGGGCGACGAGAAGGTCACCATCCCCGGTTTCCTGACCTTCGAGCGCACCCACCGCGCTGCCCGCACCGCCCGCAACCCGCAGACCGGCGAGCCGATCCAGATCGCCGCGGGCTACAGCGCCAAGGTGAGCGCCGGCTCCAAGCTGAAGGAAGCCGCCAAGGGCGCTGCCTGAGCCACCCCTTGAACGCCCGAGAGGCCGGGCTCCCCGCTGGGGAGCCCGGCCTCTCGCCGTCGTGTCGGGGCCGTCAGGCCTCGACCAGCTGCTCGCTGGGCAGCTCGACGTGGGCGCCGAGGTCCCGCAGCTTGTCCATGAAGTTCTCGTAGCCGCGGTTGATCAGGTCGATGCCGTGCACGGTCGAGGTGCCCTCGGCCGCCAGCGCCGCGATCAGGTACGAGAAGCCGCCGCGCAGGTCCGGGATGACCAGCTCGGAGCCGATCAGCTTGGACGGGCCGGAGACGACCGCGGAGTGCAGGAAGTTGCGCGCGCCGAAGCGGCACGGGGTGGCGCCCAGGCACTCGCGGTAGAGCTGGATGTGCGCGCCCATCTGGTTCAGCGCGCCGGTGAAGCCGAGCCGCGACTCGTACACCGTCTCGTGGACGATCGACAGGCCGGTGGCCTGGGTCAGCGCGACCACCAGCGGCTGCTGCCAGTCGGTCTGGAAGCCCGGGTGCACGTCGGTCTCCAGGGCGATGGCCTTGAGCTCGCCGCCCGGGTGCCAGAAGCGGATGCCCTCGTCGTCCACCTCGAAGGCGCCGCCGACCTTCCGGAAGGTGTTCAGGAAGGTCATCATCTCCAGCTGGCGGGCGCCGCGGACGTAGATGTCGCCCTTGGTGGCCAGCGCCGCGCAGGCCCAGGAGGCCGCCTCCAGGCGGTCCGGCAGCGCGCGGTGGTTGTAGCCGTTCAGCTCGTCCACGCCGGTGATCAGGATCGTCCGGTCGGTGCCCAGCGTGATGATCGCACCCATCTTCTGCAGCACGCAGATCAGGTCGACGATCTCCGGCTCGATGGCCGCGTTGCGCAGCTCGGTGACGCCCTCGGCGAGGACGGCGGTGAGCAGCACCTGCTCGGTCGCGCCGACCGAGGGGTACGGCAGCTCGATCTTGGTGCCGCGCAGCCGCTGCGGGGCGACCAGGTAGGTGCCTTGCGGGTGCTTCTCGATGGTGGCGCCGAACTGGCGCAGCACCTCGAAGTGGAAGTCGACGGGGCGGCCGCCGATGTCGCAGCCGCCGAGGCCGGGGATGAAGGCGTGGCCGAGGCGGTGCAGCAGCGGGCCGCAGAACAGGATCGGGATCCGCGAGGAGCCGGCGTGCGCGTCGATGTCGGCGACATTGGCGCTCTCGACGTGCGAGGGGTCGAGGATCAGCTCGCCGTCCTCGTCACCGGTGCGCACGGTCACGCCGTGCAGCTGCAGCAGGCCGCGGACCACCTTGACGTCGCGGATGTCCGGGACGTTGCGCAGTCTGCTGGGGCCCTGCCCGAGGAGGGCGGCGACCATGGCCTTGGGCACCAGGTTCTTCGCACCGCGGACGCGGATCTCGCCTTCGAGCGGGTTTCCGCCATGGACCAGCAGGACGTCGTCGGTCATCGTTCTCGCAATCCGGGGTGCCAGAGGAGTGGGGAAGGGGGCTCCGGGAGAGAGCCGGTGGTGGACCGGTCGTACGGGCGCGTTCGGACCCCCGGCGAAACCGAGTCGGCACCGTGAAGGGCGTCCACCAGACGTAGATGGTAGTAGGCGCGCCGTTGGTTCCCGTGAGCCTCTCCCGTGATGGTGCTCTCTCCGGGCCCGCGCCCGCCCCCCGGTACGGCCGTACGGGTGTTCGTCGCGGTGGCCGGTTTCCGGGCGTTGCGGTGTCCGAGCGGTGCCGTTCTGCGGGATCATGTGGGCATGACGGCGGCCCATTCGCACGGAGGCCGGTCCCACACCGGCAGTCTGCTCGTCGCGACGCCCCTGCTCACCGACCCGAACTTCGCGCGGGCGGTGGTGCTGCTCCTCGACCACGACGTCGAGGGGGCGCTCGGCGTGGTCCTCAACCGGCCGACACCGGTCGAGGTGGGAAGTGTGCTGGACGGCTGGAACAGACTCGTCGGACAGCCCGCCGTGGTGTTCCAGGGCGGCCCGGTGGCGCTGGACTCGGCGCTCGGCCTCGCGGTGGCCCCGGGGGAGCCCGGCACCGGCGAGCCGCTCGGCTGGCGCCGGGTGCACGGCGCGATCGGCCTGGTGGACCTGGAGGCGCCGCCCGAGGTGCTGGCCGGCGAGCTGGGCAGCCTGCGGATCTTCGCCGGGTACGCCGGCTGGTCGCCGGGGCAGCTGGAGGCGGAGCTGGAGACCGGCGCCTGGTACCTGGTGGACTGCGAGCCCGGGGACGTCTCCAGCCCCGAGCCGGAGCGGCTGTGGCGCTCGGTGCTGCGCCGCCAGCGGGGCCCGCTCGCCCTGCTGGCGACCTACCCGGACGACCCGACGATGAACTGAGCCGACCGGCCCGGTGCGGCGACACTGGCCGGGTTTCCGGGGGCGCCCATAGACTTGGCACCCATGAGCACTCTTGAGCCCGAGCGCGGCCTCGGCACCGGCACCCTGGTCGAGCCCGTCCCGCAGGTGTCCAACGGGGACGGCGACCACGAGCGCTTCGCGCACTACGTCCAGAAGGACAAGATCATGGAGAGCGCGCTCTCCGGGTCTCCCGTGGTGGCGCTCTGCGGCAAGGTGTGGGTGCCCGGTCGCGACCCGAAGAAGTACCCGGTCTGCCCGATGTGCAAGGAGATCTACGACGGCATCGGCAAGCCGCAGGGCGGCGACGGCGAAGGCAAGTAGTCCGCGGCGCTCCGCGCGACGCCGTTTTGCATAGCACCCGGTTTCCTGGGTGGTCTATGCCAATCGTTCCGGGCGTGGGCAGGATGTCGGAATGGACCTCATTCCCGCACCTTCGAGTGCCGCCCGCCGCCCGGACGAGGACTATCCGCTCGACGCCACCACGACGCTGACCGCACCCCCCGCGCTGGCCGACGCCGAGCGCTGGCTGCGGGCCGCCCTGTCCGCCGCCACCGGGCTGCCGCTCGGCCCGGGCCGGCCGGGCGCGGGCATCGAGCTGGTGCAGGACGCGACGCTCGCCGCCGAGGCGTACCGGCTCACGGTGCGCCCCGGCCACGCCCTGCTCACCGCGGGGGGGCCGGCGGGCGCGCTGTGGGGCGCGCAGACCCTGCGGCAGCTGCTCGGGCCGGACGCCTACCGGCGGTCGCCGCTGCGCCGCGAGGGCTGGGTGCTGCCCGGCGCCGACATCGAGGACGCCCCCCGGTTCGGCTGGCGCGGCGCGCTGCTCGACGTCGCCCGGCACTTCCTGCCCAAGTCGGACGTGCTGCGCTTCGTCGACCTGCTGGCCGCGCACAAGCTGAACGTGCTGCACCTGCACCTGACCGACGACCAGGGGTGGCGGGTCGAGATCAAGCGCTACCCGAGGCTGACCGAGCGCGGTGCCTGGCGGGACCGCTCGATGGTCGGCTACCGGGCCGGGCAGCGCCGCGACGACCGCCCGCACGGCGGCTACTACACCCAGGACGACCTGCGCGAGATCGTCGCCTACGCGGCCGCCCGCGGGGTCACCGTCGTCCCGGAGATCGACCTGCCCGGCCACACCCAGGCCGCCGTCGCCGCCTACCCCGAGCTGGGCAACACCGACGTGGTGGACACCGCCGCGCTCGGGGTCTGGACCGACTGGGGGGTGAGTCACAACGTGCTCAATGCCTCCGAGGAGACCCTGCGCTTCTTCGAGGGCGTGCTGGAGGAGGTCCTGGAGATCTTCCCGTCCGAGTTCGTCCACCTCGGCGGCGACGAGTGCCCCAAGGAGCAGTGGAAGGACAGCGCCGCCGCGCAGGCCCGGATCCGCGAGCTGGGCCTGGCCAACGAGGACGAGCTGCAGAGCCACCTCATCCGGCACTTCGACCGCTGGCTGGCCGAGCGCGGCCGCCGGCTGATCGGCTGGGACGAGATCCTGGAGGGCGGGCTCGCCCCGGGCGCCGCCGTCTCCTCCTGGCGCGGCTTCGGCGGCGGGATCGCCGCCGCGAAGGCCGGGCACGACGTGGTGATGTGCCCCGAGCAGCACGTCTACTTCGACCACCGGCAGGCGGACGGACCGGACGAGCCGATCCCGGTCGGCTTCGTGCGCACGCTGGAGGACGTCTACCGGTTCGAGCCGGTCCCCGCGCAGCTGGACGAGGCCGCCGCCCGGCACGTGATCGGCACCCAGGCCAACCTGTGGAGCGAGTTCATGGACAGCGCCAGGGACATCGACTACCGGGCCTTCCCCCGGCTGGTCGCCTTCGCCGAGGTCGCCTGGTCCGAGCTGCCCGCCGCGCCGGCCGAGCGGGACTACGCCGGTTTCGAGCAGCGGTTGACGGTCCACCTGAAGGTGTTGGACGCGCTCGGCGTCGAGTACCGCCCGGCGGACGGGCCGCACCCCTGGCAGCGCTGGCCCGGAGTGGCCGGCCGGCCGATCGAGGGCCCTCCGCCGGTGCGCTAGTCCTACTCACCGGGAACTTCTGAGCGGTCATCCGACGTCAAGAACTGATGAACATCTGCCCTGGCCCGGAGCGGGCCGGGGCAGATACCGCCCGGTATCGGTCCCAATCGGGCAGTCCCGTTCACCGGTCCCGAGATGATCATCGAGCATTGTGTGCCAGAGTTGCCCAACCCGGCCCGATCGCCCGTACCCTACGGGCCAGGCCGGGCTGCTGACGCAGGACGGCACGGCCGAAGGCCGGCGGGCGGCAGGCGATCGATGAGCAAGTGGAGCACGGTGGGACCCAGGTGAACCGGACGATCATGCTGCCGGCCTCCCTCGACGAGGCCGTCGACGCGCTGGCCGCCGCCCCGGCCGCGGTACCGGTGGCCGGAGCCACCGACCTGATGGAGGCCGTCAACGCCGGCCGCCTGCGCCCCGCCGCCCTGGTCGGCCTCGGCCGGATCACCGAACTGCGCGGCTGGCGCTACGAGGACGGCGGCACCGCCGTCCTCGGCGCCGGACTCACCCACGCCCGGATGGACCGCCCCGACTTCGCCGCGCTCATCCCCGCGCTCGCCGACGCGGCCCGCACGGCCGGCCCGCCGCAGGTCCGCAACGTCGGCACGCTCGGCGGGAACATCGTCACCGCCGCCGCCGCGGGCGACACCCTCCCGGTGCTCACCGCGCTGGAGGCCAGCGTCACCCTGGCCCGGGCCGGGGGCACCCGCGAGGTGCCGGTCAGTCACCTGCTCACCGGGCTCGACCCGGTGCGCCCTGGCGAACTGCTCACCTGGGTGCGCGTCCCGCTGCTGCACGCCCCACAGGTCTTCCTCAAGGCCACCGGCCGCAGCGGCCCGGCCCGCGCCACCGCCTCCGTCGCCCTCGTCCTCGACCCGGCCCGGCGCTCGGTGCGCTGCGCCGTCGGTGCCGTCGCGCCGGTGCCGCTGCGCCCGCTCGAGGCCGAGGCCTGGGTGGCCGGCTGCATCGACTGGGACGGCAGCCGGGAGATCGACCCGGCCGCGACCGCCGCCTTCGGCGAGTACGTGGCCGGCGCCTGCGTCCCCGACAACTACGGCGCCGAGGGCGCCTGGGAGGCCGTGACCGAGGGGCCGACCGCGGCCGCCGTTCGGCTGCGGCGTACCGTATCGGTGCTGGCCCGACGGGCACTGGGAAGGGCGCTGAAGTGACCACAGACCCCATCGAGACCCTCGACGCCGACCCGCTCGGCCTCTCCCCGCAGGTCAGCCGTGAGCTGCGCCCGTGCGCCTCGTACACGCTGCGGGTCAACGGTTTCGAACGGCCCGTCACCGACGCCTGGATCGGCGAGAGCCTGCTCTACGTGCTGCGCGAGCGGCTCGGCCTGGCCGGCGCCAAGGACGGCTGCGAGCAGGGCGAGTGCGGGGCCTGCTCGGTGCAGGTGGACGGCCAGCTGGTGGCCGGCTGCCTGGTGCCCGCGGCACTGGCCGCCGACAGCGAGATCAACACCGTCGAGGGCCTGTCGGCCGCCGGCGGCGCGAGCGACGTCCAGCAGGCGCTGGCCGCCTCCGGCGCCGTCCAGTGCGGCTACTGCACCCCGGGCATGGCGATGGCGGTGCACGACCTGCTCCAGCGCAACCACCGGCCCACCGAGGTGGAGGCCCGCCAGGCGCTGTGCGGCAACCTCTGCCGCTGCACCGGCTACCGGGGCGTGCTGGCCGCCGTCCAGACCGTCGCGGACGCCCGCGCGCTGGACACCGAGAAGGCCGAGGAGGCCGCGCAGGCGGTCGAGACCACCGCCGAGGCGCCGGTCGAGCCGGTCGCCGAGCCGTCCGCGGGGGCGCCCGTCGAACCCGGGCACGCCGTCGAGCCGCCGGTCTACGCCGACGCCGGGGCCTGGATCGAGCACGTCCCCCAGCAGGCCGCCCCCCAGCAGCCCGTCGAGCAGTCCCACCCGGTCGCCCACCCAGTGGAGCAGCACGCCGCGGAGCAGCACGCCGCGGAGCAGCACGCCGCGGCGCAGCACCTCGTCGGGCAGCAGCCCGTCGATCAGCACCCCGTCGACCGGGCCCCGGCCGGGATGCCCTACGGCGACCCCCAGGGCGGGTACGACAGCGGCGTGTACGACACCACCGTGCTGGCCCCGATCCGGGACGGCATCCCCGCCCAGGCCGCCGACGACCAGGTGTACTACCCGCCCCAGGGCTACCCCGAGCAGCCGTACCAGGCCACCCCCGCGCACGGCACCCACCTGCTCTTCCCGGACGGCCACCAGCAGCAGAGCGGCTACGACACCGGGTACGACGCCCCGGTCTACGAGTCCACCCCCGCGCACGGAACCCCGCTGCCCGGCGCCGTCTACGACGGCACGCCGCCGCACGGCACCCCGTACGCCGCCCCGCACCCGCACGGTGCCCCGGCCGAGGGCGGCGCCCCGGTCGGAGTCCCGTACGGCGCCACCCCCGCCCACGGCATCCGGCTCCCCGAGGACGACCACGCATCATGACGTCGCCTACCGACATCGGCGCAGCACTGCAGCAGGACGGCGGCGAGGGCGGCGCACCGGAGCCGATCGGCCTGGGCAGCTCCCCGCTGCGCAGCGACGCGCTGCCCAAGGCGCTCGGCATCTACCCGTACGCGGCCGACCTGTGGGCCGAGGGCCTGCTGTGGGGCGCGGTGCTGCGCTCGCCGCACCCGCACGCCCGGATCCGCGGCATCGACACCTCGGCCGCGCTGGCGCTGCCCGGGGTGCACGCCGTGGTCACCGCCGCCGACCTGCCCCCCGGCCCGGACGGCACCGCCGACGGCGCCCCGGCCGGGCCGATCGTCGCCGACCGGCCGGTGCTGGCCGCCGGTGTGGTGCGCCACCACGGCGAGCCGATCGCCGCGGTCGCCGCCGACCACCCGGACACCGCCCGGCTGGCGGTCGGTCTGATCGCGGTCGACTACGAGCCGCTGGAGGCCGTCACCGACCCGGAGCAGGCCTTCACCGCGCCGCCGCTGCACCCGGACGGCAACCTGTTCCGCCACCTGCCGCTGCGCACCGGGGACCCGGACGCGGTCGGCGAGATCGTCGTCGAGGGCCTCTACCAGGTCGGCCGGCAGGATCCGGCCCCGCTCGGCGCCGAGGCCGGGCTGGCCGTGCCGCGCCCGGACGGCGGCGTGGAGCTGCACCTGTCCTCCACCGACCCGCACGGCGACCGCGACCGCACCGCCGCCTGCCTCGGTCTGGAGCCGGACCGGGTCCGGCTGGTGGTCACCGGCGTGCCCGGCGCCACCACCGACCGCGAGGACCTCTCGTTCCAGGTCACCCTGGCCCTGCTGGCGCTGCGCACCGGCCGTCCGGTGAAGATGACGCTCACCCGCGAGGAGTCCTTCCACACCCACGCCTCACGCCACCCCGCGCTCCTGCGCTACCGCCACCACGCCGACGCCGAGGGCACGCTGGTGAAGGTCGAGGCGCAGATCCTGCTGGACGGCGGCGCCTACGCGGACGTCTCCGCCGAGGCGCTGGCCGCCGCGACGGCCTTCTCGGCCGGTCCGTACGTCTGCCCGAACGTCTTCGTGGACGCCTGGGCGGTGCGCACCAACAACCCGCCGGCCGGCCGGATGCGCGGCGAGGGCGCCCTGCAGGCCTGCTTCGCGTACGAGTCGCAGCTGGACCAGCTGGCCGCCCGGATCGGCGTGGACCCGGTGGAGATCCGCCGCCGCAACGCGATGTCCACCGGCGACCCGCTGCCCACCGGACAGGCCGTCACCTGCCCGGCGCCGGTGCGCGCCCTGTTGGACGCGGTGGCGGCCGAGCCGCTGCCGGCCCTGCCGGTGGACGACCCGGACGCCGAGTGGCTGCTGCCCGGCGGGCCCGGCGGCGCGGGCGACCCGGCGGCGGTGCGGCGCGGCATCGGCTACGCCGTCGGCATGGTGCACATGCTGGGCGCCGAGGGCGAGGACGAGGTCTCCACCGCGACCGTGCGGGTCAGCGGCGACCACGCCACCGTGATCTGCGCGGCGGTCGACGCCGGGCAGGGCTTCGCCACGCTGGCCCGGCAGATCGTGCAGACCGTACTGGGCGTCAGCGAGGTCTACATCGCGCCGGCCGACAGCGACCAGTCGATCGCCGGGCCGTCCGCCCGCGGCCGGCACACCTGGGTCTCCGGCGGCGCCGTCGAGCGGGCCGCGCTGATGGTCCGCCACCAGTTGCTGCAGCCGATCGCGGCGAACTTCGGGATGTCGGTGGAACTGCTCCAGATCGCCGACGGCAAGATCACCTCGTACGACGGGGTGCTCGGCATGCCGGTCGCCGAGGCGCTGGAGGGCAAGGAGCTGTGGGCCACCGCGCAGTGCCGCCCGCACCCCACCGAGCCGCTGGACGAGGCCGGGCAGGGCGACGCCTTCGTCTCCATCTCGTTCTGCGCGATGCGCGCCGTGGTGGACGTGGACATCGAGCTGGGCGCCGTGCGGGTGGTCGAGATGACGGTCGCCCAGGACGTCGGCCGGGCGCTGAACCCGCGCCAGATCGAGGACCGGATCGAGGCGGGGGTGGCCCAGGGCGTCGGCCTGGCGCTGCTGGAGGACCTGCGGACGGAGGGCGGGGTGCTGCAGAACCCCTCGCTCACCGGCTACCGGCTGCCCACCGCGCTGGACACCCCGGAGGTGCGGATCGCCGCGCTGCTGGAGGAGCGCGACGTGGTGGCCCCCTTCGGCGCCAAGGCGGTCGGCGCCGTCCCCGCGGTGGTCGCCCCGGCGGCCGTCGCCGCGGCCGTGCGCGCCGCCACCGGCCTGCCGGTCGGCCGGCTGCCGATCCGGGCGGAGGACGCCGTCACGGCCTGACCGGATTCCCCGGGAAATACCGGGAACGGCGAAAAGGAATTGCCGGCCGACTTTCGGAGTCGACCGGCAATTCCTTTTCCGCGGAGGCCATGGCGGGAATCGAACCCGCGTGTACCGCTTTGCAGACGGTTCCCTAAGCCACTCGGGCACACGGCCAGTGAATTCATGGTGGCCGATCCGGGGGAGCGGGGTCAATGCTCCTTTGTAAATTCTGTATGGCAGTGTGTGCTACCGTCGGAGACCGGTGGCGGCATTCCCGCCACCCCGGACGAGCGCGTCGTACCCGGTGACGACAAGACGGCGCAGTTCAGCGGCAATCCGGCCGCTGTGGACTGCGGAGGCATCACCGTCATGGCCTGGTTCGTTCTGATCGTCTCGGGTTTCCTGGAGACCGTGTGGGCGGTCGCCCTGGAATCGTCCAAGGGCTTCACCCGCCTCGTTCCCAGCGCCGTCTTCGGCGTCGCGCTGCTGGTCAGCATGGGCGGCTTGGCGTACGCGATGCGCACCATTCCGATCGGCACCGGCTACGCGGTCTGGGTCGGCATCGGCGCGGTCGGCACCGCGGTCTACGGCATGGCCGTCCTGGGGGACCCGGCGACGGTGGCCCGGATCGCCTGCCTGCTGCTGATCGTCTCCGGCGTGGTGGGCCTGAAGGTGCTCCACTGAGCCCGTCCCAGGCCTCGGGGCCGAGTCGTTCACCGACCGAGGTCAGGGGTCATCGAGGCAGACGCCACTTACGATGATACGTATGACCACTGCCTCCCCCACCTCGGTCGACCCCGTACCGATACCCCTCGACGACGACCCCGGCGGCGGGGTCCTCGGCGGCCGCTACCGCGCGCTGACGCTGGGGATCGTCTCGGTGGTCCTGGTGATCGCCTTCGAGGCGACGGCCGTCAACACCGCGATGCCGACCGCGGCCCGTGAGCTGCACGGGCTGGGGCTGTACGCCTTCGCCTTCTCCGGCTACTTCACCACCACGCTGTTCGCCCTGGTCGTCTCCGGCCAGTGGTGCGACCGGAGCGGCCCGCTGCGGCCGCTGTTCAGCGGCATCGCGGTGTTCGGCGTCGGACTGGTGGTGGCCGGGACGGCACCCGGGATGTGGGTGTTCGTGGCCGGGCGGGCCGTTCAGGGCCTGGGCGGCGGGCTGGTGATCGTCGCCCTGTACGTGGTGGTCGGCCGGGCCTACCCGGAGCGGCTGCGGCCTGCGGTGTTCGCGGCCTTCTCCTCGGCCTGGGTGCTGCCCTCGATCATCGGCCCGCTGGTCTCCGGGGCCGTCACCCAGCACCTGGGCTGGCGCTGGGTGTTCCTGGCCGTGCCGGTGCTGATCCTCCTGCCGCTGGCCGTGATGGGCCCGGCGCTGGCCCGCTCGGAGCGGGAGAACCCGGTGGTCAGGGGCGCGGCCTTCGACCGCCGTCGCACCCTGCTGGCCGCGATGGCGGCGGTCGGCGCGGGCCTGCTGCAGTACGCGGGCCAGCGGCGCGACCTGATCGGCCTGGCCCCCGGGATCGCCGGGGCGGCGCTGCTCGTGCCGGCCGTCCTGGGACTGCTGCCGGCGCGGACCCTGCGGGCCGGTCGCGGGCTGCCGGCCGTGATCCTGCTGCGCGGGGTGGCCGCGGGGGCGTTCTTCGCGGCCGAGGCGTTCATCCCGCTGATGATGACCACCCAGCGCGGGCTCTCGCCGACGCTGGCCGGCCTGACCCTGACCAGCGGCGGCCTCACCTGGGCGTTCGGCTCCTGGCTCCAGGGCCGGCCCGGGGCGGAGCGCTACCGCGCGGTGATGATCCGGGGCGGCTTCGTGCTGACGGCGGTGGCCATCTCGGGTGCCGCGCTGGTGCTGTTCCCGGCGGTGCCGGCCTGGGCCGCCGCGGCGGCCTGGGGCGTCGGCGGCGTCGGGATGGGGATGGCGGTCGCGAGCGTCAGCGTGCTGATGATGAAGCTCTCCACGCCGGAGGACGCCGGGGCCAACTCGGCGGCCCTGCAGGTGAGCGACGCGCTGGGCAACGTGCTGCTGACCGGCCTCGCCGGAGTGATGTTCGCGGCGCTGGGCGGCGGCTCGCTCGCCGCCGCCCACGAGGACGGCGGGGTGGCGGGCTCGCCCGGCGCCTTCGCGGTGATCCTGCTGTCGATGGCCGGGGTGGCGCTGGTCGGCGCGCTGCTCTCCGGCCGGGTGCGGACGAAGGCCTGAGGGTCAGCCGGCGGCGGGGGCTCCGGCCCCCGCCGGGGCGCCGAGGAAGGACTCCCAGCCGCCGGCCGGGGCCTGGCCAGGGGCGAGGGTCCGGAGCTTGCGCAGCACCGCCGGGTCCTGGGCGTCCAGCCAGTCGACCAGCTGTCGGAAGGAGACCAGCCGGACCTCGGGCTTGCTCGCGATGGCCCCGAGGACCTCCTCGACGGCGTTCATGTAGATGCCGCCGTTCCACTCCTCGAAGTGGTTGCCGATGACGTACGGCGCCCGGTTCCCGTTGTAGGTGCGGTCGAAGCCCATCATGTAGGCGTCGCGGGCCTGGGTCTGGAAGCCGGGGTGGAGCGCCGGGTCGGCCTTGGTGTTGGGGCCGCACTGGTTGTACATGATGTTGTAGTCCATCGAGAGCACCTGGAAGGTGTGCCCGGGGAACGGGATGGACTGCAGCGGGAGGTCCCACAGCGCGCCGCCCTGGATCTTCTGCGGCCACACCTGGGTGCCGTTGCCGCTGCTGTCGTAGCGCCAGCCGCGCCTGACCGCGGTGGGCAGCAGGTTGCGCTGGCCCTCCAGGCAGGGGGTGCGGCTGCCGATCAGCTCCTTGCGGTAGTCGAAGGGCAGCGCCGGCAGGTCGGTGAAGCCGGTGTTGGTGCGCCAGTTCATCACGAAGTCCATCGCCTGCTGGATCTCGCTGTCCCACTCCTCCGGGGACCACTTGCCGACGCCGGTGGAGCCGCAGAAGTGGCCGTTGAAGTGGGTCCCGATCTCGTGGCCCTCCAGCCAGGCCGCGCGCACGTTCTCCAGGGTGTCGCGGATGTGCTGGTCGCTCAGGTAGCCGATGTCGGAGGCGCCGGCCTTGTGCTGGGGCGGGCGGTAGAGCTCCTTCTTGGACTCGGGCAGCAGGTAGAGGCCGCTGAGGAAGAAGGTCATCTTCGCGTCGTGCTCCTGGGCCAGCCGGCGGAAGCGGGCGAACAGGCCGTTGTCGAGCTCGCCGGCGCCGTCCCAGGAGAAGACCACGAACTGCGGCGGCCGCCGGCCGGGCTCCAGCCGTTCGGGGACGGGCTGGTGCGGCTGGGCGCCGGTGTCCGAGGTGGAGCCGTCGCCGATCACGACGGTCCGCTGCTCGGGGGCCGGGGCCGGGACGGGAGTGGCGCCCTGCTCGTCGGCCGCGCCGGTGGCCGGGACGGCGGCGTCGGTCGCCCGCTCCCCGCCGGTGGCGTGGTTGCTGCCGCAGCCGGCCGCCAGGGCGGCGGCGGCGCCGGCGCCGGCCGCCAGCAGGGAGCGGCGGGAGAGGGCGTCCATGGTCACTCCGTTTCGTTGGGCGGTGGGCGGGAGTGCGCGGTCCCGTCGGACACGTGGGTGGGGAACCGTAACCGGGTCAGCATGGCACGAGGGCGGGGCCGTTCGGAGAGGCGCAGCGGGCGGTCGTGAGCGATCGCTCGAACGACGCAACCGATCGGGTCCGTTGAACCGTCGGTAGCTCGTGTCGGGTGTGTTCCCGGGGGGATCGTGTGTGGAAGGTGTCCGTCGCACTCCGCTACCGGATGCCCACGAGGCGCAGGGAAAGGGCGATCGCCCCTGCCGATCGGCGGGTGCCGGTACGACCGTCGTATGGACGTGCCTTACAGTCCGTTCCGGTTGAATTGTTCCCAGGAAACTCCCAGGAAGCGGGGTTCCGTCGGCAGAGGGGAGCGCCCGTGGGCGTCCAGCAGAGCGGGGGGCCCTGGCCGGGCACCCTGGCGGCGGGGGCCGCGCTGGTGCTCGGTGCCTGGCTGCTGCACGACGGAAGCCCGTCGCTGCCGCCCGCGCCGGGGGCCGGCCAGGCCCAGGCCGGGATCGCGCCGGTCTCGATCGTCCCGCCGCTTGGCCCGTCCGCGCCGACCCGGATCCGCATCCCCGCGGTGCGGTTGGACGCCCCGGTCACGGCGCTCGGACTGGACGCCGACGGCCACCTCCAGACCCCTCCCGAGGGGGACCGGAACCTGGCGGGGTGGTACCGCGGCGGGGCCAGCCCCGGCCAGCGCGGCACCGCGATCCTCGCGGGGCACGTCGACAACAAGGCCGGCCCCGCGGTCTTCTACCATCTGGGCGCGCTCCGTCGGGGGGACCGGATCGAGATCGCCCGGGCGGACGGCGCCACCGCCGTCTACCAGCTCTACGCCATCGAAGTGCACGACCGAAAGGACTTCCCGGACGATCGGGTCTACCGTCAGGCCACTGACGCGCAGCTGCGGGTGATCACCTGCGGCGGCTCGTACAGCGAGGAACACGGCTACGACGGCAACGTCGTCGCCTACGGTTTCCTGGCCGACACCACCCCGCCGGGCCGAGCCGCATGAGCACGTTGACCCTTGCCTCCCGCTGGAATCCGATCGACTGGCCGCTCACCGAGGGCCTGATCCCGCACGCCGTGCTGGCGGCCGGCTGGGCGGCGCTGTTCGCGCTCGCCGTCGGCCGCGGCCGGAGCTGGTGGCGGGTCCGCCTGCCCGCCGCGCTGGTCACCGCCGCGGCGCTCAGCTGGCTGCTGGACGTCGTGGTCGACGGCTGGTGGCACCCCTTCCCGGAGGGCACGCCCCGGTACGTCACCTGGTGGATAGCCGTCGCCCTGCTCGGGCTCTGCCTGGCCGGTTACCGGATGCGGCGGCTCACCTGGCGCCGCCGGGGCGGCGCGCTGGCCCTCAGCGGCCTGGTGCTGCTGATGTCCTCCTCCGAGGTCAACATCGGCTTCGGCCAGTTCCCGAGCGGGCGCGTGATGCTGGCGCCGTGGCTGACCAAGACCGACGGGCTGGTCGCCACCAAGGCGGGCCAGACCGTGACCGCCCCGCCGGGCAGGTCGCTGGAGGAGGTCTGGAAGCCCCCGGCGGACCTGCCCGCGAAGGGCACCGTCTCGGTGGTGCCGATCCCCGGTACCAGGTCGGGCTTCCAGGCCCGCGACGCGTACGTCTACCTCCCGCCCGCCTACCAGGCCACCCCGCGGCCGCTGCTGCCGGTGGTCGTGATGATCACCGGTCAGCCCGGAATCCCGGGGGACTGGGTGCTGTCCGCTCAGATCAACGAGACGCTCGACGCCTACGCCGCGGAACACGGCGGCCTCGCGCCGATCGTGGTGATGCCCGATCAGCTCGGCTCGACCTGGGCCAACACGCTCTGCCTCGACTCCAAGATCGCCAAGGCCCAGACCTACCTCGCGGTGGACGTCCCCGAGTGGGTCCACCAGAACCTCCAGACCGCCACCGGCCGCACCGCCTGGGCGATCGGGGGCGCCTCGATGGGCGGCACCTGCGCGCTCCAGCTCGGCGTCAACGCGCCCGATGTCTACGGCACCGTCCTCGACATGTCCGGGCAGGAGGAACCGACCCTGGGCAGCCGGGAGCAGACTGTCAAGGCCGCGTTCGGTGGTGACGAGAAGAAGTTCGACGAGGTCGATCCGCTCCAGGTGATGGCCCGCAAGAAGTTCCCGGACACCAACGTCGCGTTGGTCGTCGGCGAGACCGACGAGGAGTTCAGACCACAGATGGAGAAGGTCTACCACGCCGCTCAGGCGGCCGGAATGAAGGCCAAGTTCGATCTGATGCCGGGCGGCCACGGATGGGTCGTCTTCCGGCCCGGCATCGGCCAGCAGCTGCCGTGGCTCGCCCAACAGACCGGGCTGACCCGGTGACCGGGGCGACCGCGCTGGCCGCCGTCAGCGAGCAGCGCGGGTCCGGGCCGGAGCCGGAGCGCGCCGCCGAGCGGGGCGCCGACCGGGCCCCGGTCACCCGGACGCCGGAACCGGGTCCGCAGAAGCTCCGGCGGGCGGCCGGGGCGCTCGGCGACCGGCTGCGCTCGGCGCCGCTGACCCTGACCCTGCTGGCCGGGCTCTGGCTGCTCGGCGCGGCCACCGGCAGCCTGGACCACGGCCCGTCCGACCGGCTGCTCGAGCGGGCCGGGGTCGGGCTGTCCACGCTGGCCGAGGGCCACTGGTGGGCGCCGGTCACCTCGATGCTCTGGTGCTCGGGCACCGGCTCGTACGTGTTCACCAGCCTGCTGCTGCTCCTGGTCGGCCCGGCCGCCGAGCACCGGCTCGGGCGGCCGCGCACCCTCGCGGTGCTGGTCGGCGGGCAGGTCGTCGGCACCCTGCTGGGCACCGCCCTGGTCGCCTTCGGCTCCTCGGCGGGGGAGCAGTGGACCGCCTCGGTGGCCGACCAGATCTCGGTCGGCCCGGGCGTCGGCGTGTTCGCGCTGGCCGGGGTGCTCGGGTACCGGCTCACCGTGCTCTGGCGCCGCCGGCTGCACCTGCTGGTGCTGCTCGTCCCGCTGGTGATGACGCTGTACGTGGGCCACCTGCAGAGCGTCCAGCGGTGCGCCGGCGCGCTGGCCGGGCTCGCCCTGGGCGCCCTGGCCAGCCGGGGCCGCCCGCACCTGCGCACCCACCGCTCCTCGCACTCCGAGACCCGGGTGCTGGTCGCGCTCTGCCTGGTCGCCGCCGCCTTCGGGCCGCTGCTCGCCTCGCTGTACGACAACGCCAGCGGGCCCTTCAACACCTTCTCCGAGCTGTACTTCTCGCACCGGCTCAGCCCGGACGAGGTGGCCGACTTCTGCGCACTGTCGGCGCACGACTGCGCCCGGGCGCACGCCGTCGTCCGGATCTTCGACACCCCGGGCCGGATGATGGCCGCGCTGTTCCCGGCGCTGCTGCTGGTGCTCGCCGAGGGATTGCGCCGGGGGCTGCGGTTGGCCTGGCTGGTCACCGTGGCCACCGAGTTGCTCTGGGCGGCGCTGCTGTGCTGGCTGTACCTGGACGCCGGGCCGGTCAGCCGGGACGTGGTGCAGTACTTCGTCGAGGCGCTGCTGCTGCCGCTGCTGACCACCGTCCTGCTGGTCGCCACCCGCAAGCGGTTCCCGCTGCGGCTGTCCGGCCGCTCGGTGCGCCGGCTCGCCCTGGTGCTCGGCGGCGCGGCGCTCGCCTCCGCGGCCGCCTACGTGGGGGTCGGGCGGCTGGTCGCCGGGGAGTTCGAGCCGGGGGCGACTGCCCGCAGGCTGGTGGCCGGGCTGCCGGCCCAGTTCCTGCCGCCCGCGTACAACGACCTGCTGCCGGACTACCCGATCGCGGTCGGGCCGGTGGCGCGCCTGCTGGAGACGTACTGCGGGCTGGTGTTCTGGGTGGTCGCGCTGGCCGTGCTGCTGTCGGTGTTCCGCCGTCCGGTGCTGCACACCGACGCGGCGGCGGCCGGCCGGGCGCGGGCGCTGCTGGCCGAGCACGGCGGCGGGACGCTCTCGTTCATCGCCACCTGGGACGGCAACCACTACTGGTTCGACGAGGGCGGCCGGGCGGCCGTCGCCTACCGGGTGGTGGGCACCGTCGCGCTGACCACCGGCGACCCGTTCGGCGCCCCGGACGACCGGGCCCGGGCGGTGGCCGGCTTCGCCCGGTACTGCGACGCGCGCGGCTGGACGCCGTGCTTCTACAGCGTCTGCGGCGACACCAGGGCCGCCGCCGCGCAGCTCGGCTGGCGCTCGGTGCAGGTCGCCGAGGACACCGTGGTGCCGCTGCCCGAGCTGGCCTTCACCGGCCGCAAGTGGCAGGACATCCGCACCGCCCTCAACAAGGCCGGCAAGCAGGGCATCTCCGCGGAGTGGTGGGCGTACCACGAGGCGCCGCTCGCGCTGCGGGAGCAGATCCGGGCGATCTCCGAGGAGTGGGTCTCCGAGAAGGGCCTGCCGGAGATGGGCTTCACGCTCGGCGGGCTGGCGGAGCTGGACGACCCGGACGTGCGGGTGCTGGTCGCGGTGGACGAGCAGCGGGTGGTGCACGGGCTGACCAGCTGGATGCCGGTGTACGAGGACGGCGTTCCGGTCGGCTGGACGCTGGACTTCATGCGCCGGCGCTCGGACGGCTTCCGCGGGGTCAGCGAGTTCCTGATCGCCTCGGCCGCGCTCGGGTTCAAGGAGGAGGGCGCGCGCTTCCTGTCGCTGTCGGGCGCTCCGCTGGCCCGCACCGGGCAGGACGAGGAGCCCACCGGGCTGCAGCGGATGCTGGACTGGATGGGCAGGGTGCTGGAGCCGGTGTACGGCTTCCGCTCGCTGCTGGCGTTCAAGGCGAAGTTCCAGCCGGAGTACCGGCCGATGTACATGGCGTACCCCGACCCGGCCGCGCTGCCCGGCATCACCAGGGCGATCGGCAAGGCGTACCTGCCGCACCTGACGGCGGCCCAGGGCGTGCGGCTGATGCGCAGGCTGTCGGGCTGAGCGGAGGTCACAGTCCCCGGGCCCCGGACCCGGGAGACCGTGCGCCGCTGCCCCGGCCGTGGCGCCGGGCCGCCCGTCAGCCGAGCAGCTGGGCGAGCGCGCGGTCGGCGTCCAGGTGCAGGTGCTCCTCGCCCTCGGGGACGAGCAGCCGGCTGCGCCACAGGAAGCGGCGCAGGTCGGCGCTGTCGAAGCGGAGCAGCGCGGTGCCCTCGGGGGCCCGCAGCTCGACCATGGTGCGCCGGCCGACCGCGGGCCGGACGTGGACGTCGCCGACGCCGGCCGGCAGCTCGATGCCGGCCGACAGCAGCTGGCGCGCGAAGATCCAGACGATGTCCTCGGAGTCCCGGCGTTCGGCGGGGTCGTCCAGCGAGAACTCGGAGGGGAAGGCCATCCGGACGGCCAGCGGGTCCTCCGGCAGGTAGGAGAGCACCACCCGCAGTCGGACGGAGCGGTGGGTGGAGAGGATCAGGCGGGCCTGGACGGTCTCTTCGACGGTGCGCACGGGGGGATCCCTTCGGTTCGGTGCGAGGCCGCGCTTCGGCAGGTGGGGTTGGTGCGGCCTCACCCTGGTGAGAGTCACGGGGCGCCTGGTGCTTACCGGGTTTCACGGAGCATTCGATGTGATCCGGGTCACATCGATTTCCGGCCGCGCGGGCCCGACGTGGAGCCTCGCCTGGAGGCTCGAACGGCGTCGGGCCGGTACGCTGGGCGGGTTGTCCGATCGCCGCCCGACCGCGGGGCGAGGCCGCAAAACCGCCTCTGACCTGCGATGATCCCCCTCGGAGACCGTGAGTACTGCCGCCGCCTCCTCGATGCCGCTGTTCTCCGACGCACCGGAGTCGCAGGCCCCCGTCCGATCCGTCGGCCATGCCGCGCCCGCCGGCTCGCACCACCTCTCCCCGGCCTTCCCCGGCCGCGCCCCCTGGGGCACCGCGGGCAAGCTGCGGGCCTGGCAGCAGGGCGCGCTGGACAAGTACATCGAGACGCAGCCGCGTGACTTCCTCGCGGTCGCCACCCCGGGCGCAGGCAAGACCACCTTCGCGCTCACCCTGGCCTCGTACCTGCTGCACAACCACCTGGTGCAGCAGGTGACCGTCGTCGCGCCGACCGAGCACCTGAAGAAGCAGTGGGCCGAGGCCGCCGCGCGGATAGGCATCCGGCTGGACCCGGCGTACTCCTCCGGGCCGCTGTCCCGGGACTACCACGGCATCGTGGTCACCTACGCGGGCGTCGGGGTGAACCCGATGCTGCACCGCAACCGGACCGAGGCCCGCAAGACCCTCGTGATCATGGACGAGATCCACCACGCCGGTGACTCCAAGTCCTGGGGCGAGGCCTGCTTCGAGGCCTTCGAGCCGGCCACCCGCCGACTGGCGTTGACCGGTACGCCGTTCCGCTCGGACACCAACCCGATCCCGTTCGTGGCGTACGAGGCGGGCGGCGACGGCATCCGCAAGTCCGTCGCCGACTACACCTACGGCTACGGGCACGCGCTGGCCGACCACGTCGTCCGCCCGGTGATCTTCCTCAGCTACAGCGGCAACATGCGCTGGCGCACCAAGTCCGGCGACGAGCTGGAGGCCCGGCTCGGCGAGCCGATGACCAAGGACCTGATCGCCCAGGCCTGGCGCACCGCGCTGTCCCCGCAGGGCGAGTGGATCCCGGCGGTGCTCCAGGCCGCCGACCGGCGCCTCACCGAGGTCCGCAAGGCGATCCCGGACGCCGGCGGGCTGGTCATCGCCACCGACCAGAACGTCGCCCGGGCGTACGCCAAGATGCTGCGCGAGATCAGCGGCGAGAAGGTCACCCTGGTGCTCTCGGACGAGACCGAGGCGTCCAAGCGGATCTCCGACTACGCGGCGGGGACCTCGCGCTGGATGGTCGCGGTCCGCATGGTGTCCGAGGGCGTCGACGTGCCCCGGCTGTGCGTGGGCGTGTACGCGACCTCGATCTCCACCCCGCTGTTCTTCGCCCAGGCCGTCGGCCGCTTCGTGCGCGCCCGCAAGCGCGGCGAGACCGCCTCGGTGTTCCTGCCGACCATCCCGCTGCTGCTGGGCTTCGCCAACGAGATGGAGCTCCAGCGCGACCACGTGCTCGACCGGCCGAAGAAGGAGGGCGAGGGCCTCTTCGACGAGGAGGACCGGCTGCTCGCCGAGGCCGAGCGGGCCAACGACGGGCCGGACGGCGCCGGCGGCGAGGAGTTCTCGTACGAGGCGCTGGGCTCCGACGCGGTCTTCGACCGGGTGCTGTACAACGCCATGGAGTTCGGTATGCAGGCCCACCCGGGGAGCGAGGAGGAGGAGGACTACCTCGGCATCCCGGGCCTGCTGGAACCGGACCAGGTGCAGATGCTGCTGCAGAAGCGCCAGCACCGGCAGATCCAGCGCAGCAAGGCCAAGCCCGCCGAGGAGGCCGACCTGCTGGAGCTGCCGGCCGAGGAGCGGCCGGTGGTCACCCACCAGGAGCTGCGGGAGCTGCGCAAGGAGCTGAACGCGCTGGTCGCCGCCTGGCACCACCGCACCGACCAGCCGCACGGCACCATCCACAACGAGCTGCGCCGCCAGTGCGGCGGGCCGCTCACCGCGCAGGCCACCGCGAACCAGCTCAAGGCGCGGATCGCGAAGATCCGGGAGTGGGCCAGGTAGCGGGGCCGGAAGCGGGCGCGGCTCCGTCCGCCGCGCCCGCTCCGGGGCGCTCGCTCCGGCGTGTCCGGTCACCGGACCGGGGGCGCGGCCGCGGCCCTGCGCACCCGGCGAAATGCGGGGGTTCGTCCGGAATTCGAGACGGTGTTGAAGTCGATCACGCCCGAATTTTGGACAACCACTTCCGCCGCGTCATTTCCTTCACTACCTTTCCCCCACGCTCTTCCGTCGGGCAACCCCCGCGGGACGGCGTCGCAGGGCCGCACGCGTCAAGGACGACGCCGTACGGACCGAGCGCGGCCACCCCCACCTGCGCGCGACACCGACCTTGGAACGGCGCCGCCCGCCCCGCGAGCGCCGCGGAAAGGATTGCCCGTCGTGACTGCCGAGACCTCCCAGACCCTGGACCGCGGCGTCCGGGTCCTCAAGCTCCTCGCCGACTCCGAGCGCGGACTCACCGTGACCGAGCTGGCCGCCCGGCTGGCCGTCAACCGGACGGTGGTCTACCGCCTGCTGGCCACCCTGGAGCAGCACGGACTGGTCCGACGGGACATCGGCGGGCGCGCCCGGGTGGGCCTCGGCGTGCTGCGCCTCGCGCACCGGGTGCACCCGCTGCTGCGCGAGGCCGCCCTCCCGGCCCTGCGCAGCCTGGCCGAGGACCTCGGCGCCACCGCCCACCTGACCCTGGTGGACGGCAACGAGGCGCTGGCCGTCGCCGTGGTCGAGCCCAGCTGGACCGACTTCCACGTCGCCTACCGGACCGGCCTGCGCCACCCGCTCACCGAGAGCGCGGCCGGCCGGGCGATCCTGGAGGCGCGCACGTTCCCCAGCCAGCGCAGGCCCGAACAGGGCTTCGTCATCACCCGTGCGGAGGAGCAGTCCGGGGCGAGCGGGGCGGCCGCCGCACTGGTCGGACTCAGCGGCATCGAGGGCAGCGTCGGTGTGGTGATGCTGAACGGCATGGTGCCCGAGCGGGTCGGCCCCCGGGTGGTGGAGGCGGCGACCGAGGTGGCCGACGCCCTGAGGTAGCACCCGCGCGGGTCGTCGGGTGTGTTTGGATTTCCCTTGTGTCCGACACCAAGCTCACCAAGGCCCTCACCTCCCCGCGGACCCGCGCGCTCACGCTGTGCGGGGTGCTGGTCGCCGCGCTGTTCGGCGTGGCCGCCTTCGTGCCGCTGCCGTACACCGTCACCTGGCCGGGGCTGACCGCGGACACCCTGGGCACGTACGAGGACAAGCCGGTCCTCACCATCACCGGGGCGCCGCTGCGCACCACCGAGGGCGAGCTGCGGATGGTCACCATCACGGCGACCAACCCGGGGCAGAAGAACACCTTCTGGCGCTCGCTGCAGGCGTGGTTCGACCCGAAGGAGGCGGTCCGCCCGACCGAGACGGTCTACCCGGAGAGCAACCCGGCGAAGGCCGACGAGGCGACCGCCCAGCAGATGGCCGAGTCGCAGGACGCCGCCACCGCGGCCGCGCTGGACTACCTCCACCTGTCGCCGGACCAGGTGAAGGTCAAGGTCGACCTGGGGGCGGTCGGCGGCCCCAGCGCCGGCCAGATGCTGGCGCTGGGCATCGTCGACAAGCTGGCCGGCGACGGCAAGGGCGGCGACCTCACCGGCGGGCGCACCATCGCCGGCACCGGCACCATCGCCAAGGACGGCACCGTCGGTCCCGTCGGCGGCGTCCCCCTGAAGACGCAGGCGGCCGCCCGGGACGGCGCGACGGTGTTCCTGCTGCCCAAGGACGAGTGCACGGACGCCAAGGTGAACACCCCGGCGTCGCTGCGCCTGGTGCCGGTCGGCAACCTCGCCGAGTCGGTCTCCGCCCTCCAGGCGCTGAGGAGCGGCGGCACCGTCCCGTCCTGCTGACCGTCCCCCACTGCGCTGCCGGCCGTTCCCGCCGGGGCGCCGGGGCTGGCCGGCCCCGGCGCGGTCAGATCCCGAAGGCCACCGAGGCGAAGTCGTCGCCCAGCCGGGTGTGCAGCTGGGCGGCGATCCCGGCCAGCCGGTGGGCCTGGGCCATCGGCAGGGAGACCGAGATCGCGCCGATGCCGGTGCCCGCGACGATCGGCACCGCCGCACCGGCCGAGCCGATCTCGTACTCCTGGAACTGGGTGATCGGGACGACCCGGCGCGGGCCCTGGCGCGGCAGCAGCGGCAGGCACGCCGGGTCCCGAAGGGTGTACGGGGTGAACGGCACCATCGGGTAGCGGGCCAGGTGGTCCCGGCGCTCCTCGGCGGTCATCAGGGCCAGCACGGTCTTGCCGGCCGCGGTGGCGTGCGCGGCGGCCCGGAAGCCGGCCCGGTCGATCAGCGGCGCGCCGGGGGCCTCGGCGGCTTCGACCAGCTCCACCTCGCCGTGCCGGTACCAGGTGAAGTAGACGGCGGCGGACAGCTCGTCGGCGAGCATGCCCAGCAGCGCCTTGAGCCGGGCCCGGCCCGTCGCCGGGCCGTCGTACCGGATCAGCCCGGCGACCGCGGGGCCGGTCAGGTAGAGGCCGCTGTGGCGTTCCAGGTAGTGGTCGTGCACCAGGGTGCGCAGCAGGTGGTACGTGGTGCCCAGGGCCAGGCCGGTGTCCCGGGCGAGCTGCTTGGCGGTGGCGCCCTTGGGGTAGCCGGCGGCCGCCTGCAGCAGGCGCAGGGCGCGCTGGGCGGAGGCGATGAGGGTGGGGGCGGTTCCGTCGGCCGCGACCGCGTTCGTCATGCGGGGGCCGACCCGGGAGAGGGCTCGGTCGGCACGCGTTTCAGCGGATCGGAGGGCGGCGCGAGGGTTAGTAGAACGTTCATATATAAATCTTGCGGCCATCGACGCCTCACGGATGTGCCAAATCGGCGCGTCGGGCCGTGTCTCCCCTCCTACTCGGCGGCGGCCTGGTCCACCAGCGGCAGGATCCGGTACGGAACCGGGTTCTCCAGCACGATCGCGGTGGACGAGCGGACGATCCCGTCGAAGCCCAGCACCCGGTCGATCACCCGCTGCAGATCGGCGTTGGACCGGGCCACGATCCGCACCAGCATGTCCCCGATCCCGGTGATGGTGTGCAGCTCCAGCACCTCCGGAACGCTCGCCAGGTGCGCCCGCACGTCCGCGCCCTGGCCCTGGGAGATCTCCAGGGTGGCGAAGGCCGTCACCGGGTAGCCGATCGCCGCCGGGTCCACCTCCGGGCCGAAGCCGCCGATCACGCCCTTGGCCTGGAGCCGGTCCAGCCGGGCCTGCACGGTTCCCCGGGCGACCTGCAGCCGGCGCGAGCACTCCAGCACCCCGATCCGGGGCTCCTCGGCGAGCAGCCGGATCAGCCGGCCGTCCAGGGGGTCGATGGCGTCGTTGGTGCCGGCCGGCGGGGCGGCGGAAGCGCCTTGCGGGGCGGGGGAGTTGGGTGCGCCGGGGGAACCCGGGGAGTTCGGGGAGTGGGCGGGGGGCATTCGCGGCACCGTCCTGGGGTGGGCATTCTGTACAGCTGCGCGGCCGATTCTTCCGCTCCGGGGCACAGCTTGACCAGGAGGAAACGGAACAGTTGCGCGCGGGTCGGCCCGGCGCCACCCTCCAGCCACACCCCCCGCTCCCAGGGCCCCACCCCCGGGTGCCGGGGCGGCCAGGATGGTCCGTACGCCAACCGGGAGGGCAGTCATCATGACCGACACCGCCGCCGAACCAGCCCTGTTCGGGGCAGGCCTCGCACCGTTCGGGGCAGGCCTCGCAGCGGACCCGGCGGAGGCGGGGCCGCTGCCGATGGGCCGTGCGGACGCGGTGGTCTTCGCGGTCGCCGACGCCGAGCGGGCGGCCCGCCGCTACTGCGCCGCGCTCGGACTGCGCTGCACCGCGTACGCCGGGCCGGAGACCGGCGAGCCGGAGACGCTCTCGTACGTCCTCGCCGCACCGGGGACGCGGATCGTGCTCACCTCCCCGGTGCGGAGCACCGGCCCGCGCGGCCGGGAGCTGACCGCGCATCTGGACCGCCACGGGGACGGGGTGCTGGACCTCGCAGTGAGCGTGCCGGACGTCTACTACGCGTACGACTACGCGGTGGACCGGGGCGCGCTGTCGCTGGCCGAGCCGTACGAGGCGCGGGACGACTACGGCGCGGTGGTGCTGGCCACCATCGCGGTGCCGGGCGGGACCAGGCACACGCTGGTGGACCGGGCGGGGTACGCGGGGCCGTACCTGCCGGGATACGTGCCGTGCGAGGACTTCTGACGAACCGCGGCCTGACGGGGCGTCGAGAAGCGGGCCTCAGCGGATCACCGTCTCCACGATCGGCGGGTGGCCGTTCCAGGAGGCGATGACCGAGTTGGTCTCGGTGTCCCGGACGAAGTCGACCCGCAGCCACTGGCCGTCCGTCCACACCAGCATCTGCCAGCCCGGGTCCGGGGTGGCGGAGACCAGGGTGGCCCGGTCCGGCTTCAGGTCCAGTGCGACCTTGCCGCCCGGGATCGGATAGCTCTTCACCGTGGACGTCGTGGTGGCGGTGGGGGCGGGCCGGCGGGTCGGTGACGCCGCGGTGGTGGCGGGAGCCGGGCCGTGCGGGGTGGTGGCGGCGGTGGAAGTGGCGGCGGTGGTCGGTGAGGCCGCCGGGGAAGGGGGCGTCGACTGTGCGCCGGAGCGCGGCGGGTCCGGGGTGGCGGGCGCCGGGTGCGGCGTGCCGTCGGCCTTCGGGGAGGGCAGCGGCAGCGCCGTGGGCTGCTCGAACGCGGCGCCGGTCAGCACCGCGTGCACGCCGAGCCAGGACAGCGCCACCGCCGCCCCGGTGGCCGCCGCCCAGGCGCCGAGCTGTACCAGTCCGTTCCGCATCGTCCGCACATCCTGCCGTATTTCCATTCGGAAGGAGACCGGCACCCCCGGTATTCAGCAGGGCAGTTGCACAATGTCCGGACCCACCCCCGAGGTACAGACCACTCGCCGGCGATGGCGTACCGTGCAGGCCCATGGCAACAGTGCTCGTGGTCGAGGACGACCCCTTCGTACGTTCCGCCCTCATCCGCCACCTGACCGACACCGGTCACGCGGTCCGCAGCGTGGGCACGGCTCTGGAGGCGCTGCGGGAGGTCGCCCAGGTCGGCTGCGACCTGGTGATCCTCGACCTCGGCCTGCCCGACCTGGACGGCAGCGAGGCGCTCAAGATGATCCGGGGCCTGACCAACGTGCCGGTGATCGTCTCCACCGCCCGGGACGACGAGGCCGAGATCATCCGGCTGCTCAACGACGGCGCCGACGACTACCTGGTGAAACCTTTCTCAGGGGAGCATCTCAGCGCCCGGATGACCGCCGTGCTGCGCCGGTTCGGCGGCGGCGCCGCGCCCGTCGCCCAGGTGCTGCGGGTCGGCGGACTGGCCATCGACCTCCAGCGGCGGGAGGCCGCGCTGGACGGACGGCCGCTCGACCTGACCCGCCGTGAGTTCGACCTGCTGGCCTTCCTGGCCGCCCGGCCCGGCGTCGTGGTGCCCCGCAAGGAGATCCTCGCCGAGGTCTGGCAGCAGACCTACGGCGGCGACCAGACCATCGACGTCCACCTCTCCTGGCTGCGCCGCAAACTCGGCGAGACCGCCTCCAACCCCCGCTACCTGCACACCGTCCGGGGCGTCGGGGTCCGGCTGGAGGCCACCGGGGGCCTGGCGGAGCACCGGACATGAGGCGGTTCGGGCGCTCGCTGCGCTGGGCCCTGATCAAGGCCGCCGTGGCCGGCACCACCATGGTCGCGCTGGCCTTCCTGATCCCGCTCGGGATGATGGTCCAACAGACCGCGCGGGACCGGGCGTTCACCGCCGCCGAGCGGCAGGCCGCGGCGCTCGGACCGGCGCTGGCGATCACCACCGACGAGGACGCGATCACCCGGGCCCTGGCCAGCACGGACGCCGGCGGGCAGGGGCGGATGGCGGTCCACCTCCCGGCGGCCGGGCAGCCCGCCGGGGCGGGGGGCGGCGACGCGCTCCACGACGGCGGTGGCGGGGGCGCCGGGGCGGGTGGTGCTGTTACGGGTGGTGCCGGCGTGGGTGGTCCCGCCGCGAGTCCGGGCGCGGGGAGTCCTGGTGCGAGCGGTCCCGGTGTGGCGGCCGCCGCGATCGGCGGGCCCGGGGGGCCGATGCTGGGGGAGGGGCGCGCCGCGGCGGCCGACGTGGCCACGGCCGGCGGGCAGGGCCGCTCCTTCACCGTGCAGGTGGCCGGCGGGTACGCCCTGCTCCAGCCGGTCGCGGTGGACACCGGGCGGACCGCGGTGGTCGAGGTGTTCGTGGCCGAGAACGACCTCACCAGGGGCGTCGCCACGGCCTGGCAGGTGCTCTCCGCCGTGGCGCTCGGCCTGGTCGCCATCTCCGTGCTGGTCGCCGACCGGATGGGCAGCCGCATCGTCGCCTCCGCGCGCAAGCTCGCCGCCGCCGCCCGCTCGCTCGGCGCCGGGAACCTCTCGGTGCGGGTCCCGGTGGAGGGCAAGCAGGTCGAGGGCAGCCCCGAGGAACTGCGCGAGGCCGGCCAGGCGTTCAACACCATGGCCGACCGCGTGGCCCAACTCCTCGCCGCGGAAAGGGAACTGGCCGCCGACCTGTCGCACCGGCTGCGCACCCCGCTGACCGTGCTGCGGCTCAACGCCGCCTCGCTCGGCGAGGGCGACGCGGCCGAGGCCACCCGGCACGCGGTCGCCCAACTGGAGCGCGAGGTCGACCAGATCATCCGCTCGGCCCGCCGCGCCCCCGAGGACGCGCCCGCCGTCGCGGTCGGCTGCGACGCCGCCGAGGTGATCCGGGAGCGGGTCGCCTTCTGGTCGGCGCTGGCCGAGGACGAGGGACGCCGCTGGCAGCTGGCCGGCGCCGAGCAGGCGGCGCCGGTGCCCGTCCAGCGCGGGGACCTGGCGGCCGCCGTCGACGCACTGCTCGGCAACGTCTTCCGACACACCGCCGTCGGCACCGCCTTCTCGGTCGACGTGCTGGCCACCGGCTGCTCGGTGATCGTCCTGGTCGGCGACGCCGGACCGGGGTACAGCGACCCGGCAGCCGCCCTCAGACGCGGCGAGGGACACGGCGGCGAGGGCTCCACCGGCCTCGGCCTCGACATCGTCCGCAAGCTCGCCGAGTCCACCGGCGGGGACGTCGCGCTCGGCCGCTCCGCGGTGCTCGGCGGTGCCGAGACCCGGCTGCGGCTGCGCACCGGGCCGCAGGAGGCGCCGCCCGCGCGGGGCGGCCGGCGGCGGACCCGGGGCGTGCTGTTCCAGAAGTGACGGCAGGGCGCGGCGACGGCGGTGGCTTGAGCGGCCCGGGTGGTGGGGCGACGGGGCGACGGGACGGCTGGACGGCTGGGCGGCTGGGCACTTGGGGCGGCTGGGCGCGTCGGGCGGGTCCTTCTCGTACGGGCCCATCCTTAACGGCGACCTAAGGGAGTTCTACCCCTCGCTCAGCCCGGCGGTCGCGGCCCCGGGCCGCGGCTAGCGTCGGTCGTGCCGGCCACCCGACCACCCCGGCGCCGACCCGCACCCCGACCGTCACCCCCACGGCGACCGGTGTGCCCTTCCCCCAGGTCGGCGCCGGGGCCGGTCAGGGCCGACGCGTCACGCTGCGTAGTTGATCGTGTCCGATCCCAGTCGGGCGGCATCCGGTATCGTCGCTGGTTGGCCGAGCCGTGGACGGAGTGGACAGTGACAGCGGTGCAAGACGAGCGCAGCCCGGTGCGGACCGCACCCGACCCCTCGCCCGCCCCCCTGTCGGACCGGCTGCGCCGGGCCCTCGGCGCCCCTGTCCGGGCGCTGCGCGAAGCCCCCCGCCGCCCGCTGCTGGCCGCCTCCGCCGTGGCGCTGCTGTCCCTGCTGGTGTACGCGGTGGTCCGGCACTTCGTCCACACCTCGATGGTGGACATGATCGTCTACCGGGCGGAGGGCGCCGCCGTGGCCGACGGCACCGACCTGTACGCGCTGCGCGTCACCGAGTGGAACCTGCCCGCGACGTACCCGCCGTTCGCGGCGATGCTGTTCGTCCCGACCACCTGGTTCCCGGTCCCCTTCCTCCGAGTGGCGATCACTCTCGGCAACCTCGGGCTGCTCGCCCTGCTGACCCACCTGTCCTTCAAGCTGGTCGGCTGGCCGCGCCGCGAGCTGCGGCCGATCGGCGTGATCCTGGTGACCGGCCTCGGGGTCTGGCTCGAACCGGTCTTCACCACGCTTCGCTACGGCCAGATCAACCTCGCGCTGGCCTGCCTGATCCTCTGGGACCTCACCCGTGCGGACGGGCGGCGCAGCAAGGGCGTGGCGATCGGCATCGCCGCCGGCATCAAGCTCACCCCCGGCCTGTTCGCGGTCTACCTGCTGATCACCGGCCGGATCCGGGCCGCCTTCGTGGCCGGCCTCACCTTCCTCGGCACCTTCCTGCTCGGCGCCCTCGTCCTGCCCGATGCCACCTGGGGCTTCTGGACCAAGTACCTCTACGACTCCTCCCGGGTCGGCAAGACCTGGATCGTCGACAACCAGTCGATGCGCGGCGCCTTCGCCCGCCTGCTGCACTCGGCCGACCCCGGCACCGTCGCCACCGTCGGAGCCGGCCTGGTCGCGCTGGCCGGTCTCGGCGTCGCCGCCTGGGCCGCGCGCAGCGGCCGCTGGCTGCCCCGGTCCGAGGCCTGGGGCGTCTGCTGCGCCGCCGTCACCGCCGTGCTGATCTCGCCGATCAGCTGGACCCACCACTGGGTCTGGTGCGTGCCGATGCTCGTCCTGCTCGCCGCCGAGGCCTCGGTCGAGCACGCCCGCCCGGCCGGCGTCCGTCGGCTGCGCTGGCGGGCCGTCTTCTGGGCCACGCTGGTCGCCTTCCTGTCCTTCGCGATGTGGGCCGCGAAGCCGGTCGGCCTGGCCGTCCTCGATATGCCGCTCTGGCGCCAGCTGCCGACCTCGGTCTATCCGTGGGTCGGACTCTGCTTCCTGCTCGCCGCCGCCGTCCGGATAAGGGCACGACGGCTCTCGGCCGGCGCGCCGCTGGTCCGGCTGCCCGGACAGCGGGACGTCGGCGGCCCGGACGCCGCCCGCGGCCGTCAGCAGGCCCCCGCGGCCCGCTGAGCCGGCGGGGGCGCCGCTCCTGCTTCTTCCGGTCCTGCTTCTTCCGGTCGTTCCGGTCCTTCCGGTTGTTCCGGTCCTTCCGGTTTTTCCGCCGAGCCCGCCGCTCGTTCTCGCGCCCCGTGCTCGTGTTGCTGTACGTGCCGGTGCACGCCGCGGCGCACGCTAGGCGAGCAGCTCGGCGAGCGAGCCGTCCATGTCCAGCGCGGCCAGCTCGCTGCCCGGCGGGACGAGCCGGTGCGCCCGCTCCAGCCAGGCCGCGACGACCGGCAGCGGGGCCTCCAGCAGCGCGTCCCCGGCGGGCGAGCTCAGCGCCAGGCAGAGCACGCTGCGCCGGCCCGAACGGGTCGGCCAGATCCGCACGTCGCCCTGGCCGCACGGGCGGAAGGTGCCCTCGACGAGCAGCTCGCGGGCGAACACCCAGGTGACCGGGGAACCGGTGTCCAGGTGGAAGGTCATGTACACCGCGTACGGGTCGTGGCTGCCGTAGGACAGCCGGGCCGGGACGGGGACGCTGTGCTCCGGCGAGAGCACCAGGTTGAGCTCCAGCTCGTGCTCGACGACGCTGACGGGACGCTCCATGATCGTCTTCCTCTCTGCCTTCGGGTTGTGCCCGGCTTCGGGCCCCTGTGACCTTTGAGAGGGCGGTCCGCACCGGCTCTTACACACGTTTCCGGGATTTCTTCGGGAAGTCCGGTGAGGGGTGGTGAACAGCGGATGACACGGCGCGCGGGCAGTCGTCGTGCGCCTGGTTCCTTACCTTGAGCGACCCTCCGCTGTCCGGCGAATCGCGAACCTTCCGTCACGGCTTCGATGAGGTACTACCCTTTGTGACTGCCCGGCGACTTTCCGCCCACCGGCGGTGCCCCCACGCGCGCCGACCGCCGGGAGCGCGCCGGGTCGTGCGCGCGGGTGGACGCGTCTGCGGTGGTCGGGCCCGGTCGGCCCGCACCCTCCTCGTCAGGACCTGCCAGGAAAGAAGACCCCCATGACGGACCGCCCCTTCGTCGCCGACGGCGACCCGGCCGTCGCGCCCGAGCCCGGCTACTACCCCGACCCGTCCATCCCCGGCTACGTCCGGTACTGGGGCGGCGCGGCGTGGGTGCCCGGCACCAGCCGGCCCGCTCCCGCCGGGGGAGAGGTGCTGGAGCCGCCGCGGTACGTGACCCGGCGGCCCGCTCCGGGCGGTGCGGCGGCGCGGGTGGTGCCGCCACCGGTGGTGCCGGAGGCCGCGCTGCCGGGGGCGGTCGAGGTGCCGGAACCGGTGGTCGTGGAACCGGTGGTCCCGGGGCTGCCGGTCTCGGGGTCGGTGGCTCCCGGGTCGATGGCCTCGGAGGCGGTGGTCTCGGGGTCGGTGGCATCGGGGTCGATGGCGGAGGTGCGGGCCGGGCTGCCAGCGGGTGGGGGCGACACCGGGCCGGTGTACTTCGACCAGACCTCGGGTGGGGCGTCCTTCGTGCTCGGGCCCCGGGTGGCGGAGGTGATCGGCGGGCCGGTGTTCCGGACGGTCGACGGACCGGGGGCGTCGCCGGGAGTTTCGGCGGGGATGCCGGTCGCGGGAGAGCCGTCCGCGGGAGTGCCGTCGGGCTTCGCCGGCGTGGAGCCGCCCGGGGCCGTCCCGGTCCAGGCTTCGGCCGCTTTCTCGGCCCCGCCCCTGTCCCCGTCGCCGTCCCCGTCCCCTTCCCCGGCCCCGTTCCAGGGTGTCGGGGAGTCCGGCTGGCAGGCAGATCCTCGGGCGCAGCGGGGCCTGATGGACACGGGCGACGCACCGCGTTGGGTTTCCTGGGGGGTGCTTCCGGAGGCACTCGATGTGGAGGAGGGGCGCGCGGAGCCCGAGCGCACTCCGGCTGCCACGGAACTGGCCGCCGCCGGCGCTCCCGTCGTGGCGGTCACGGTGCGGGAGGCGCCGGTGCCGGCCGTCCTGGCCTCGGGGCCGGTGCCGGTGATCGGCGAAGAGGCGGTGGCGGCCGCCCCTCCGGGCCCGGGGTCGGGGCCGGGGCCGACCGCGGTCGCGGTCGCCTCGAAGTCCTTCGCCACGGCGGCGGTCGCGGCGACGGCGCCCGCCACTCCGCTGCCCGCCGTGCGGACGCTCCGCGAGACCGCCGTCCAGCCCCGCCCGTCCGCCTCGGCCTCCGCCGCCACCGTTCCCGCGTCCTCCGGGGCCGCGCGGGCCGCCGGGGCCGCCGGCAGCGCTCGGGTCGCTCGGGCTGGTCGGGCCGGTCGGACCGGCAGGAACGCCCGGGGCGCCGAGCCGGCCGGCCTCGGCCGCCGACTGGCGGCGCGGGCGGTGGACACCGCCATCCTGCTGGTGGTCGCGGTCGCCGCCGGGATCCCGCTCGGCCGCTCGGTGACCGACCACCTCCAGCGGAAGGTCGACCAGGCCCGGATGGCCAGCGTCCTCGCCCGGCACCAGGTCCAGGTCTGGCTGGTGGACGACGTGGTGCTGGGCAAGGCCGCCGTGCTGCTCGGCATCCTGCTGTTCGTCAGCCTGCTCTACGAGGTGCTGCCGGTCGCCCGCACCGGCCAGACCTTCGGCAAGCGACTGGCCCGGATCCGCGTGGTGGACGCCGCCGCCCCGGCCGCCCGGGCGGCGAGGCTGAGCCTCGGCCGCTCGCTGCTCCGGTGGGTCGTGCGGCAGTTGGGCACGGTGCTGCTGCTCGGACTGGTCTGGCCGGTGTTCGACCGGACGGCCCGGCGGGGCTGGCAGGACCGCGCGGCCCGTACTCGGGTGGTGCGCGGCTGAGGGCAGCCAGGGGCCAGTGCAAAACGGACAGAATGTCCCGAACATCGAGAATTCGTGATGTTCTACTCGGGGATATGAGCACCCACGACCCCTCAGGCTCCCAGCCGGAGGGGGGCGGCAAGCCCTCCTTCGACAAGCAGCCCCCGCAGCCGGGCGGCGGCACGCCGGAAGGCGAGCCGTCGGGCCCGACCCCGTCCAACAGCCAGTCCGGTGGCCAGTCCGGCGGCGAGTCCGGAGACCAGTCCGGCGGCCCCGGCGCCTACCGGGGAACCTACGGCGGCAGCCCGTACGGCGAACCGGCGCCCGGTCAGGCCCCCTACGGACAGTCCCCGTACGGCCAGCCCCCGTACGACCAGCCGCCGCCCGGTCACGGCACCGGCTACGGACCCGGCGCGTACGGCACACCCGGCGCCGGCCCCGTCCCCGGTATGCCGCCGCTCGGCACCTGGCCCAAACGGATCCTCGCCCGGCTGATCGACTACGTCCTGGTGCAGGTCATCGGGGTGATCGTCGTGGGGCCCTTCGTCGACCTCAGCACGCGCAACGGCTCCACCGAGGCGTTCTGGCTCGGCTGCGCCATCTACCTCGTCTACGAGGCCCTGATGCTCAGCCGGGACGGCCAGACCCTCGGCAAGAAGGCGATGAAGATCCGGGTCGCCATGCTCGTCGACGGGAACAAACCCACCCCGTCCGCCGCCTGGACCCGAGCCGCCGTCTTCATCCTCCCGGCCGTCATCTGCTGCGCCGCGCTCTGGTGGATCGTCGACGGATTCTTCGGCGTCTTCGACAAGCCCTACCGGCAGTGCCTGCACGACAAGGCCGCGAAGACCGTGGTGGTCACCACCGAGGTCTGAGCGGATCGGCAGGCCACACCCGCGCCCGGCGGCGGATCAGCGCTGCCGGGCGTACGCGTGCCCGGCGGCTGCGGTGCGGCCGGCCGCACCGGCCGGATCCGCGGGAGCGGCCGTCCCGGCCGCCGACCTGGCCGCGGCGGCCGACATCGAGAGCACCGTCACCACGGTGCCGAGCGCCAGCGCGAACCCCACCAGCACCGCGACCGCCAGAACGCCCGAGGCGCCCGAGACGGCCAGCAGTGCCACCGTGGAGGCGACGACGGTGAACGAGCCGAGGCAGGCCTGGGTGACGGAGGGGCGCGGCATGGCGGGGGGTCCTTCGCACGTCGGGGGGAACGGGCGGGAATGGTGCCGGATCCCGTGGTCCTACCCCGCGGGGAGACGGGTACGTCCAGGCTAGTCCCCGAACGCGGGGGCACAGGGGGCGCACGGGCTCACCCCGGGGTCGTCCGACCCGGTCGGTACGGTGAACCGGAACCCGTCGACACCACGCGTCACCGCACACGCCACCACCACCGGGGGAACCGACCATGCCCATCCCCGCCGACTGGCCCACCACCGAGGCCGAGGCACTCGCCGAACAGGAGCGGCTGCGCCCGCTCGTCCAGGCCCACGACGACCCTGGCCACGACCCCGCCGCCCCCGGCACGCTCATCGCCGGCGTCGACGTCGCCTACGACGACGACCGCGACCTCGTCGCCGCCGCCGCCGTCCTCCTCGACCGGGACACCCTGCAGGTGGTCGAACAGGCCACCGCCGTCGGCCGGATCGCCTTCCCGTACGTCCCCGGACTGCTCGCCTTCCGCGAACTCCCCGCCGTCCTCGACGCCCTGGCCGCACTCACCCACACCCCCGACACCGTCGTCTGCGACGGCTACGGCCTCGCCCACCCCCGCCGCCTCGGCCTCGCCAGCCACCTCGGCGTCCTCACCGGACTGCGCACCCTCGGCGTCGCCAAGACCCCCTTCACGTTCGACCACCACACACCCGACAAGGCCCGCGGCTCCTGGACCCCCCTCACCGACCCCGCCACCGGCGAGGAGGTCGGCCGCGCGGTGCGCACCAGGACCGGCGTGAAACCCGTCTTCGTCTCCGTCGGCCACCGGACCGGCCTCGACACCGCCGTCCGCACCACCCTCGACCTCGCCCGCCACTACCGCCTCCCCGAGACCACCCGGCACGCCGACTCCCTCTGCCGCCGCGCCCTCGCCGACGCCCAACGGACCGGGACGAACGCGAACTGACCAAGCCCCGGGCCGGATTCGGGCCCGGTGTGTTAGACATGAGACACCGGGGCCCGGCCCCGACCGCCAGGGACGGACGCACGGGGGGCGCCGAAATGGGAACAGGGAGCACCGGTACCGGCTCCACCGGCGGAGCCGGACAGGGCTACCGCATCGAAGTCGAACAGCTCCGCACCTTCGCCGGCCAAGTACGGCTCCTGCTCGCCGACTTCCAGAAGCACGCCGACGGGACCGACGCGCACGGCCGCAGCGCCATCGGCAAGAACGCCTTCGGGACCTTCGCCGAGGCCACCGAGATCCACAGTCGCTACGGCACCATGCGGGACGCGCTGCGCGACGTCCTCAACCAGCTCCAGGACGCCGTGAACGAGGCCCAGCAGAAGGCCGACCTCACCGCCGTCAACTACGAGGAGCAGGACCGGCACGCCGCCACCAAGCTCAAGGTCGGCGACGACGGCTGGTCCGTCGCCAACCCCTCCGCGAGCAGCCAGGCCGCGACCCAGCAGAACCCCACCCCGTCCACCCGCGGCAACGCCACCGTCTGACCCGCGCCCGCCCGGACCGAACGGAGGCCGACCGCCCGTGGTCTACACCGACTTCACCAAGTACAGCCACGCCCAACTCCGCACGATGGCACAGGCCCTCGACCCCGGCGCGGTGATGGCCGCCGGCGACCCCTGGCGCAAAGCCGCCGACACCCTCAAGCAGATCCGCCAGGCCCTCACCAAAGCCAGCACCGAAGCCGCCACCTCCTGGGAAGGCACCACCAGCGACGCCTTCCACACCCGCATGCTCACCCTGGCCGCCAGCATCAACAACGCCGCCGCCTACGCCAACGACGCGGCCAACATCCTCCACAACGCCTCCGAGGCCATGGCCAAGGCCAAACGCGACATGCCCGAGGAACCCGGCAACTGGGACAAGGTCAAGGACACCGTCGGCGACGCCCTCTTCGGCGACGACGACGAACACATCCCCCTCGCCGACCGCAAGAAGGCCGAAGCGGCCGCCATCATGCAGACCCTCGCCATGCACTACCGCATCGCCACCCCGGCCCTGAAGCCCCCACCGCCGTTGGACGCGAAGAGGCCACCTACGGATCCGGTTCGGGGCCAGGATCGCGATGCGCCCAACGCGGAGGACCCGAGTGGTTCGGCTGCGGCGGCAGGGGCTGTGATGGCCGGGATGATGGCTACCGGAGAACGGACAGCTCCTGCGGAAAAGGGCGGTTCCGGGGCCGCAGCCGGGAGACCGTCAGGTGGATCGATCGCTCCAAGGGCCAGCGTGGCGAGGGCGACCGCACCGACTGACTCGGGCATCAAGGGGGGAACCGTACAAGCGGCGCCCAAGCCGCTGCCCTCGGCAGTGTCGGTCGGCGCCGCACCCACGAACAAGTCGGTGACCGGGTCGGGGGTTGGTACCGGAGCTGGTACAGGGATCGACGGCACAGCTGTCACGACCTCTCCCTCTCCGAACACCTCGGTCACCACGCCTTCAAACAGTGGGCTTCCCGCCGGACCCGGTGGTGGTCCCGGCTCACCGAATGGGACCCCGGGACCGGTTGTCGGCATGCCGGGCCGCGCGGACGGTGAGACCGTTCGGGGCTCCGGACTCAAGAGCATGGCCGGCAGGGAGGCTGAGGTGGTCGGCCCGGCTCCGCGCTCGGGGCGGGCTTTCGGTGTGCAAGAGGCGGCGGGCGGTGGTTTCGAGCAGGGTGGCCGCATCGCGCCGGACGTGCGTGCCGGGGACGGTACGTCCGGGAAGACCGGTGGCGTTGTCGGAGGCAGCGGTCGCTCCGACGGTCGCGCGAGCGGCCGGCAGGCCTTCACTGAGGGCGGTTCGGGTCTCGGAGCCCGCAACCGGGTAAGGACGGAACCGATGCCCGGTTCGACGGGCGGGATGGGCCCTGTGATGGGCGCAGCGGGCACCCATCACAGGGGAAGCAACAAGAAGAATGAGGGGAAGCGCCCCGACTATCTAGTCGCGGATTCCGAGACCTGGGAGTCGGACAAGAAGGCCAACCCGAACGTGGTGGAATGATTGATCTCCGCCGCCGTGCGGACTGACGGATCTGTTGTCCCGCAGGACGGAGAGCCTAGGGGCGCAATGCTGACTGGGGTTGAACGTGTCGAGTGGCCGACTGGTACGCGTTGCTGGTGTGCTGACTACTGGAACCCTGCTCTGGGGGGTGGCTGCAACACCGGTAGTGGCTGATCAGGTGCGGGACTCGCAGTGGGCTCTCCGATCCTTTGACGTCGAGAACAAGATCTGGTCTCAGAGCCAGGGCGAAGGCGTCGTTGTCGCCGTGGTGGACAGCGGAGTGATGCAGGACCACCAGGACCTGACTGGACAGGTGCTGTCAGGCACCGACTTCTCCGGGGCGAAGACCGATGGCCGGGTGGACAATCTCGGTCACGGCACCGGAATCGCCAGCATCATTGCCGGGCATGGTCACGGAGACCGGGCCGGGGTGATGGGCCTCGCACCGAAGGCCAGGATTCTTCCGGTGCGTATCAGGACCAATGGGGAGTCTCCGAACCTCGACCAGTCGGACATTGCACTCGCTGTTCGGTATGCGGCCGACAAGGGCGCGAAGGTTATCAACATGTCGCTCGGTGGGTACTCGCGGCTTGATTCCCAGGCACGCGATGCGATCAAGTACGCGGTGTCCAAGGACGTCGTGCTTGTCGCGGCGGCCGGGAACGGTGATGGCACTTCGGTGGAGTACCCTGCCGCATTCCCGGGTGTCGTAGCGGTGACTGCGGTTGACGAACAGGGGAAGCTTTGGGCGAAGGCGACGCCAGGGCCCGAGACCACACTGGCAGCTCCCGGCGTTGAGATCTACCACTCGTCGGCGAAGTCCTCGTCGAGCTACGGAATCGGCAACGGCACGTCGGACGCCACCGCCTACGTGTCCGCCACCGCGGCGTTGATCAGGGCGAAGTACCCGAACCTGTCGGCCGGGCAGGTGGTCAATCGGCTGATCAAGACGGCCACTCCTCCGGCTGACGGGTCTGCGGTGCCGAGTGACCGGTACGGGTACGGGGTGTTGGCGCCGGGGAAGGCGCTGGAGGTGAATCCTGGGGTGGACGACGGGCCTCGGGGGAATCCGTTGGTGGGTCGGAAGGAGTCGCAGGGGGCGCCGCCGGCGGATGATCCGACGGATGGGGCGTCGGAGGAGGCTGTTGCCCCCGGGGCTGAGGGTGGGGGCAGCAGCGGGAACGGGATGGGTGCCGCCGTGGGGGTGGCGGCGGGTGGCCTGGCGCTGGTGGTCGGGCTCGTCGTGGTGTTCGTGGTGCGGGGGCGGCGGCGGGGTCAGTGAGTGGCGAGCCATTCGGTGCGTAGGGCGGCCATCTGGAGGACGTCCCAGTAGCGGCCGTCCCAGTGGTGGGCTTGGCGGGAGCGGCCTTCGAGGATGAAGCCGGACTTGCGGTAGGTGTGGGCGGCGCGTTCGTTGTACTCGAAGACTTCGAGGTGGACGCGGTGGAGGCGGATGGTCTCGAAGGCGTGGCGCAGGACCAGGAGGGTGGTTTCGGTGCCGATGCCGCGGCCGGTGGCGTCCGGGGTGAGGGCGATCCGGTAGCTGGCGGAGGAGTTGTCGGGGTCGACGTCGGTGAGGGCGGTGTCGCCGAGGAAGCGGCCGGTGGTGGGGTCTTCGACGGCGAGGTCGAGGCGGTCGGGTTGTTCGGCGCGGGTGGTGCACCAGTGGTGGATCCGGTCGCGGGTGAAGGTGGTGCGGGTGCCGGTGAGCCGGTTGGTCTCCTCGTCGGCGCAGAGTTCCCACATCGGGTCGGTGTGCCGTTCGTCGAGGGGGACGAGTCGGATGGTGGGGCCGTACAGGGTGGGTTTGACGGCGAGGGCGGCGAGATCGGCGGTCATGGTGCCCAGGATGGGTGGTCGGATTCCGGTTCGTCCACGCATTTATCCTGGAGCGCGCGCGGGGATGGGGGCGTGTGTCGGGCGAGTGCGCCGGGGTGGCAGTAATTCGGCGACGGCTGGCGTCAATGCCGCTGGTGGGGTCCTCCGGTGGCGGGGATGCTGGGCCCATGAGCACTTCTGAGAGCACGCCGGGGGCCACCGTCGACGCGGGCATCGTCCCGGACACCAAGGACTGGACCTGGGTGCTGGAACGCCCTTGCCCCGACTGTGGGTTGGACACCCCGCGGGTGGTGCGGGAGGACGTCGCCGGGATGGTTCGGGCCAATGCGGAGGGCTGGCTTGCGGTGCTGGCGGGGGACGGGGAGGGGCTGCGCCGGCGGCCGGCGCCGGGGGTGTGGTCGGCGTTGGAGTACGCGTGCCACGTCCGGGACGTCTTCCGGCTGTTCGACGTCCGGCTGGGTCTGATGCTGGACCGGGACGACCCGCTGTTCCCCAACTGGGACCAGGACGGGACGGCCGTCGCCGAGCGCTACGGGGAGCAGGATCCGCGGGTGGTGGCCGGGGAGTTGGGGCGGGCCGCGGAGACGCTCGCCGCGGCCTTCGGGCGGGTGGCCGGTACGCAGTGGGAGCGGACCGGGAACCGCAGCGACGGGGCGCGGTTCACGGTCGAGTCGTTCTCCCGGTACCTGATCCACGACCCGGTGCACCATCTGTTCGACGTGACGGGCGAGCGGGTCTGAAGCCGGGCGGGGGTTTGCGGAAGGGCCGCAGCCGGCGGCCGGGGCGCGGCGTCACCAGCCGGAGGCCTCACGCAGCATGGTGCGGCGCAGCCGCCCGGCCACGCTGGCGGCGTCGGTTCCGATGACGTCGGCGATCTCGGGGGCGGCGAGGCCGACGACGTAGTGCAGGATCGCGAGGTCGTCGTCGGCCGGGTGGCGGTCCGGGGCGGCGGGCATCCGGCGGCTGTGTTCGGCGACGGTGCCGCGCAGGATGTCCCAGGCGTGCGCGGTCGGGTTGGAGCTGCCCATCAACTCCCGCCAGAGCACCGCGATTTCCGCGAAGGCCTGCTGGACGGCGGCGGTCGCGGCGCTGTGCTCGGTCAGCCACACGTGCGCGTAGCTGAGGTACCGGGGGCGGTGGAGTTCGCAGAACGCGGTGAACTCCAGTGGTACGTCCGCCGGCTCGCCGGGCCCCGGGGGCGGCTCGGCGGAACTCTCGTGACGATTGGTCATCTCGGCTTCTCGAAAAGGGAGATGGGTTTCTGACGGTCGATCATCTGTGCTCACTCTACGGTAGGCCCTCGGTGCGCTGGGTGACCAATCCGATGGAATGCCCGGAACCCGTCGCCGCCAGGCCGGTTCCGGTGGAGGACGGGTGCGGCGAGGCGGCGGGACGGTCGGGCGGGGGGCCGGCGAGGGCCGGCGGGGCAGTGCTGCGCAGTGGCGTGGGGCTCGTAGGTGCGAGCGTGTCGCGGCTGGTCAGAGGGTGTGGACGGCGATGGCTGCAAGGCAGTTGATGTGCCACCGTAGGGCCTGGGGAGGCTGGCGTCCACGCCCAGGGCGCGAACCTGTGCGCGCACAACCACCCGCACAACCGCGCTCGCGATCAGCACGGAGATCGCCGTGAAGATCACCGCGGACGGGGGCATGGTCGTCACCGCGGTGACGGGGGGACGGCGCCCACCGGGGACGGCGGGCGCAGGGGCGGCGGGCCGGGGCTCGCCGCGCCCATCGACCGTGCCCCGGCGGTCTGGACGGGACCGGCCGGGGCGGTGGGGCGGGCGGATCGACTGCCCGTCAGGATGTGGTCCGGGTCTCCGTCGGGGAGATCCGGTCGGCGGCGGTGTCCCGTTCGACCTGGGTGGGGAAGGCTTCGACGGCCCGCCGCCGGGCCGCCTGTGCCGCCGTGGCGGCAGCGGCCGCAGCCGCCGCGGCCGCCCCGGCGGCGGCCTCCTCGCGTTCGCGCCGGTGCGCCGCACCCGAGGGGTGTCCACCCGCGCCATGAGTGCCCGGGGCGTGTCCGCCCGCGGCGTGCCCCCCGGGGGCGTGCCCGCCGCCGGTCAGCGTTCCGGGGGTGAGCCCGCCGGCCGCGAGGGTGCCGGCGGGCCGTCCCGCCGCCCGTCGTCGGCGGCCGAGCGCGGCCCGGGCGGCGTGTTCCTCGGCGGCCTGTCTAGCGGCCAGGTAGGCCTGCACGGCCGCCATGCCGTAGACGGGTTGGATGAGTTGGTGGCCCTTGAAGAAGGGCCTGGCCGGGGCGAACCCGGCGGCGACCACGAGGTCGCGGATCTCTGCTATCTCGGCCTCACTGCGGGCGGTGAAGCGGACCTCCCAGCCCTTCTTGTACGTATGGCCCTTCTCGCCGCTGCGGCGGGCGGGGTCCGGGCGGCGGACGTATCCGGGCAGACGGCCGAGGCGGAGCTGGGCCGCGCGGAGGCCGGCGGTCTCGTCACGTGACATGACGTAAGCCTAGGCAATCCCCGAGGCGGGATTGACGCCTTGGGGTTCCCTCGCCGTATGCCCTTGGTCACTCTGGGTCAGGCGACCAGGTGGGCGATCGTTTTCGATCACATATGACAACCTGATGAGCGTCAATTACTCCAAATGAGTGAGGGTATGAGGACTTTAGTGCGGGCTGATCCCGGTTTCGCGACGGTTGGGTAACAGTGCGTCAGGGTCCCGGTCGCAGGTCGTGGCGGTTGGGGATGGTGTCGGCATGAGCTACCGGATTCCGTCCCCGCCGCCGTCCCTGGAGGACCTGGCGAAGCGTCAGCAGAACGTCGTCACCGCGAGTCAGTTGCGCGCCCGGGGCGTGCCGGCCCGGATCATCACCGAGCACTGCCGCCGGGGCGGTCCCTGGCAGCGGATGCTGCCCAGGGTCTACCTGCTGCAGGCCGCCGAGCCCACCCCCGAGCAGCGGATGTGGGCCGCGCTGCTGTACGCCGCGCAGAACGGGCGCCAGGAGGGCCGCGGGGAGGGCGCGGTGATCACCGGCGCGGCCGCACTGGCGCTGTACGGCTTCACCGTCGTGCCCCGGCTGCCCGCGGTGACCGGGGTGGACGTCCTGGTGCCCCGGCAGCGCCGGCTGAAGGACGTCGGTGGGGTGCGGATCCGGCGCACCGAACGGGAGTTGGTGGCCCGCTCGGTGCACGGCCTGGCCTGCGCGCCGGTGGCCAGGGCGGTCGCCGACGCGCTGGTCGAGTGGACGGCGGAGCCGGGTGGCCCGGCGCCGGTGCGCGCGGTGCTGCGGGAGGCCGTCGCCGGGCCCGGGAACCGCTGCACGGTACAGGAGTTGGCGACCGAGCTCACCGACTCCGGGTTGACCCGCGAGCCCCGGGTGCGGGCTGCGCTGGACGAACTCCTCGCCGCCGAACGGGACGTGGCGCTGGAGCGACTGGGGCGGCTGGTGGACGAGTGGCGGCTGCCCGCCCCGCTGAACGCCCCGGAGCTGCGGATGGGCGGCGGCACCTACATCGCCGTCCCGGACCTCTACTGGCCGGAGCGGGGCGTCGCGGTGGAGGTGGACCCGGAGCTGCGCTGCGTGAGCGAGGGCGAAGCCGCCTGGGTGCGCGGCGGCCGGCAGCGGATGGAGTACCTGGGCGTCCGGGTGGTGTACGTCTGCGGGGCGCGGCTGGCCGCCGACCCGGACGCGGTCGGCGGCGAACTGCGCGAGGCGTACCGGGCCGGCGGGACGGACGTGGTGGACCTGCTGGTGGTCTGAGCGGACGGCGGCTCCGCGGGCACCGCGTCCGCGTCCACCGGAGCCGCTACGGACGCACCACCGGTTCGCCGACCAGCTCGACCCCGGCCGCCCGCAGCTCCGCCAGCGCGGCGGCGGTGGTCTCCGGGGCGACCCCGGCGGTGAGGTCCAGCAGCACGCGGGTGGTGAAGCCCGCCCGGGCGGCGTCCAGCGCGGTCGCCCGGACGCAGTGGTCGGTGGCGATGCCGACCACGTCGACCCGGTCGACCTGCCGCTCGCGCAGCCACTCCACCGGACCGCGGTTGTTCTCGTCCAGCCCCTCGAAGCCGCTGTACGCCGCCGAGTGGGCGCCCTTGTCGAAGACCGCCTCGACCGCGCCGGAGATGACGGCGGGTGCGAAGTTGGGGTGGAAGCCCACGCCCTCGGTGCCGGCCACGCAGTGCGGCGGCCAGGTGTCGACGTAGTCAGGCTCGGCGGAGAAGTGGGCGCCCGGGTCGATGTGGTGGTCGCGGGTGGCGAGGATGTGCCGGTAGCCGGGGGAGGACTCGGCGATCAGGTCGGTGATGGCGGCGGCCACCTCGGCGCCGCCGGCGACGGCCAGGCTGCCGCCCTCGCAGAAGTCGTTCTGCACGTCGACGACGATCAGTGCCCGGTACATGGCTCGCAACCTCGGATCTCGGGGGCCCGCGGGAGGCGGCGCCCCGGTGGGGGAGCCCTCGGGAGTGCGCGGCCCGGCCGTGCCGGGCGCGGGGGGTCCTCGGGGAGCTCCGGGGGAACTCGGGGAACTCTACGGCTGACTCTAGGGAGTGGCGCGCGGGGGCGGAAGCCCCGGGGCGGGTCCTGCGCCCGGGGCCGGAACGCCGGACCGGCCCCGGGCCCGGCTCAGCGGGCCGGCCCGGCGGGCAGCGCCAGTTCGGTCGGCAGCACCGGGTCGCCCTTGGACAACTGGGTGGCCGACAGCGGCAGCGCGGCGCGGGCGCGCACGTGCCGGTCGCGGGCGGCGCTCAGCGGCTCCCGCCCGACGGTCTCGCCGGCCAGCACCAGCGGCACCTGCACCAGGTGCGGCCGCAGCTCCTCCGGGACGGGCCCGGTGCCGACCACCTCGGCCTCGGCCACGCCGTCGGCGTCGGGCCGGCGGGCGGCCCACTTGCGGCCGCCGATGCTGGTCTTGCCGCCGGCCGCGCGCTTGGCCACCGGCACCAGCGGCCCGCCGTCGGCCTCGGCGCGGGCGACGAGCTTGTAGACCATCGCGCAGGTCGGGTGCCCGCTGCCGGTGACCAGGCTGGTGCCGACGCCGTAGCCGTCCACCGGGGCGGCGGCCAGGGCGGCGATGGCGTACTCGTCCAGGTCCGAGGTGACGATGATCCTGGTCCGGTCGGCGCCGAGGTCGTCCAGTTGGCGGCGGACCCGGTGGGCCAGCAGGGTGAGGTCGCCGGAGTCGATCCGGACGGCGCCCAGTTCGGGGCCGGCCACCTCGACCGCGGTGCGCACGGCCTCGCGCAGGTCGAAGGTGTCGACCAGCAGCGTGGTGCCCCGGCCCATGGACGCGATCTGCGCCTTGAAGGCGTCCCGCTCGCTGTCGTGCACCAGGGTGAAGGCGTGGGCGGCGGTGCCGGTGGTCGGGATGCCGTGGGTGAAGCCGGCCTCCAGGTCGGAGGTGGCGGCGAAGCCGGCCACGTAGGCGGCCCGGGCGGCGGAGACGGCGGCGTGCTCGTGGGCCCGGCGGGCGCCCATCTCGATCACCGGGCGGCCGCCGGCGGCGGCGGTCATCCGGGAGGCGGCCGCGGCGATGGCCGAGTCGTGGTTGAGGATCGAGAGGATGACCGTCTCCAGGATCACGGCCTCGGCGAAGCTGCCCTCGACGGTGAGCAGCGGCGATCCGGGGAAGTAGACCTCGCCCTCGGGGTAGCCGTGGACGTCGCCGCGGAAGCGGTAGTCGGCGAGGAAGCGCAGGGTGTCCTCGTCGACCACGTCCTGGTCGGCCAGCCAGTCCAGCTGGGGGGTGGTGAAGCGGAAGTTCTCGACGGCGTCCAGCACCCGGCCGGTGCCGGCCATGACGCCGTAGCGGCGACCGCTCGGCAGGCGGCGGGTGAACACCTCGAAGACGGAGCGGCGGTGCGCGGCCCCGCTGCGCAGGGCGGCCTGCAGCATGGTGAGCTCGTAGCGGTCGGTGAGCAGCGCGGTCGAGCCGGCCGCGCGCACTGAAGTGGCGTCCATACGGATGATGCTACTACCACTTAGCGTCAGAGTGACGATTTCTCATGGAGCATGCCGGGCCGGAATCGCCCGGCTGTCGCCCGGATGGCAGCATGGGGCTGAGGGGTTACGGACGACTGTGCAGCGAGGAGGACCCGGCGTGAGCGTCGCGCCCGTGGAGATCGAGCGCCCGGAGGTCGAAGGGGTACCGGTGACCGAGCCGGACACGCCCTGGGTGACCATCGTGCACAACGACCCGGTCAACCTGATGAGCTACGTCCAGTACGTCTTCCAGGCCTACTTCGGGTACCCGAAGGACAAGGCCAGGAAGCTGATGATGGACGTCCACACCAAGGGTCGGGCGGTGGTCTCCAGCGGCTCCCGCGAGGAGATGGAGCGCGACGTCCAGGCGATGCACGGCTACGGCCTCTGGGCGACGCTGCAGCACGACTGACGCCGGGCCGACCGGCGCCGGCGGGACGGGCGCCGGCGCGACCGGGCGCGGGCGGCCGGTACCGATTCGATCGGTGCCGGGCCGCCGGCCGTACGACCGAAGACGACGAAGACGGGCTGACCGATACAGATGGCTGGGTTGTTCGAGAGCACCGGCGGTGGCGGCGCGGCGATCGCGCTGGACGAGTGGGAGGCCTCCATCCTGCGCTCGCTGGAAGTGCAGTTGCTGGAGCTGATCGGCCCCGGCCCGGGCGGGGGCGGCGACGACCCGCTGGCCGCGCTGTTCGCCGAGGGGCCGACCGAGGCGCCCGCCGACCCGGTGCTGGCCCGGCTCTTCCCGGACGCCTACGGCGACCCGGAGAAGCCGAGCGACGAGGAGGCGAAGGTCGCGTCCGGGGAGTTCCGCCGCTTCACCGAGCTGGACCTGCGGGCCCGCAAGCGGGACGACGCGCTGTTCGTCGTCCGGGCGCTGGACGGCCTCGGCGACGGCGGCGGGGTGCTCAAGCTGTCCGTGCCCGACTGCCTGCGCTGGCTGGGCGCGCTGAACGACCTGCGGCTGGCCGTCGGCGTCCGGCTGGAGGTCACCGAGGACGACGAGGACGGCCTGTACGAACTGCCGGACGGTGACGAGCGCAAGCCGCTGGTGATGGCGTACCTGTGGCTGGGCGCCCTGCAGGAGTCGCTGCTGGAGGCCATGGCGGACTGATTCCGCGCGGGCTGACCCCCTTGGGGGAGCGATCCTGCCCGATTCCGGGCAAGCCCCGGCTGTTTTGTCCAGAGTGTGGACGATCAGCCGGGGCATTTCTTATGAAAATCGGGCAAACCATACCAGGTCATGCTCAAATAACGCTCAGATGGACACCGCTATCCGAACCCCGCGTGGTACGACTTCTCCACCCCCGAGACCGACCAGGACGGTGCATAGTGGCCGAGAAGTTGTACGACGAAATGGTCGACAATCCGCCGGATGCGGAGGGCTACGAGCGCGGGCTCGGCAGCCGCCAGATCCAGATGATCGCGATCGGCGGAGCCATCGGCACCGGCCTGTTCCTCGGTGCGGGCACCGCGATCTCCCGCTCCGGCCCGAGCCTGATCCTCTCCTACGCCGTCGCCGGCCTGGTGATCTTCGTGATCATGCGGGCGCTCGGCGAACTGCTCACCTACCGCCCGGTCTCGGGCAGCTTCGCCGAGTACGCCCGGGAGTTCCTCGGCCCCTTCGCCGGCTACGTGACCGGCTGGACGTACTGGCTGTTCTGGGTCGTCACCGGGATGGCCGAGACCACCGCCGCCGCCGTCTACGTGCGGTTCTGGGCGCCCGACATACCGCAGTGGATCAGCGCGCTGACCTTCCTGGTCGTGCTCTACGCGGCCAACCTGATCTCGGTGAAGCTGTTCGGCGAGATCGAGTTCTGGTTCTCCATGGTCAAGGTCACCGCCATCATCGGCATGATCCTGATCGGCGTCGGGGTGCTGACCCTCGGCTTCAGCAAGGCCGGTGACACCGCGTCACTCGGCCACCTCTGGCAGGACGGCGGCTTCTTCCCGCAGGGCATCGGCTCCACCGTGATGACCCTCCAGATCGTCATGTTCGCCTACCTGGGCGTCGAACTCGTCGGCGTCACCGCGGGCGAGAGCGAGAACCCCGAGAAGACCCTGCCGCGCGCCATCAACACGCTGCCCTGGCGGATCATGCTGTTCTACATCGGCGCCCTGGTGGTCATCCTCTCGCTCGTGCCGTGGACCGAATTCCAGCCCGGCGTCAGCCCGTTCGTCGCCGCCTTCGGCAAGATCGGCATCCCGGCGGCGGCCGGCATCATCAACTTCGTGGTGCTCACCGCGGCGCTCTCCTCCTGCAACTCCGGGATGTACTCCACCGGCCGCATGCTGCGCGACCTCGCGCTGAGCGGCCAGGCCCCGGGGCGGCTCACCAGGCTCAACTCCCGCCGCACCCCGGCCTTCGCGATCACCGTCTCCAGCCTGCTGATGGGCATCGGCGTGGTCCTCAACTACCTCGTCCCGGCGCGGGCGTTCGAGTACATCACCTCGGTCGCCACGGTCTGCGGCCTGTGGACCTGGGCGATGATCCTGATCTCCCAGATCCGCTACCGCCGGGCCTGGCAGGCCGGCCACCTGCCGCCGCCCACCTTCAAGGCGCCCGGCGGCGCCTGGGTCAGCGGGGCCGCGCTCGCCTTCCTCGCCCTGGTCGTGGTGCTGATCGGCCTGGACCGGGACAACCGGATCTCGCTGTTCGTCTTCCCGGGCTGGGCCCTGCTGCTGGTGGTCGGCTACCAGGTGCTCAAGCGCCGCGACCCGCGGGTCCTGCGCGGCGGCGCCCAGGACCCGGAGCCCGCCGCCGGCGCCGCCGCGGACGCCCGCGACGGGAACGCGGACACCCACTGACCGCGCCCCGGACGCCCCGGCGGCCATCCGCCGGGGCGTGGCTATCCTGAGCCGCATGCTGACCATCACCCGAGAACTCCGCGACCGGATCGTGGCCCACGCCCGCGCCGACCACCCGGACGAGGCCTGCGGCGTGGTCGCCGGACCGGCCGGCAGCGGCCGACCCGAGCGGTTCGTCCCGATGCTCAACGCCGCCCGCTCGCCCACCTTCTACGAGTTCGACTCGGGCGACCTGCTCAAGCTCTACCGCGAGATGGACGACCGCGACGAGGAGCCGGTGATCGTCTACCACTCGCACACCGCCACCGAGGCCTACCCCTCGCGCACCGACGTGAGCTACGCCTCCGAACCGTTCGCCCACTACGTCCTGGTCTCCACCGCCGAGGGCGACGGCGAGGGCGACCCCTACCAGTTCCGCTCGTTCCGCATCGTGGACGGCGAGATCACAGAGGAAGACGTTCAGGTCGTCGAGGCCTACCCGGCCTGACCGGCCCGCCCGCGGACCCGGCCCGCCGCCCCCTCCCGAGGGGTCGGCGGGCCGCCGTCGTCTCAGCCCTGGGAACAGGAACATCCGGATCCCGAGACGGGCATGTCGGAGCGGGCCCGGGAATCTATACGATGAGTTCATGCGTTCCGTCGATGTGAGCACTCAGGCCCCGGGCACCCGCCTCGTGGCGCGCCTGCACATCGACCTGTGCCGGCACGCCGGTGCGATCTGTCCCGGCACGCCCGCGCGCTCGCGCTGAGAGCCGCTTCACCACCTCACCCGGGCCCGCCGCCCACCGGCGACGCCGAGCCCCGGGCACCCCTCCGCCCTGCCGCGTCCGCAGCGGCCCACCCACTCCACGACCCGCACAGGAGCGCACTCATGGCCATCGAGGTCCGCATCCCGACCATCCTCCGCACCTACACCGACGGCGCCAAGGCCGTCGAGGGCAACGGCAGCAACCTCGGGGAGCTCTTCGCCGACCTCGACGCCCGCCACCCGGGCATCGCCGCCCGCCTGGTCGAGGGCGGCGAGCTGCGCCGCTTCGTCAACGTCTACCTGAACGACGAGGACGTCCGCTTCCTGGAGGGCATCTCCACCGCCCTCGCCGACGGCGACAGCGTCACCATCCTGCCCGCCGTGGCCGGCGGCGCCCGCTAGACCACCCGGTTCCCCCGCCGCGGCGGGGGAACCACCCCCGCCACCCTCACCGCCTTGGCCGGAGGCCTCCCTTGCGTTACGACAGTCCGCTCGAAGCCGTCGGCAACACCCCGCTGGTCCGCCTGCCGCGGCTGTCCGCCGCCGTCCCCGGCAACGCCGAGGGCCTGGTGAGCCTCTGGGCCAAGCTGGAGGACCGCAACCCCACCGGCTCGATCAAGGACCGCCCGGCCCTGCACATGATCGAGCGCGCCGAGGCCGACGGCCGGCTCACCCCCGGCTGCACCATCCTGGAGCCCACCAGCGGCAACACCGGCATCTCGCTGGCCATGGCCGCCAAGCTCAAGGGCTACCGGATGGTCTGCGTGATGCCCGAGAACACCAGCGAGGAACGGCGCGAGCTGCTCCGCATGTGGGGCGCCGAGATCATCTCCTCCCCGGCCGCCGGCGGCTCCAACACCGCCGTCCGGATCGCCAAGGAGACCGCCGCCGAGCACCCCGACTGGGTCATGCTCTACCAGTACGGCAACCCCGACAACGCGGGCGCCCACTACACCGGCACCGGCCCCGAGATCCTCGCCGACCTGCCGACCGTCACCCACTTCGTGGCCGGCCTCGGCACCACCGGCACCCTCATGGGCGTCGGCCGCTACCTGCGCGAGAAGGTCCCCGGCGTGAAGATCGTCGCCGCCGAGCCGCGCTACGACGACCTGGTGTACGGGCTGCGCAACCTGGACGAGGGCTTCGTCCCCGAGCTGTACGACGCCGAGGTGCTCACCACCCGCTTCTCCGTCGGCTCCGCGGACGCCGTCCGCCGCACCCGCGAACTCCTCCAGCAGGAGGGCATCTTCGCGGGCGTCTCGACCGGCGCCATCCTGCACGCGGCGATCGGCGTCGGCCGCAAGGCGGCGGCCGCGGGGGAGCGCGCGGACATCGTCTTCGTGGTCGCCGACGGCGGCTGGAAGTACCTGTCCACCGGCATCTACACCGCCGAGTCCACCGAGGCCGCGGTCGAGGCGCTGCAGGGCCAGCTCTGGGCCTGAGGCCCCAGCCTCAGCGGCTCTGAAGGGCCCGCTGGGTACGGGTCCAGACCTGCCGGTCCACCGCGCCGGCCCGGCGGCGGAACGCCGACAGCGGCACCTCGCGCAGCTCGTCGGTCTCCAGCCAGCTGGTCCGGCCCTGCCGGTCGCCCACCGAACCGGGCGGCAGCGCCAGCACGCCCGGGCGCTCGGCGTGGTGCCTGCTGGTGATCTTCGCGACGGTGGCGGTCCGGCCGTGCACCCGCAGCACCAGGCACGGGCGGTCCTTGGAGCCGGGGCCGTCCTCGAACGGCACCTGCGCCCACCAGATCTCCTGCGGCTGCGGGCCGGCCCCCGTCCGCGGACGCGGCTGCGGCCCGGCCGGCCCGGACGGGCGCGGGGCCGGACGGGCGCGCCGCACCAGCGCCGCCGCGGCGGCGGCCAGCAGCGCGACGCCGAGCAGCGACAGGACGAGCCAGGCAGCGGTCATGCCGTTCATGCGGCGAACCGTACCGGGCCGGGGGCGCACGCCACCACCGTGCGGTCCGTGACGGTCCGGTGGTCGGCCGCCGGACGTTCGTCCGCCCATTTGTCCGCGCACTGCTCCCGGTTCGTCACGGAACTGCCACAATGCCCGTTCTGTGCCCGGAGTTCCGCCCGGTCCGGCCAGGCTGCGTCACGAACGTCCGCCCCCGTCCCCCCGGAGGTGCCCCCGTGACCCGTGGCCCCGAGCTGTGGTCCTACGCCGAGATCGCCCGCCACCTCAACGTCCGGCGCGAGACCGTCCGCAGCTACCGCCGGCACCGGCTGCTGCCCGATCCGGATGTGATCGATGGCAGCGGCCACCCGCGCTGGTACCCGTTCACCATCCGCGCCTGGGCCCGCAACCGGCCCCGGCGGCGCTGATCCCCGGCCCGTCAACCGGCCCCGCTCCCGCCCCGGGCGTTCTGGTGATTCCGCCCACAGCCCGGCACGGGGACGGGGGCAAAGTGCCGCTCCGCCCTTACCCTCGACACACCAACGCAGTGCTACCGGCCGGTCCACCGGCCCCGGCCTGCCGTTTTCCATGCTGTTTTCCGTGGAGGACGGTGAAGCCGTTTTCCAGCAGCAGCCAGGACGTGTCGGGGCGGAGGGGCTCGGATGAAACTGACCGTGGTGGGGTGCTCGGGGAGCTTCCCGTCCGCCGACTCGCCCTGCTCCAGCTACCTGGTCGAGGCCGAGGGCTACCGCGTCGTCCTCGACCTCGGCAACGGGGCCCTCGGCGCCCTCCAGAAGTACGTCGGCCTCTACGACGTCGACGCCGTCCTGCTCAGCCACTTGCACGCCGACCACTGCGTCGACCTGTGCGCGTACTGGGTGGCCCGCAACTACCGCGCCGAGGGCTGCCCCGAACTGCTGCCCGTGTACGGCCCGGCCGGCACCGCCGAGCGGCTCGCCCGCGCCTACGACATGCCGGAGAACCCCGGGATGAAGGAGGTGTTCGAGTTCCGCACCCTCACCCCCGGCAGCTTCGAACTCGGCCCGTTCCGGGTCACCGTCGCCCAGGTCAACCACCCCGTCGACGCCTTCGCGTTCCGGCTGGAGCACGACGGCCGCTCGCTGGTCTACAGCGGGGACACCGGCGAGAGCGCCGAACTCGTCGAACTGGCCCGCGACACCGACCTCTTCCTCTGCGAGGCCGCGTACGTCGACGGGCGCGACACCTACCAGGCCGTCCACCTCAACGGCCGCGAGGCGGGCGAACACGCCGCCGCGGCCGGGGCCCGCCGGCTCGTCCTCACCCACATCCCGCCGTGGACCGACGCCGAACACAACCGGCGGGGCGCCGCGGCCGCCTACCCCGGGCCGGTCGAGGTCGCCCGGGCCGGCGCGGTGTACGAGGTCTGAGCAACTCGGCGCGGCGCCGGTGGGCGTGCCCGGCGTCGGCCCGCGGGTTCCCGGAAGAAACCCGGGAACCACCTGCAACCTCCGTGCATCCCGTACGTCTTGGCCGCACGCCTTGGCCGCACGGCATCTCCGCGTTCGGCGTCTTCGCGGGCGGCGCCGCGCCGGGCACGGAGCAGCCCGCCGCGGTCCGCTGACCGACGTGGACGGGAGCGCCGGCTGACCGTCCCTCCGTTCACGGCCCGCCCGGAACACCCGGGCGGGCCGTGCCCGTTCAGCGCCGCCCGGGCACCGGCAGTCCGAGGTGCTCCCGCAGGGTGGGGCCGGTGTAGTCGGTGCGGAACACCCCGCGCTCCTGGAGCAGCGGCACCACCCGGTCGACGAACTCGTCCAGGCCGCCCGGGGTGAGGTGCGGGACGAGGATGAAGCCGTCGGCCGCGTCGTTCTGCACGAAGTGGTCGATCTGCGCGGCGACGGTTGCCGGCGAGCCGATGAAGGACTGTCGGCCGGTCAGCTCGATCACCAGCTCGCGGCTGGTCAGCCTCTTCTCCGCGGCCACCGCCCGCCACCGTTCGGCGACGGCCACCGGGTCGACGTGCCGGACCCTGCCCTGGACCAGGTCGCTGTCCGGGTCGGGGTCGACGGTGGGCAGCGGTCCGTCCGGGTCGTGGTCGGACAGGTCGATGCCCCAGACCTGTTCCAGGAAGGCGATCGTGGTCTGCGCGCTGACCTGGGCCCGGCGGATCCCGTGGGCCCGTTCGGCCGCCTCGGCGTCGGTGTCGCCGAGGGCGAAGGTGGCCGCGGGCATGATCTTCAGCTCGTCCGGCTTGCGCCCGTACGCGCCGAGCCGGCGCTTGACGTCGGTGTGGAAGGCCTGGCCGTCGGCGAGGGTGGAGTGCCGGGAGAACACCACGTCGGCGGTGGCGGCGGCGAACTCCCGCCCCTCGTCGGAGTCCCCGGCCTGGATCACCACCGGGTGGCCCTGCGGCGGCCGTGGCAGCGAGAGCCGGCCCTCGACCTCGAACTGCGGCCCCGAGTGCCGGACGGTCTCCTCCCCGGCGTCCCAGAACTCCCGTGCCAGCTGGACGGATTCGGCGGCCCGGGTGTAGCGGTCGGCGCGGTCCAGGTAGCCGCCGCGGCGGAAGTTCTCCCCGGTGAAGGCGTCCGAGGAGGTGACCACGTTCCAGGCCGCGCGGCCGCCGGAGAGGTGGTCCAGCGAGGCGAAGCGGCGGGCGAGTTCGTACGGCTCGTTGAAGGTCGCGTTGACGGTGGCGGCCAGGCCGAGCCGTTCGGTGACGGCGGCCAGCGCGTTCAGCACGGTGATCGACTCGGGGCGGCCGACCACGTCCAGGTCGTGGATGCGGCCCTTGGACTCGCGCAGCCGCAGGCCCTCGGCGAGGAAGAAGAAGTCGAACTTCCCGCGCTCGGCGGTCTGCGCGAGGTGGCGGAAGGAGGAGAACTCGATGTGGCTGCCGGAGGCCGGATCGCTCCACACGGTGGTGTTGTTGACGCCGGGGAAGTGCGCGGCGAGGTGGATCTGCTTGAGCGGTCGGTCCGTCATCGGGTCACCTCGGCGAGGGCGGGGGAAGCGGTGGGGGCGTCCGTGGGGGCGTCGGCCGGGCGAGCGGCGTAGCGGCTGGCCGGGCGGGCCAGGCCGAGGTGGTCGCGCAGGGTGCGGCCGGTGTACTCGGCGCGCAGCAGTCCGGCGGCGCGCAGCGCGGGGGCGATCCGGTCGGCCAGCGCGGCCAGGTCGCGCGGGGGGTCGGCGGGGGAGAGGTGGAAGCCGTCGACGCCGGTGCCGGTCGCGGTGAGCTCGGCGAGCAGCCGCTCGTCGGCGGCGCGGTCGGCCAGGGCGGAGAGGCCGGCGTCGAGCCGGGCGAGGATGCGCAGGCCCTCGCCGGCCCGCAGCCGCAGTTCGGTGGCGGCGGTCAGCCGGGCGGCGCGGTCGGGGGCGTCGAGCAGGACGACGTCGGCGTGCCGGACCGCGGCGGCGACCCGGGCGCGCCCGCCCGGGGAGGCGTCCGGCGCGAGGTCGGCGGCGGAGAGGGGCACCGCGACCACCGGGCGGCCCTGGGGCGGGCGCGGGGTGATGGACGGGCCGCGGACCGAGAAGCGCGGGCCCGTGAAGTCGATGTAGTGCACCTTGTCGCGGTCGATGAACCGCCCGGTGGCGGTGTCGCGGATCTCCGCGTCGTCCTCCCAGCTGTCCCAGAGCCGGGCGGCCACCTCGACGGCGTCGGCGGCCTCGGCCCACAGCTCGTCCTCGGCGGCGACCGGTCGGCGGCCGAAGGCCCGGGCCTCGGCCTCGGTCGTGGAGACGCCGACCAGCCAGCCTGCCCGGCCCTCGCTCGCCCAGTCCAGGGTGTTGACCGAGATCGAGGTGTGGAAGGGCTCGGTGTGGGTGGTGGTGACGGTCGGCACCAGGCCGACCCGGCCGGTCAGCGGGGCGATCCGGGCGAGGGCGGCGAGCGCGTCGGGGCGGCTCGGCGCGGCGGCGAAGGAGTCGTCGAGGGTGACGAAGTCCAGGGTGGCCCGCTCGGCGAGACGGGCGAGGTAGGCGTAGTGCCCGGCGTCGAAGCGGCCGGGGCTGTCGAGGGCGGCGGACAGGTGCAACTGGCGGGGCATGGTGAGCCTGACTTCCTCGTGCGGACGCGTGCGCGCACCGGAGCGGCCCGTGCCGGGGCGCGGGTGCGCGGGGCGCGCGGGAGCGCGGTGGCGGCCCGCGGGCGGAGCCCGTACGGGCGGGGGAGGGAAGGACCGGCGCCGGGCGGGTCGTCAGCCGGGCGGCGGCGGGGGAACGGTCAGCTCAGCCGCGACACGCCGCGGACCACACGCGACCGAAGTCGATGTGGCTGCGGGTGACCAGCGGGCACGAGGCGTTCACCGCTTCAGTTGACCAGGGCCTCCGGCGATTCGTCAACCGCCGTTTCCGTCCGTGGACACGGCCGCTCGGCGGACCCGGGATCACGCGGGGCGGGCCCGGGTACGCCGAAGGCCCCGCCCGGCCGCTGGTGGGACAGCGGCGGGGCGGGGCCCTCGAGGCGTGCGGTGACGCGGGCGTCGGACTTCAGGCGTCGGGCCTCAGGCCTTGGTGACGTCCTCGATCTCGTCGTCGTCCTCGCGACCGGGGGTCTTGAGGTCGAACCTGGCGATCGCGAAGCGGAACAGGAAGTAGTAGATCGCGGCGAAGACCAGGCCGAGCGGGATGATCATCCACGGGTCGGTGGCCTTGTTCCAGGCCAGCAGGTAGTCGATCAGGCCACCGGAGAAGGTGAAGCCGTCGTGCACGCCGAGCGCCCAGGTGACGGTCATCGAGACGGCGGTGAGCAGCGCGTGGATGACGTACAGGACCGGGGCGATGAAGACGAAGGCGAACTCGATCGGCTCGGTGACACCGGTCACGAAGGAGGTCAGGGCCAGCGAGACCATCATGCCGGTGACGGCCTTGCGGCGGTGCGGCTTGGCGGCGTGGGCGATGGCGAGCGCGGCGGCGGGCAGCGCGAACATCATGATCGGGTAGAAGCCCGACATGAACTGTCCGGCGGTCGGGTCGCCGGCGAAGAAGCGGGTCAGGTCGCCGTGCACGACGGTGCCGTCGGGCTTGGTGAAGTCACCGGTCTGGAACCAGGCGTAGGAGTTCACGAACTGGTGCATGCCGACCGGCAGCAGACCGCGGTTGACCAGGCCGAACGCGCCCGCACCGAACGCGCCGGCGCCGATCAGGGTGTCGTTGAGGCTCTTGATGGCGTCGCCGATCGGGCCCCAGGCCAGACCGAAGAAGACGCCGACGGCGGTGCCGACGAAGGCCATGATGATCGGGACCAGGCGGCGGCCGTTGAAGAAGCCGAGCCAGTCGACCAGCCTGGTGCGGTGGTACTTCTGCCACAGCACCGCGGCCAGCAGGCCGATCACGATGCCGCCGAGCACACCCGGGTTCTGGTAGGTGGCGGCCTCGTCCTTGCCCGGGAGGATCTTGTACTCGGTGATCGGGAACGCGGTGAGCACGTTCTTGTAGACCAGGAAGCCGACCAGCGCGGCCAGAGCGGTGGAACCGTCGGCCTTCTTCGCGTAGCCGATCGCGATGCCCACCGCGAAGAGCATCGGGAGAGCGTCGAAGACCGAGGAGCCGGCGGTGTTGAACACCGCGGCGACCTTGTCCCAGCCGAGACCGTCCTTGCCGAACACGTCGTCCTGGCCGAGACGCATCAGCAGACCGGCGGCGGGGAGCACCGCGATGGGCAGCTGGAGGCTGCGGCCGATCTTCTGCAGACCCTGGAGGAGGTTCTGGCCGAACTGCTTGGCGGGGCTTGGCGAGGCCGGAGCCTTAGCGGGCGCCGGTGCCTGCTCAGACTGACTCATGGGGGTGGGTTCCTAACGGCATGGCGGTCGGTCGGGGGAGGCACAGGGGGCCAACCGCAAACTGGTCTACACCACACGTGGTGTAGACCAGTTTTGTAGCACGGGCCGGGAAGTCGAGGAACCCCGGAAAGCGCTACCGCCGGGAAGTGCTATGAAATCGAAACCTACTTACCGAATGGCGATCTTGGTCCCGGTCGCGATTGTGATTTTGGCCGACGGCGCAACAAAATCGATTTTGGATAATCGCGCAACAAAAGCACGGTGTGCCTGACGGGGCGTCCGGCCTGGGCCGGGCCTGGGACGTCCGCCACCGGTCCGGCCCTTTCGGGAAATGCCGAAGGCCCCCGGGCCGGTGCTCCGGAGGCCAATGCGGGGATAACCCGGGCGCCGCCCGGTTTCAGGCCTTGGTGACGTCCTCGACCTCCGCCTCGTCCTCCCGGCCGGGCGTTTTCAGGTCGAATTTGACGATGATGAATCGGAAGAGCGCGTAGTACACGGCGGCGAAGCAGAGCCCGATCGGGATGATCAGCCACGGTTTGGTGGCCAGCCCCCAGTTGATGACGTAGTCGATCAGGCCGGCCGAGAAGCTGAACCCGTCGTGCACCCCGAGCCCCCAGGTCACCGCCATCGACGCGCCGGTCAGCACCGCGTGCACGGCGTACAGGGCCGGGGCGATGTAGGCGAAGGAGTACTCGATCGGCTCGGTGACACCCGTCACGAAGGAGGTCAGGCCGACCGAGAGCATCAGGCCGTACATCTCCTTGCGCCGGTGCGGCTTCGCCGAGTGGGCGATCGCGAGCGCGGCGGCGGGCAGCGCGAACATCATGATCGGGAAGAAGCCGGACTGGAACTGGCCGGCCGTCGGGTCGCCCGCCAGGAAGCGCGGGATGTCGCCGTGCACGATCGTGCCGTCCGGCTTGACGAACTCCCCGAACTGGAACCAGACGAAGGTGTTCAGCAGCTGGTGCATGCCGATCAGCAGCAGTGCGCGGTTGAACAGGCCGAAGATGCCGGCGCCGCCCGCGCCCAGGTCGGCGAGGGTTTGCGAGAGGTCGTTCAGGCCGCGGCCGATCGGCGGCCAGATCCAGAGCGCCACCACGGCGGTGACCAGGCCCACCAGGGCGGTGATCATCGGCACCAGGCGGCGGCCGTTGAAGAAGCCGAGCCAGTCCACCAGCCTGGTGCGGTGGAACCGGACCCACAGCCAGGCCGACATCAGGCCGATCAGGATGCCGCCCAGCACGCCCGGGTTCTGGTACGTCGCGGCGGCGATCTTCGCCGACGAGTAGCTCACGCACTGGCCGGACCAGGCGTCCGGGATCAGCGTCGTCCCCGCCGGGCACTTCTCCGGGAAGGCGTGCAGGACCCGGAAGTAGACCAGGAAGCCGACCACGGCGGCCAGCGCCGTCGAGCCGTCCGCCTTCTTCGCCATGCCGATCGCGACGCCGACGCAGAACAGCATCGGCAGGCCGAAGGAGGAGTCGAGCAGCGCGCCGCCCGCGGCGGCGAACACCTTGGCGACGTCGTCCCAGCCCAGCCCGTCCTTGCCGAAGACGTCGGGCTGGCCGAGCCGGTTGAGGATGCCGGCGGCCGGGAGCACCGCGACCGGCAGCTGCAGGGAGCGCCCCATCTTCTGGAGGCCGCCGTAGAAGGTGTGCCACCAGGTGGCCTGCGAGGCCGCGGCGCCTGCCGAACTCATCCTTCGCCCTCCGGGAGCAGTTGCCGACCGCAGGGGCCCCGCGGGACCCTCGGGCGGGGGTCGGGAACCCCCGGGGCCGTTCCCGCGTTCCTCGGAGTACACATATATTGGTGTAGACCACTTGGACGCGGGCCGTCCTCCGAGGGCAGCAGCCCCGCTGATCGTCATCCTCGGGCGGCGATCGGGACCCTGCCCGCCGAGATGGGCCAAAAGTGGACTAACGTGGCGGACCGGACCGGCACGGGTGATGCTGGTCGCGCTGCTCGCCGGCCGACCGCAGCCGAACCCGCGTCAGCCACCGGCACGGACCTCACCACCCGACGGTCGAGGGACACCCCGGCACCAGCGCAGGACGGCACCCGGCAGAGCCGCCGAAGGGCCGAGACAGAGGGAGAAACCAGATGGCCAGCAAGGCTGAGAAGATCGTCGCCGGTCTGGGCGGCATCGACAACATCGAAGAGGTCGAGGGCTGCATCACCCGCCTGCGCACCGAGGTCAAGGACGCCTCCCTGGTCGACGAGGCCGCCCTCAAGGCCGCCGGCGCCCACGGCGTCGTGAAGATGGGCACCGCGATCCAGGTCGTCATCGGCACCGACGCCGACCCGATCGCCGCCGACATCGAGGACATGATGTGAGCTGACCCACCCGGGTTCAGTCCGCCCGGCCCGCCGACCCGCTCAGGGGGACGGCGGGCCGCGGCGCATCCGGAGCCGACCCGGGACCCGGCGGGGCCCGGCGCGGCGACGCATCGGGACCGGGCCTCCGGAGCGACTACGCTCAGTTCCTATGTCACGCATCGACGGCCGCACCCCCGAACAGCTCCGCCCGATCACCATCGAACGGGGCTGGAGCAAGCACGCCGAAGGCTCCGTCCTCATCTCCTACGGCGACACCAAGGTGCTGTGCACCGCCAGCGTCACCGAGGGCGTGCCCCGCTGGCGCAAGGGCAGCGGCGAGGGCTGGGTCACTGCCGAGTACTCCATGCTCCCGCGCGCCACCAACACCCGCGGCGACCGCGAGGCCGTCAAGGGCCGCATCGGCGGCCGCACCCACGAGATCAGCCGGCTCATCGGCCGCTCGCTGCGCGCCGTCGTGGACCACCGCGCGCTCGCCGAGAACACCATCGTCCTCGACTGCGACGTCCTCCAGGCCGACGGCGGCACCCGCACCGCCGCCATCACCGGCGCCTACGTCGCCCTGGTCGACGCCGTCGCCTGGGCCCGCGACAAGAAGCTGCTGCGCGCCAAGGGCCAGCCGATCACCGGTGGCGTCAGCGCCGTCAGCGTCGGCATCATCGACGGCGTCCCGATGCTCGACCTCCAGTACGAGGAGGACGTGCGCGCCGAGACCGACATGAACATCGTCTGCACCTCCGACGGCCGCTTCGTCGAGGTCCAGGGCACCGCCGAGGGCGCCCCGTTCGACCGCGAGCTGCTCGACCGGCTGCTCGACCTCGGCAGCCTCGGCTGCGCCGAACTGGACGAGATCCAGCGCAAGGCCCTGGAGGGCTGAACCGGCGCGGGCCCCGAAGCCGTCGACCGGATCGGACGCACGGTCAGCCCGCGGGCCCGGACGGCCGTTCGGGCCCGCGGGGCGAACGGCCCGCCGAACGGTCCGCCTGCTGTACAGGCCGGGCCCGGAGACCGTACGGTTCCCGCAGCACTCCCGCTGCGGGAACCGCGCACCTCCCGGCGCGCGTACCACCCCACGGAACCCGCGCCCCCCAGGAGGATCGGATGCCGTCGAGCATCGCCCGCCCCACCGCCCTCGCCGTGGCCGGCCTCATCGCGATCCTCCCGCTCAGCATGGTGAGCTGCTCCGCCGCCCAGAAGGCGCTCGACTGCGGCAACACCGCGGTGAAGATCACCGGCGACATCGCCGACGTCACCCAGGCCTACGACAACGCCAGCAACGACTCGGCGGCCGCCGGCCGGGCCCTGCAGAAGCTCAAGAACGACCTCGACCAGGTCGGGAAGAACTCCAAGAACACCGACGTCGCCAAGGCCGTGACCGACCTGCAGAAGCAGGTCGAGAACGTGCAGCGGGCGGCCGACAAGAACGAGGTCCCCGACCTCAAGCCGCTCGGCGACGCGGCGGGCAACCTCACCTCGGTCTGCACCGGCTGACCGTCCCCGGCCACTCGGTAGGGTGGGCGATATGTCCACCCGCCTGATCCTCGCCACCCGCAACCAGCACAAGGTCACCGAGCTCCGCGCCATCCTGACGGACGCCGGCCTGGACGTCGAACTCGTCGGCGCCGACGCCTACCCGGAGATCCCGGACGTCCCCGAGACCGGCGTCACCTTCGCCGAGAACGCCCTGCTGAAAGCCCACGCCCTGGCCCGCGCCACCGGCCTGCCCGCCGTCGCCGACGACTCCGGCCTCTGCGTGGACGTGCTGAACGGCGCGCCCGGCATCTTCTCCGCCCGCTGGTCCGGCAAGCACGGCGACGACCGCGCCAACCTCGACCTGCTGCTCGCCCAGCTCTCCGACATCGCCGAGCCGCACCGCGGCGCCCACTTCTTCTGCGCGGCCGCCCTCGCCCTCCCCGACGGCACCGAGCGCGTCGTCGAGGGCCGCCTCCTCGGCACCCTGCGCACCGCCCCCGCCGGCGACGGCGGCTTCGGCTACGACCCGATCCTCCAGCCCCTCGGCGAGACCCGCACCTGCGCGGAGCTCACGGCGGACGAGAAGAACGCCATCAGCCACCGCGGCCAGGCCTTCCGCGCCCTCGCCCCGGTGGTGAAGGACCTCCTCGGCTGACGCCCCGTCCGCTGGACGTCGAAGGCCCGCTCCGAGAGCTTCTCGGGGCGGGCCTTCGATTTCAAGGCTAGTGCGGCCTGAGGGACTCGAACCCTCACGGGATTTCTCCCACGGGCACCTAAAACCCGCGCGGCTGCCTGTTACGCCAAGGCCGCATGGCCTTCAGTCTAGGGCTTCGCTCTCGGTGGGAACACCGCGATTCAGTGCGGCGACGCGCGCCCGGTCCCGTTCCGTCCGCAGTGTCCGTCTGTGACGGAGCGGCAGGCGGAGCGGCGCGGTCGGAGGTCGTCCCGTCGGTCGTCGGCCGAGTCCGGTGCGGGCGCTGGGGACCGCGTGACGATCGAGGGTGGGTTCGGTTGCGGGTGGGGCGGGTTTTCGGCCATCGGCTGACTGATTGTCGTTGGGGCTGCGACCCGTGATGTTTGGTCGCCGATTACCAATTGGTACAGACCTATTGACCTATGTGGTTCAGACCACATAGCTTCTGCGCCAATTGCAATCCCCCACGTGCGTGCTCCCCCACAGGCACGCGCCGACACTCTCTCCTGGAGGACCGAGTGTTGATCCGAAACACGGCGGAGCGGCGTCCCACCGCTGCCCACCGCCGGAAGAGTCCGGCGGCTCGGGCCGGTGTGGCCTCGCTGGCGGCGGCCTCGTTGGCCGGGCTGCTGATGGCGACGCTGGGTGCGGCGCCCTCGCAGGCGTCGGCGGCGGTCGACAACGCGGCCTGTCGGCCGGACGGCCTGTACCAGACGCCCGGGGTGGACGTTCCGTACTGCTCCGTCTACGACACCAGCGGGCGCGAGAAGATGGGCGCGGACCACCAGCGCCGCATCATCGGGTACTTCACCGGCTGGCGCACCGGCAAGAACGGCGACGCCCCGTACCTGGTGAGCGACGTCCCCTGGGACAAGGTCAGCCACCTCAACTACGCCTTCGGCCACGTCGGCGGCGACAACAAGCTCTCGGTCGGCACCGACGGCCCGACCAACGAGGCCACCGGGATCTCCTTCCCCGGCGTCCCCGGTGCCGAGCTGGACCCGAGCCTGCCGTACAAGGGTCACTTCAATCTGCTGACGAAATACAAGAAGCAGTACCCGAACGTCAAGACCCTGATCTCGGTGGGTGGTTGGACCGAGACCGGCGGCTACTTCGGGGACGACGGCAAGCGCGTGAACTCCGGCGGCTTCTACTCGATGACCGTCAACGCGGACGGCAGCGTCAACCAGGCCGGCATCGACACCTTCGCCGCCTCCTCGGTCGACTTCATCCGCAAGTACGGTTTCAACGGCGTCGACATCGACTACGAGTACCCGACCTCGATGAAGGACGCCGGCAACCCGCTGGACTGGCAGCTCGCCAACGCCAAGCGCGGTTCGCTGGCCAAGGGCTACGCGGCGCTGATGAAGACCCTGCGCGAGAGCCTGGACAAGGCCGGCGCCGCCGACGGCAAGCACTACCTGCTGTCGGTCGCGGCCCCGTCCTCCGGCTACCTGCTGCGCGGCATGGAGACCTTCCAGGTGGCCAAGTACCTGGACTACGTCAACATCATGTCGTACGACCTGCACGGCGCCTGGAACAAGTACGTCGGCCCGAACGCCTCGCTGTTCGACGACGGCAAGGACGGCGAGCTGGCCGCCGCCAACGTCTACGGCACCGCGCAGTACGGCGGCATCGGCTACCTGAACGCCGACTGGTCGTACCACTACTTCCGCGGCTCGATGCCCGGCGGCCGGATCAACGTCGGCCTGCCGTACTACACCCGTGGTTTCAAGAACGTCCAGGGCGGCACCAACGGCCTCTGGGGCACCGCCTCGGCGACCACCTGCCCGCTCGGCTCCGGCCTGACCGCCTGCGGTGACGGCGCGGTCGGCATCGACAACATCTGGAACGACAAGGACGACGCGGGCAAGGAGTCCCCGGCCGGGTCGAACCCGATGTGGCACGCCAAGAACCTGGAGAAGGGCATCCTGCCCGACTACCTGGCCAAGTACGGCGTGTCCGACACCGCGCTGCAGGGCACCTACACCCGCAACTACAGCTCCACCCTGGTGGCGCCGTGGCTGTGGAACGACACCAAGAAGGTGTTCCTCTCCACCGAGGACGAGCAGTCGGTGGGCGCCAAGGCGGACTACATCGTCAACCAGGGCGCCGGCGGCGCGATGATCTGGGAGCTCGCCGGCGACTACCGCTGGGACGCCACCGCCAACGGCGGCAAGGGCCAGTACGTGCCCGGCAACACGCTGACCACGCTGATGTACGACAAGTTCAAGTCGGCGACCCCGTACGGCGCGATCCGTTCGACGACCGCGCTGCCGCAGCAGACCCTGCCGATCGACGTGTCGTTCAACAACTTCGCGCTGGGCGACTCGAACTACCCGATCAACCCGAAGCTGCACATCGTCAACAACTCGACGCTGACCCTGCCGGGCGGCACCGAGTTCCAGTTCGACTACGGCAACTCGGCCCCGGGCAACGCCAAGGACCAGTCCGGCTTCGGCCTGCAGGTCATCAAGCAGGACAACCCGGGCCCGGGCAACGTGGGCGGTCTGAAGGGCAACTACAACCGGGTGTCGGTCAAGCTGCCGGGCTGGCAGTCGCTGGCGCCGGGCGCCTCGATCGACATGGACTTCGTCTACTACCTGCCGGTGTCCACGCCGTCGAACTGGACGGTCAACGTGGGCGGCACGCTGTACGGGATCAAGGGCGACCTGACCCGTGGCGCGGTGGACGGCGGCACGCCGACCCCGACCCCGTCGCAGACGGCCACCCCGACGCCGACGCCGACCCCGACGGGCACCGCCTCGCCGACCCCGACGCCGACCCAGACCTCGGGCGCCTGCACGGCCGCCCCGAGCTGGGACGCGGGCACCACCTACGCGAGCCCCACCAAGGTCTCCTGGAAGGGCCACTACTACCAGAACAAGTGGTGGACCAAGGGCGACGACCCCGCGGCCGGCGGTGAGTGGGGCGTCTGGAGCGACCTCGGGGCCTGCTGATCAGGGCGGTCCGCTGAGGTGAGATGCGGCGGTGGCGGTGCACCCGGTCGGGGGGTGCGCCGCCACCGCTTCGTCGTGGGTCGGGCTCGGTACCTCAGGCTCTCAGCGCCTCAGTACCTCGGGCTCTCAGTGCCCAGGGCCCTCAGTTCCTCAGGCCCCGACCTTGAGGTCGCGCAACAGCTTGGCGACGTGACCGGTGGCCCGCACGTTGTAGAAGGCGTGCTCGACCTTGCCGTGCTCGTCCACGACGATCGTGGAGCGGATCACACCCAGGTAGGTGCGGCCGTAGTTCTGCTTCTCGCCGAAGGCGCCGTACGCCTCCAGCACCGTCTTCTCGACGTCGGACAGCAGGGTGACCTTCAGGTCCTCGGCCTCGCGGAACTTGCCGAGCTTCTCCGGCTTGTCCGGGGAGATGCCGATGACGTCGTAGCCGGCGCCCGCGAAGACCTCGAGGTTGTCGGTGAAGTCGCAGGCCTGCTTGGTGCAGCCGGGGGTCAGGGCGGCGGGGTAGAAGTAGACGATGACCTTGCGGCCCGCGTGGTCGGCGAGGGACACCTGGTTGCCGTCGGCGTCGGGCAGGCTGAAGGCGGGTGCGGTGTCGCCGGGCTGGAGACGCTCACTCACGGTCGTACTCTCCTGGAAGCTGGGGCGGGCGGTCGTACCACGGCAAACTTACCTCCGATGGTGGGTGGGGCCGCGCGACCGTTCCCGGCAGCTGACACACTGGGTCAGTCGCACCGATCGTACGGATCGGACGGAACAACATCGGCGAGTGAATGGGGTGGCCCGAGTGGGCGACGCGAGCACGCAGGACAAGTCGGCGAGGACGACCGCCCAGATCGAGGCGGACATCGAGCGGACGCGTGACCGGCTGGCGGGAACCCTCGACGAGCTGGCCGTCCGCGTCCACCCGAGCACCATCTCCGCCCAGGTCAAGGCCAAGGCGGCGGCCGCCGTCGAGGAGCGGACCGCCCGGGCCTACGTGGCCGCCAGCGGCGTGGTGGAGAAGGTCCGGTCGCAGTTCGTGGACGAGAAGGGGCAGCCGCGCCGCGAGCGGATCGTCCCGGCCGCGCTGGTGGGCGTGGGCCTGGTGCTGCTGGTCGCCTCGGCCCGCAAGCGCCGCAAGGGCTGAGCACCGCGGGACGGAAGGGCCGGGCGCAGCACGCGTGCCCGGCCTTCCGCATGTCCGGGCCCGGGCACCCGGCGTTCCGCGTGCCCGCGTTCCGCATGCCGGGCCAGCGTCACGCCCCGCGCCCGGGGGAGGTACCTTCGGGACCGTGAGTACGAACCACGAGAGCCACTCGGACCACCTGCAGGAGCACGCCCGCCACGACCGGCTCGGCGAGAAGCTGCCGATCCGGATGCTGCACGACCGCGTGCTGGTGCGCATCGAGGGCGGTGAGGGCGAGCGCCGTTCGACCGGCGGCATCCTGATCCCGGCCACGGCGGAGCTGTCCAAGCGCTGTACCTGGGCGGAGGCCGTCGCGGTGGGCCAGAGCGTGCGCTCGGTGGAGCCCGGCGACCGGGTGCTGTACGACCCGGAGGACAAGCTGGAGGTCGAGGTCCGCGGCGCCACCTACGTGCTGCTGCGCGAGCGCGATCTGCACGCCGTGGCCGCGACCCGGTTCGGCGACACGGAGGGCTCGACCGGCCTGTACCTCTGATCACGGGCATGCTGCCGTGAAATGCTTCGAGCCCTCCCCGAGTCTCGCTGTGCGTACACAGCGGATCGGGGAGGGCTCGACGGGGTTCGGCGTTGATCAGGCTGCGAGGATTTCAACGGCGGTAGGCCGCCCAAGCTCAGCTGCGACCTACCGCCTAATTGCCGAACTACCAGACGAAGCCGCCCGAGTTGCCACACGCGGCATTTTCAGGTGAGATTGCGTTCAGCCGCGTCTTCAGTCCGATCAGGACGTCGACCTCGATCGGGGAGAGCGAATTGATGGCATCCAGCTGCTCCTGCGTGGCGCAGTCGAATTTCAGGCCAGCCGCCTTCAGATGCTCAGCCGCTTGCTGCTTGTTCGCCACAGTAACCTCCTATCCTACTTGGTGGGTTGATGACGCTGTGCTGAGCGGCCCGTTGCCGCCAGCACTTCCTCGATGACATGAATCCCACTCTTGACTGTATGCAACGCGCTGAGTCCAAGAGCCGCGTGCAAACGGGAAGTGATAGGCAGATCATCGAGAGTCTTCATGAGTTCGTCACGATGGCGAACGTCCAGGGCTGAATGTCGCTCAAGGGTTCGGAAACCAGACAATGGATATCCGGTCCTCTCGGAGAGATAGGCGGAGAATCCGCGAGGAGGCGGGTAGCCTTCAAGGACCGCAATATGTCCGAGCAAACAAACCGGGTGGTAATGGCTCACCCAGTAGTATTGAGCACCCACCAGCGTGGCGACGGCATCCGAAGGTAGCCGGCGCAGCGGTTCATCCGGGTCGAAACCGATGGCAGCCAGATCTTCTCGCACCCACTCATCGTGCCCTTGTTCTTCCCGAATGTGACGCTCCAAATACTCGGCAACACCGCGCGCAACGGGGTCGCCATCCGAGAGCTGCAAGGCCACGTGCAGGGCATGCTGCATCAACGGCACTGTCGAGCGGATAGTGGCATGCAGCATGCATAGGTACTCGGGGTACAGGCCAACCAAAGAGGTTGATTCCCAAAGACGCCTAGAGACGGCCAGAAGGCCCGGAAGGGCGATTTCAATCTTTGCGCAGAGAAGCGACGAAGGACTACCTGTCATTATTGGGTCGATCCTCCAGTCTCTACAACGGGAAGTGGTCGGCATTCCGCCGTTTCTCGCCGCCGCCTCAGCATGCTCCAGCAGGCGCCACAGATGCTACTGAATTCCTTGTTTGCCAGGACCTGAAACTCTGGACGGTTGGCGGCCATTTCGCCAATTCCAATGGTCGAGGCGCCCTGGAAGAACGGATCGGTTCGAAATTCAGAAATGGCTTTCGACGTTTCAGCCCCGCTAAGGCATTCTCTGCGCAGATCTGGCGGACCACCCCCCATGATCACGGTTTCATTGCAGCATGCGGTGACCAGACCGTCGTAGCGCACGACCGGGGAAGTGGCCAGGTTGCATACGCCGAAGCTGTTGGCCGGGAAGCGATGTTTCCAGGAATAGATTCCGGCCCCGCGCCCATAAGGCAGAGGGAAGGTCGGAATGATTTCTGCGTGGCAACTCCAGTCACTCCCGAATGCTGCCACCAGGAGTTGTCGAGCCCGGTCAACCATCCCGTTTTCATCGATAACCTGCACGACAATCGGGATCCCATGACGTGCCAAGGCTCTGGCGGCGCTGGAAAATTGATCCGAAGATGTTCCAGCCTCGTGATAAGCATCGGTGCTGAGATAAACGCAGTCAATCCGTGCCAATACCTTGTCAATCCAGGGCGGTGGAGTTTCCTGGCCCGCCCAGAAGCCGCTGGTATAAATGGCAATGCGTTTGCCAGCACTGACCAGCCGATCAACAGCGAGCGACAGTGCTCGGCGCTCGACAAACGGCTCTCCCCCGGAGATGCCAACCAAATCAAGATTCGGCTGACTGCATAGTTGATCAATAATCTCGGCAAACAATTCGAAGTTGCTGATGCGAGGACTGTCCGGGCGGGAATCCACGGAGCAGTGCGCGCAGCCTACTGGGCATCTGTCGGTAATGAACAGGAGAATTGATGCCTCAGGAGTCCGTCGAATCCTGTTCACTTCAGCATGACTTAGGCGTCCCATTGCACATTCCGCTGGTTCGGAAGACCGAGCATGATCAGGTCGGCATATTTAGCAATCCCCCACTGTCGCGCAAAAGCCACTGGTCCCGCATCGGCCAGAATCTGGCCGGTCAAAGATTCGATTGCCTGGTTCTTCTGTGCGTCACCATCGAGCATTGCCGGTAGTTCCGACTTCTCAGAAAGTGCCCAACAGGTCTCGCAGTAACCCGAGCAGCTCCGAGCGCCGGCACGTTGAGAAAGATACAGTGGACCTAGCGCTCGTAGGACGCGGAGCGTCGAGGAGGCCAAGCAGCGCTCCTTGATAACTGCCCAGTCGTCAATGGCGATGTCTCCCAGCAGAAGATGATCAGGCATGGGCACCTTGCCGTCCATCACATCTTGATTACCGCATGTGGTGACTCGGCCATCGAATCCGACTACGGGCCAGCCGGCCACAGTGCAGGGGAGTGCCTGACCAGGGAAGTGCGGTTCTGGAGTGTTCTCGACCCAACTCCGGGCCCGTCCGTGGGAGACCACCGGCGCGACAAACATTGGAATCCGGTCCTCGAATGTACTTCTTACTTCGCTCACCAGGTCCGCAAGGTACTGATCATCCGGTCCCAGCCCGACCAGCTGCATGCTTACGTCTTTGCCTTCATCGAGCAGCTGTCGTAGGACTCTGAATGCCGCGGCGCGGGGGATTTCTCGCTCATGATAGGCATCAAAGCTTGCCGAGAAATGGTCTACCGCGTCGATTGCGGCCTTTACGGACCTTGGAATCCGAGGGCTGTTCGCGAAGAAGAGCCCAGACAAGACTTGTGACTTGGCCCCGATGCCCCGCGCATGGTCGGCAATTTGGCGAACCAGCTGTGGACGAAGCAATGCTTCGCCACCCGACATGAGCAGGAAATCTGGGCGGCTTTGCTCGGTCATTGTGTGCACAAACGCGAGCAATCTTTCAGCCGCGCTCTCATCGCTCGCGAGAGTCGAACTGGTGGCGCAATGAGCACAACTCAAAGGGCACCGGCGGGTGATGCCTAGGGAGATCGCAGATCCTGGGACGGTCCGACGAGCAAGGATGTCTGCCAGATGCATAGTGCACCAACCATTGCAGGAAGCTGTTTGATATCAGGACGGCGGCAGCGAGCCACCAGTGCCGTGACGGCGAGCGCCATCACCATAGCCCTCCGTGATGAGATGGAGACGAACCATCGCCGGTGTGTCGTACACGCGGTCTCTTCAGGGAGGATTGTCAAGCAGGTTCGAGCACGTGGTACTCGCGCTGGTCCACCGGCTCGGGCTACGGGTGCCCCTCCAGCCCGGGATGCTCGGACCGCACCATCCGCCGAAGACTCAAAGAATGGGCGAAGCGGGGCATTTCCGAGACCACGAACGCTCTCGCGCTCCAGGCCTACGGCCGCATGATCGGCCTGGAACTGGTCCGAGATATCCGGAGATCAGCGTGTCCGGCGAACCCGTCGGCGTCGTGGAGGGCGTGCGGGTGCACGTCACCGGCCTGACCGCCTTCTCGTGGCCATGGGGGACCGGCACGGCCTGTTCTTCCGCGCCGACGCCATCACCCCCGCCCCCGTTGCGGTCCTCGCGCGGCCGCTCGCGGGTGGGCGTGTCACCTGGTCGGTTCAGTTCCCGTTGTGCCTTCCGGCGCCGCGGCGGAGGGTGGGAGCGGCCGGATGCGGCCATCCGCCCGTGGGGCGCCCACGGTGATCGCGCGAGGGAAGCCATGACACCGACCAGAGAGAGCGGTTCGGTCGTGCGTGCCCGCGTTCGTGCCGCGGTGGTGCTCGGTACGGTCGCCGCCCTGTCGGCCGGCTGCTCCTCGCCGCCGAAGAGCGGCCCGACGCCGTCCGCCCCTGCCGGGGCCTCCGCCTCCGCGGGGGCCTCCGCCTCCGGGGCCGCGGAGGTGCGACAGAGTCTCGCGGCGTTCGAGAAGCCGCTCGGTGCGGAGGACGCTCAGCGGGCGTGGGAGGGGTTGGCGGCGGCCGTGGGCGCCGCCTCCGCCCAAGGGGTCGACCACGACACGATCAGCAGGGAGGTCCTGCTGTGGGAGTCGCGCCAGCTGAGTACGCCGGAGGGGCAGCAGACCTTCATGGCCAACGCCGCGGCGCTGAACGGGCGCGTGGTGTCGGTGGGTGGGACCTCGGGGGTGCCGACGCCGACGCTCGGCGCGGCCCCCGCGGGGGGACCGGGGCGGCCGGCCGCGTTCCGGCAGGCGTCGCCGGGCGCCGGGCTGTCCTTCTACTTCGTCAACGGGGTGCTGAACAACTTCGACTCCTCGACGGTGAACGCGAACCTGCTGTCCGCCACGCTGAGCGGGCAGCTGGGCTATCCGGTCCGCGTCAACCTCCAGTTCAACGCCTCCAGCGCCAGCATCGCGATGTACACGTACAGCGCCTGCCAGGAGGCGCAGCGCGCCACTGCGGACAACCCGATCCAGGAGAACCGGGACCTCGCGAAGGCCATCTGCGGGCTCAGCGCGGCCGGGGCGGTCGTCCTGCCGGAGGCGGTCATGGCGGACGTCAGCGGGACGATCACCCGGAAGCTGGCGGATCCGGACTTCGCGTTGGACGGGGTCAACGTGAACCTGCTGAAGAACGTGCAGGACGACCTGGGCAAGGGGCTGCGCGTGGTGCTGATCTCGCACAGCGAGGGCGGCCTCTACCTGCGCAACGTGCTGCCGCGGATCGGCGCCGGGAAGCCCGTCGGGGCGCTGTACATCGCCCCGCCGTTCGGCAGTGGGCAGGAGCTGAACGCCAATCCGACGCGCTATGTGATGTTCGAGTGGGACTGGTTGTTGATGGGCATCTCCAGCGTGGACTTCACGACCAAGGCCGTGGCCCCGCAGACCGTGTACGACGGCTCCACGGCGTCGCGGTTCAACCTCCACTACCTCTCCAACTATCTTCACTGCGGGTCGGATTCGGCCAAGCAGGTCGGTGACCGGACGCGTGAGCTGGTGGACTTCGTCAACTCGGTTCCGGCCTCCCGGGGCGGTGCTCGCCCGGGGGCGCCAGGGGGCGACGGGCTGCGGCCGGGGCAGGACGTGCAGGGTTGTCCGGTGCCGCAGCCGGAACAGACCCCGTCCGTGACGCCCACCGAGACCCCGTCCGAGACGCCCACCGAGACTCCGACGGGGACGCCGTCCGAGACGCCCACCGAGGCGACGCCCTCCGCATCGCCCTCTCCCTCGGCCGGTGCCTACTACGTCTTCCTGCTCACCAACGTCTCCGGCGGGAACGTCCTGGTGGGGTCGCTGGACGACGTCCAGGGCAAGCGCACGTGCGACTTCGCGGACGGTGGCCTGTGCGCCGATGCCGGCGGTCAGGACGTCCCGGTGCAGTACACCGCCGAGTTGGGCCCGTACCCGACGCTCGCGGATGCCCAGGCCGCGTACTGCGCGAACGCCACCAACCCACATCCGGGCCCGGGGGCCGCAGGTACCAAGGTCGACATCTTCGGCGGCAGTTACTGGGCCGACAACATCGGCTTCAGCTGTCCGGTGGCCCCGAGTCCCTGACGCGGGTGGGCCCGCGCCTCGGCCGGCCGGGCCTGTCGGTGGTGCGCGCTAGGGTCCCGGCATGAGTGTGCCGGTGATCGGGGTTCGGGAGCGTCGGGCCAGGCTGGGGCGGCGGCAGTTGCTGGCGCCGTCGGTGCGGGCGGCGCGGGTGGAGGACGTGGCCGACGGGGTGGTCGGGCTGCACGCGACGGACGCGGCCACGGTGTACCTGTCGGCCTGCGCGCGGTTGGCGGAGCCCGCGGCGGCGGAGGTGGACCGGGCGCTGTACGAGGACGTCTCGCTGGTGAAGCTGCTGTCGATGCGGCGGACGATCTTCGCGGTGACGGAGGGCTTCGCCCCGTACGTGAGTTCGGCGGCGGCGCGGGCGATCGCGGCGAAGGAGCGGGCGGGGCTGCTGAAGCACCTGCGGGACCACGCCGAGGGCTGGGACGAGGCCCGGTTGGCGCGGACGGAGCGCGAGGTGCTGGCGGCGCTGGCCGCGCGCGGTGAGGCGACGACCAAGGAACTCTCCGAGGACGTACCGCAGTTGCGCGAGACGATTCTGATGTCGGCGGGCAAGCCGTACGAGGCGAGGCAGAGCGTGGGCAGTCGGCTGCTGCGGCTGCTGGCCTCGGACGGGCACGTGCGCCGCTGCCGTCCGCGCGGGTCGTGGCTGAGCAGCAGTTACCCGTGGGCGCCGGTGCCGCAGTGGCCGGACGTGCCGGTGCGGGAGGCGAAGGCCGAGGTGGTGCGGCGCTGGCTGGCGGCGTACGGGCCGGGGACAGTGGAGGACGTGAAGTGGTGGACGGGCTGGACGCTGGGGGACGTCCGTAGGGCGCTGGCGGACCTCGGGGCGGTGGAGGTGGCGCTGGCCGACGGGGCGCCCGCCCTGGTGCTGCCGGGGGACGAGGCGCCGGTGGCGGAGCCGGAGCCGTGGGCGGCGCTGCTGCCGTCGTTGGACCCTGCGGTGATGGGCTGGCGCGGGCGGGACTGGTACCTGCGGCCGGAGGACGTGCCGGCGCTGTTCGACCGGGCGGGCAACTCCGGGCCGACGGTGTGGTGGTGCGGCGAGGTGGTGGGCGGCTGGGCGCAACGCGCCGACGGCGGTCTGGTGTGGCGGCTGTTCCGGGACGTCGGGGCGCAGGCGGAGCGGGCGGTCGCGGCGGAGGCGGAGCGGTTGGCGGGCTGGTTGGGTGAGGTGCGGGTGACGCCGCGGTTCCGCACCCCGTTGGAGCGCGAGCTGGTGGCTTAGCGCGGGTGGTGTGGCGCCGGGCGGCTCGGAGCCGGCTCAGGGCGTGGCCGGCGCCGCCGGGCGGCTGGCGGGGCCGCCGGTGGCGCTGGGCAGGCCGGTGGGGCGGGTCGGCTGGACCTGGCTGGGTTTGGGGGCGGGGCTGGGCTGGTCCGGGCCCGTCGTGGGCTGGGGGGCCTGGGGGCTGGGGGTGTTCGGCCCCGGGGCGGGTCGGTCGGTGGTGGCGGGGGCGCTGGGCGTGTGGTCCGGGGGAGTGCCGGGGGTCTGGCCGGTGCTGGTGGGTGCGGCGCCGGGCGGCGGGGTAGTCGGGGTGGTGGTGGCGCTGGGGCCGGTGCCGGGGGTGAGGTCGGGCCAGGGGGTGGTGGGGGCCTGTCCGGTTCTGAGGTCGAAGTCCTGGGTGGGGGTGCCGTCGAGGGCGGCGGCCGTGTAGGCGGTCCAGATCCGGGTGGGGAAGGCCCCGCCGTTGATCCGGGTGAGTCCTGCGGTGCCGGCCAGCGGTTCCTTGGCGTGGGTCTTCGGGTTCTCCCTGAACAGGCCGACGGTGGTGGCGAGTTCGGGGGTGTAGCCGGCGAACCAGGCGGAGAGGTTGGAGTCGGTGGTGCCGGTCTTGCCGGCGGCGGGGCGGTTCAGGTCGAGGGCGGCGGCGCCGGTGCCGCGGGGGCTGATGACGTCGCGCAGCACGTCGGTGACGGAGTCGGCGATCTCCCGGTCGAGGGCGTCGGTGGGGTTGTGTTCGGGCATCTTGGGGACGTCGACGGCGCCGCCGGCTTTGACGCGTTCGAGTTTGAGGACGGACCAGGGGGTGTGGGCCTGGCCGTGGTTGGCGAAGGTGGCGTAGGCGCCGGCCAGGTCGAGGGCGCTGGGGGTGGCGGTGCCGAGGGTCATCGAGGTGTTGGCCGGGTCCATGCCGCGGACGCTGTCGGGGATGCCGAGTCTGACGGCGGTCTCGCGGACGCGGGCGAGTCCGGCGTCGACGCCCTCCTGGGCGTACACGGAGTTGACGGACTTCACCATGGCGTAGCGCAGGGTGATGTTGCCGTAGGAGATGTCGTCCTCGTTGGGCGGGGCGTAGGGGGTGGGGCCGCCGGTGACGGGGCGTTCGCTGGTGCCGTCGTAGCGGGATTCGGTGGTGATCGGGCGGCCGTCGACGGTGTGTTGGGCGACGAGGCCGGCGGCGAGGTCGATCGGTTTGAAGGTGGAGCCGATCTGGTTGTCCTGGCGCAGCGCGTCGTTGTAGGGCTGCTTGGCGTAGTCGGGGCCGCCGTAGACGGCGACGACCCGGCCGGTGGCGGGTTCGACGGAGGCGCCGGCGACCCGGACGTCGGTGTCGGTGGTGGGGCGGGCCTGGGGGTCGAGTTCGCCGGTGAGTTCGTCCTGGACGGCCTTGGTGAAGGCGTCCTGGCGGGGCTTGTCGAAGGTGGTGGTGATGCGCCAGCCGCCGGCCTTGAGGGTGGCGGCGTCGAGGGTGCCGGAGGAGACGAGGTAGTCGTCGGCGACGCCGACCAGGTAGCCGGCCTGGCCGGCGAGGCCGGTGGCGGGCTGGGGGTCGATCGGGTCGGGGAAGGTGGTGGCGGCGCGGTCGGCGGGAGTGAGGAAGCCGAGTTGGACCATGCCGTCGAGGGTGTAGTTCCAGCGGGCGACGGCCTTCTCGCGGTTGGCGGGGGTGGCGGTCTTGACGTCGTAGAGGCTGGGGGCCTGGAGCAGTGAGGCGAGGTAGGCGCCCTGGGGGAGGGTGAGCCGGGAGACGTCGACGCCGTAGTAGGCGTGGGCGGCGCTCTGGATGCCGTAGGCGCCGCGGCCGAAGTAGCTGCTGTTGAGGTAGCCGGCGAGGATCTCTCGCTTGTCGCGCTGCTGGTCGACCTTGAGGGCGATGAGCAGTTCGCGGCCCTTGCGCTCGATGGTCTGGTCCTGGGTGAGGTAGTAGTTCTTGACGTACTGCTGGGTGATGGTGGAGCCGCCCTGCATGCCCTTGCCGAGCAGGGTGTTCCAGCCGGCCCGGAGCATGCCCTTCAGGTCGATGCCGCGGTTCTGGTAGAAGGTGCGGTCCTCGGCGGAGACGACGGCCTGCTGGGTGGGGAGCGGGATCTGGTCGATGGTGACGTCGGTGCGGTTGACGGCGCCGGTGCGGGCGATCTCGGTGGTGCCGTCGGCGTAGAGGTAGATGTTGTTCTGGGCGACGGCGTGGGCGTTGGGATCGGGCACCGGGACGATGACGTAGAGCACGGCGAAGCCGCCGACGGCGAGCAGGAACAGCGTGGTGAGGGTGCCGAGGGTGACCCGCCAGGTGGGCAGGAACCGGCGCCAGAGCGGGAGGGCGCGGCGGGCCTCGCGGCGGGCGGCCCGTTTGGCCTGGCGGCGGGTGCTCAAGGTCATGCCGAGATTATCTGCTATTTGACGCGCGATCAGGCCGGAAAAACCGGGTGCGGGTGGGGTCGTCCGGAGGTACGGTGAAAGGTGAAAACCACATAGCGCACCCGCTTTCGCAGCTCCGCCCGCCCGCCCGGCACCCCCCGGGTACGGCCGGTCGGGGCCGTTGGGGCGTGCGCGGATGTCGAGGGGCGCCTCTCTCTGCTCGTATTTGTCGACAAGGAGACAATATGCTCTACGCCGCCGTTGCCCGCGGCGCCTTCCGCCGCTACTCCACCTACCGGGCCGCCACCGTGGCCGGCACCTTCACCAACACCGTCTTCGGCATCATCCTGGCCTACACCTTCCTCGCCCTCTGGCAGGCCCGCCCCGGCCTCGGCGGCTACGACCAGAGCCAGGCCGTCACGTACATCTGGGTCAGCCAGAGCCTGCTGGTCACCGTCGCGGTCTGGGGCGGCGGCTTCCAGGACGACCTCCAGGACCGCTTCCGCAGCGGCGACATCGCCGTCGACCTCTACCGCCCGGTCGACTTCCAGGGATGGTGGCTGGCCTCCGACCTCGGACGGGCCGGCTTCCAGGCGCTGGTGCGCGGCACCGTGCCGATGCTGATCGGCGCCCTGGTGTTCCGCATCCGACTGCCCGAACACCCGCTGACCTGGGCGTTCTTCCTGCTCTCCGGGCTGCTGGCGGTGGTCGTCAGCTTCGGGCTGCGCTTCCTGGTCTCGATCACCGGCTTCTGGCTGCACGACTCGGAAGGGGTGCGCTCGGCGATGCTGGTGGTCTCGATGTTCTTCTCCGGGATGCTGCTGCCGATCGCCCTGTTCCCCGGCTGGCTGGGCGCGCTCGGCCGGGTGCTGCCCTGGTCCGCGCTGGTGAACGTGCCCACCGACGTCTTCCTCGAGCGGACGCGGGGCACCGCCGTGCTCGGGGCGCTCGGCTTCCAGCTCGGCTGGGCGGCGGTGCTGGTCGCCGCCGGGCGGGGCGCCCAGCGGCTCGCCACCCGCAGGGTGGTGGTGCAGGGTGGCTGAGCAGCTGGTGAGGCTCCGCCGGGAGCCCTGCCCGGCCCGCACCGCCTGGGCGCTGCGCTCCTGGTGGCTCTGCGCCCGGATGTGGATGCGCTCGATGATGGCCTACCGGGCCTCCTTCGCCCTGAACCTGGCGGCGAGCGCGGTCATCCACGCCCTCGACTTCGTGGTGCTGGTGGTCATGTTCCTGCACACCGACCGGCTCGGCGGCTGGAGCCTGCCGGAGATCGCCTTCCTGTACGCCACCGCCGCCTTCTCGCTCGGCGTCGCCAACCTGCTGGTCGGCTCGGCCGAGTCGCTCGGCGCGCGGATCGTCAGCGGCTCGCTGGACACCATGCTGATCCGGCCCGCGCCCGCGCTCTCCCAGCTGTGCGCGGAACGCTTCTCGCTGCGCCGGCTCGGCCGCCCGCTGCAGGCCGTGGCGGTGCTGGTCTGGTCGCTGGCCGCGCTGGACGTGCACTGGACCTGGGACCGGGTGCTGCTGGTGCCCGTCCTGCTGGTCTGCGGCACCGTCATCTTCGGCGCGATCTACATCGGCGGCGCCACCGTCCAGTTCTGGTGGGGCGAATCCAAGGAGATCCAGAACTCCTTCACCTACGGCGGCGCGACGCTGCTGCACTACCCGCCGACGGTCTTCGCCAAGGAACTGGTCGCCGGGGTCGTCTTCGGCGTCCCGCTGGCCTTCGTCAACTGGCTGCCCGCGCTGCGCATCCTCGGCCGGCCCGACCCGCTCGGCCTGCCCACCGCCTTCCAGTTCGCCTCCCCGGTCGCCGCCGCGGTCTGCGTCCTCGCCGCCGGGCTCGCCTGGCGGGCCGGGCTGCGCGCCTACCGCGGCACCGGCAGCTGAACCCCCTGACCAGAAGGAGCCCACCATGGCACTGATCGAACTCCAGGACGTCCGCCGCAGCTTCACCGTGCGCACCCGCACCGGCCGGTTCAGCCGGGCCAAACGCGAGGTCCACGCGGTGGACGGGCTCAGCTTCACCGTCGAGGCCGGCGAGTGCGTCGGCTACATCGGGCCCAACGGGGCCGGCAAGTCCACCACCATCAAGATGCTCACCGGCATCCTCGTCCCCAGCTCCGGGCGGCTGCGGGTGGCCGGGGTCGACCCGGCCCGCGAACGCGTCGCGCTGGCCCGCCGGATCGGCGTCGTCTTCGGACAGCGCACCACCCTCTGGTGGGACCTGCCGCTGCGGGACTCCTTCGAACTCGCCCGCCGGATCTACCGCGTCCCCGACGCCCGGTACCGCGAGAACCTCGAGCGCTGCGTCGAACTGCTCGACCTCGGCGGCCTGCTGGACACCCCGGTGCGCCAGCTCTCGCTCGGCCAGCGGATGCGCGGCGACCTCGCGGCGGCGCTGCTGCACGACCCCCAGGTGCTCTACCTGGACGAGCCGACCATCGGCCTGGACGTGATCAGCAAGGGCCGGGTGCGCGAGTTCCTGCGCGAGGTCAACCGGGACCGGGGCACCACCGTGCTGCTCACCACCCACGACCTGACCGACATCGAGCAGCTCTGCGGCCGGGTGATGGTGATCGACCACGGCCGGGTGGTGTACGACGGCGGGCTGGAGGGCCTGCACGCCGCCGGCCGCAGCGAGCGGACGCTGGTGGTGGACCTCGCGCAGGAACTCGCCCACCCGGTCGAGGTGCCCGGGGCCAGGGTCACCAGGGTCGAGGGGCCGCGCCAGTGGCTGGCCTTCCCGGCCGAGGAGAGCGCCGCGCCGATCGTGGCGGCGGTCGCCGCGCGCTACCCGCTGGTGGACCTGTCCGTGCGCGAGCCGGCCATCGAGGACGTGATCGCCCGGATGTACGCGGAGGTCGCGATCGGCTGACGGGGACGGGCGCGGAGCCCGAAGGGGCGGGCGCGGACGCCGGGAGGGGCGGGCGCGGACGCCGGGAGGGGCGGGCGCGCACGGCTGGAGGGGCGGTCGTACGGCGGCCGGATGCCGTACGACCGTTCGTTGTTCGGCGGTGTGTTCGGCTCTCCTTCACCGATGTGGGTGATCACCGTGACCCCCGGCCGCTGACGCGAGTTGACCGGATGTCACCCGCCGATGCCGGAACCGGAGGCTCCCCGCCCGATGGCCCTACCCGACGTGACCGTGGTGGTCGCGGTCCGCAACACCATGCCGCACCTCACCGCCTGCCTGGACTCGCTGGTCGGGCAGTCCCTGGCACCGGGGCGGCTGGAGGTGGTGGCCGTGGACGACGGTTCCACGGACGGCGGCGGGGAACTGCTCGACGAGTACGCCGCCCGCCACCCCGGGCTGTTCACGGTGGTGCACCAGGCCGACTCGGGCGGCCCGGCGGGCCCGGCCAACCGCGGCATGCAGCTGGCCCGCGGCCGCTACGTGCTGTTCCTCCGCGCGGACGACCGGCTCGGCGAGGAGGCGCTGGAGCGGCTGGTCACGGCCGCCGACGCCTGGGGCTCGGACGTGGTGGTGCCCCAACAGGCCGGGGTGAACGGGCGGCCGGTGCCTCAGGGGACCTTCCCCGCCGACGCCGAGTCGGTGGACTTCACCGACTCGGCGCTGGCCTGGGCGCTGGCCGACACCAAGCTCTTCCGGCTCGACCTCCTCCGGCGCCACCGGCTGCGCCGCGACGAACGGCTGAAGGTCCTCTCGGACCAGCCGTTCACCCTGGAGGCCTGCCTGCGGGCGGCCAGGGTGTCCGTCCTCGCCTCCTACGACTGCTACTTCCCGGTGCCGCGCGAGGACCGGGGCGACCTCACCGAGCGGGCCGGGGTGCTGGACCGGCTGCGCGGGATCACCGCGCTCCAGCAGGTGGCCGCCGAACTGGCCAGGCCGGGCGAGGAGTTGGACGCCATCCGGGTGCGCGGCTTCGGCCGGGACGTGCCGCGCCTGCTGCAGGACGGCTTCCTGCTGCTGGCCGACGACATGCAGGAGCGGGTGTGCGTCGAGGTCGCCCGGCTGATCGAGCGCTTCGGCGCCCGCGAGGTGTACCGCCGGCTGCCGGTCGCCGAGCGGGTGCGGCTCGAGCTCGCCTGCGCGGTGAGGCCGGAGGCCCTGCGCCACCAGATCCGCTACGAGGCGGCGCACGGCGATCCACCCGTGGTGGTGGACGGGCGGCGGCGGTTCGCGGGCTACCCGGCCTTCCGGGACGCCCGGCTCGGGCTGCCGGACGCGCTGTTCCTGCTGCCGGAGGAGGACTCGGGCGCGGCCGTGGCGCAGGCCGCGCCGCGGCTCGACCTGGCGCGGCAGCTGTGGCGCGGACTCGTCCCGGAGCAACTGCGCCGCGGGCTGCGGCGCCACCCGGCATGGCGCTGGCTGGCCGACTCGGTGAACGGAGGACGGGAATGAGCCTGGACGTCTGCGTGGTCGGGCTGGGCAGGCTGGGCCTGCCCCTGGCGGTGCAGTTCGCGCTGAAGGGCCACCGGGTCACCGGTGCGGACATCGCGCCGGGTGTGGTGGAGAGCGTCAACCTGGGCGTGCCGCCGTCCCCCCGGGAGGCGGGCCTGGAGCAGGCGCTCAAGCGGGTCGTCGCCGAGGGCCTGCTGCGTGCCACCACCGACACCACGGGCGCGGTGGCCGGGGCCGGGGCCGTGGTGCTGGTCGTCCCGCTGGTCACCGCCGCCGACGGCAGTCCGGACTTCACCGCGCTCGACGCGGCCACCGACGCCGTCGCGGCCGGGCTGCGCCGGGGCACCCTGGTCAGCTACGAGACCACCCTGCCGGTCGGCACCACCAGGGAGCGCTGGGCGCCCCGGCTGTCGTCCGGCTCGGGCCTCGCCGCCGGGACGGACTTCGCGCTGGTGTTCAGCCCGGAGCGGGTCCGCACCGGACGGGTCCTCGCCGGCCTGCGGCGCCACCCCAAGCTGGTCGGCGGCCTGGACGCCGCCTCGACCCGGCGCGGCGCCGAGTTCTACCGGGCGGTGCTGGACTTCGACCCGCGCCCTGACCTGCCCCGGCCCAACGGTGTCTGGGAGCTGGCCTCGGTGGAGGCTGCCGAGTTCAGCAAGCTCGCCGAGGCCACGTACCGGGACGTCAACATCGCGCTGGCCAACCAGTTCGCCCGGTACGCGGACGAGGTCGGGGTGGACTTCGCGGAGATCGCCGACGCCTGCAACTCGCAGCCGCACAGCCACCTGCACCGGCCGGGCATCGCGGTCGGCGGGCACTGCCTCCCGGTGTACCCGCGGCTGTACCTGTGGAACGACCCGGGCGCGACGGTGGTCCGGGCGGCGCGCGAGGCCAACCTGGCGGTGCCGGGGTACGCGGTGGGCGTGCTGGCGGGGGCGGTGCCGGGCGGGATCGCCGGGCAGGGCGTGCTGGTGCTCGGGGCCTCCTACCGGGGCGGGGTCAAGGAGACGGCGCACTCCGGGGTGTTCCCGCTGGTCGAGGCGGTGCGGTCGGCCGGCGGGCGGCCGTACGTCAGTGACCCGCTGTACGAGGCCGAGGAGTTGGCGGCGCTCGGGCTGCCGCCGTACGGCGGGGAGCCGGTGGTGGCGGCGGTGCTGCAGGCGGACCACCCGGAGTACCGGGACCTGTCGCCGGTGGACCTGCCGGGGGTGCGGGTGCTGCTGGACGGGCGGCGGTGCACGGACCCGAAGCGCTGGGCGGGCGCGGAGGTGCGGCGGATGGTGCTGGGCGGGGGGTGAAAGCGGGTCGGTGTCGGTCCCGTATCCGTCCCGGGACCGGTCTCGGGCCCGTTCTCGCCGCGTCCGTTCGGCGCGTGACGCCTGGCGGGGGCGCGTGATCGCGAGGCGGGCCCCCGTCCGCACCGGGCACCGGGCAGACTGGCGGGGTGAGTGACGATGCCTTCAGCGGGACCGGCCACGGGGTCCGGTTCACCGCGGCCGACGAGCAGAAGAGACGCGGCGTCCGCCGGATGAAGACCATCGCGACCGGCCTGCTGGCCTTCGCGACCCTGGTCTTCGCCCTGTCAACCTGGGCCAGGGCGGCCGGTGCCGGGGCCTGGGCGGGGTACGTGGCGGCCGCCGCCGAGGCGGGCATGGTCGGCGCGCTGGCCGACTGGTTCGCGGTGACCGCGCTGTTCCGCCGCCCCTTCGGCCTGCCGATCCCGCACACTGCGATCATCCCGACCAAGAAGGACGCCTTCGGCCGCTCGCTCGGCGAGTTCGTCGGCGAGAACTTCCTCTCCGGCCACGTGGTCCGCGTCCGCCTGGCGGCGCTCGGCATCGGCCGCCGGCTGGGGGAGTGGCTGGCCGCGCCGGGCAGCGCCGAGCGGGTCACCAAGGAGGCCTCGGCGGCGCTGCGCGGCCTGCTCGCGGTGCTTCGCGACGACGACGTGCGGGCGGTGGTCGCCGAGGCGGTGACCAGGCGGGCCGCGGCCACCTCGGTGGCCGAGCCGATGGGCCGGATGCTCGGCAAGGTGGTCGCCGACGGCGGGCACCACGGGGTGGTGGACCTGGTCGCCGTCCGGGCGCACGGCTGGCTGACCGCCAACCACGAGGACGTGGTCCGGAAGGTCACCCAGAAGACCCCGGGCTGGACGCCCCGGTTCATCGACCACCAGGTCGGCGAGCGGGTCTACAAGGAGCTGCTGCGCTTCGTCACCGAGATCCGGGACGACCCGGACCACCCGGCGCGCGGCGCGATCGACAACTTCCTCGCCGACTTCGCGACCGAGCTGCAGACCGACCCGGAGACCATCGCCAGGGTCGAGCGGGCCAAGGGCGAGCTGCTGGCCCGCCCCGAGGTGCAGGACCTGATCAACTCCACCTGGGCGGCCGTGCGCACCCTGGTGATGGGCGCGGCCGAGGACGAGGACAGCGAACTGCGCCGGCGCATCCGCGACGGCGTGCGCGGCTTCGGCGAGCGCCTGGCCACCGACCCCAAGCTGCAGGCCAAGGTGGACGGCTGGCTCCAGGACGCCGCCCAGTACCTGGTCGACACCTACCGCACCGAGATCACCTCGCTGATCTCCGAGACGGTGGCGAGCTGGGACGCCGACGACGCCTCCCGCAAGATCGAGGCCAACGTCGGCCGCGACCTCCAGTTCATCCGGATCAACGGCACCGTGGTCGGCGCCCTGGCCGGGCTGCTGATCCACACCGTGGCGGTCGCGCTCGGGGGCTGATCCCGGGGACGGCGGTGCTCGGGGCCGATCCCGGGAACGGCGGTGCTCGAGGCCGATCCCGGGAACGGCGGCGCCGACTCGGGCCTATCCTGGGCCGAAATTACGCGATACGCGCGTAGAGGCACGGAGCAGGAAGAAGGGAACCACCGTGGTCCAGCCGGACGGAAGTCGGATCGGCCCCAGTGACACTCGTGACGGCGACAGCCGGACCGAGCCCGCGGACCGGAGCATCGAGGCGTTCATCGCCGGGATGCCCAAGGCGGAACTGCACGTCCACCACGTCGGCTCGGCCTCGCCGCGCGTCGTCGCGGAGCTCGCCGCCCGGCACGCCGGGAACTCCAAGGTGCCGACCGACCCGGCGGCGCTCGCCGAGTACTTCACCTTCACCGACTTCGCGCACTTCATCGAGGTCTACCTGAGCGTCGTGGACCTGGTCCGGGACGCCGAGGACGTCCGCTCGCTCACCTACGGCGTGGCCGAGGACATGGCCCGGCAGAACATCCGGTACGCCGAGCTGACCATAACCCCGTACTCCTCGGTCCGCCGGGGCATCCCCGAGGCCGCCTTCATGGAGGCGATCGAGGACGCCCGGCTGCGGGCCGAGAAGGAGCTCGGCGTGGTGCTGCGCTGGTGCTTCGACATCCCGGGCGAGGCGGGGCTGGAGTCGGCCGAGGTGACCGCCCGGCTGGCCACCGAGCTGGCCCCCGAGGGCCTGGTCAGCTTCGGCCTGGGCGGCCCGGAGATCGGCGTGCCGCGCCCCCAGTTCAAGCCGTACTTCGACCGGGCCCGGGCGGCGGGCCTGCGCAGCGTCCCGCACGCGGGCGAGACCACCGGGCCGGAGACGGTCTGGGACGCGATCCGGGTGCTCGGCGCCGAGCGCATCGGACACGGCACCCAGGCGGTGAAGGACCCGGCCCTGGTCGACTACCTGGGCGAGCACCGCATCCCGCTGGAGGTCTGCCCGACCTCCAACATCGCCACCCGGGCGGTGGAGCGGATCGAGGACCACCCGATCAAGCGGATGGTCGACGCCGGGCTGCTGGTGACGGTCAACAGCGACGACCCGCCGATGTTCGGCACCGACCTCAACACCGAGTACGCGGTGGCGGCGCGGCTGCTGGGCCTGGACGAGGCCGGGGTGGCCGGGCTGGCCCGCAACGCGGTCGAGGCCTCCTTCCTGGACCGGACTGGCAAGACCCGGCTGGCCGGGGAGATCGACGCCTACCTGGCGGGCTGGCAGCGGTCGTAGCCCCTCGCGCCCGCGTTTCCCCTGGTGAACCGCCCCGTCGACCTCCGGTCGGCGGGGCGGTTCCGTTGTCGGCGCCGGTCGGCGCCGACTCCGTTCCGGCGATGGCGCCATAATGGTGCCACAAATGGCTCGACATGGCGCCACGGCTGTGCCATGCTTACGGCCATGGACCTCACGCCGTACGTGGAAAACCTCCGGAACGAGCTCGCGGTGGCCGCCGCCACCGGCGGGGACGAAGCCCGCGCGCTGGCCGAGCGGCTGACCCTCCCGCTGGAGTCGGCCGTGCGGCTCACCCTGCTCAACGCGCTCTCGGCCGCCATGGGTGAGGTCACCCGGGATCTCGCCCCCGGCTCGGTGGATGTGCGCCTGCGCGGCGTCGATCCCGAGTTCGTGGTGACGGCGCCGCCCGGCTCGGACGCCTTCCACGGCGACACGGCGCCGCCGATGGCGCCGCAGTCGGCGCCGGTGGTGCCATCCGTGGCGCCGGTGGCACCTTCGGTGGTGCCGGAGTCGGACGAGTCGGGTACGGCCCGGATCAACTTCCGTCTGCCCGCGCACCTCAAGACCCGGGCGGAGGAGGCCGCCGCGGAGGCCGGCCTCTCGCTCAACGCCTGGCTGGTCCGGGCCCTGGCCGGTGCGCTGGAGGGCGGCGAGCCCGTCCGCAGGCCGGTGGCCGATCCGGGCAGCCGGGTCGCGCGCAGCGTCGGCGGCCAGGGCTTCACCGGCTGGGTCCACTGAGGCCTCCGCAGTAACCCGAACATCCGCACGACCTCTCGCACCACCTCCCGCACCACCTTCTGCACCTTCGACGTCACTCCCGCTCCGACCAGCGGGAACACCTACACGAGTCAAGAGGACGGGACAGCCATGCCTACGTACGAGATCGACGGACCGATTTCCGCCATCCTCGAGTTCGACATCGGCTCGGTCTGGATCAAGGCGAGCAAGCGGACCGACGCCGTGGTCGAGGTCCGGCCGGCCAACCCGGCCAAGGAGGCGGACGTCAAGGCCGCCGAGCAGACCCAGGTCGACTTCTCCGGCGGCCGTCTGGGCATCAAGGCCCCCAAGCAGCGCTCCGTCTTCACCAGCAAGAAGGGCGCGATCGAGGTCCTGGTCGAGCTGCCGATCGGGTCCGAGGTCCACAGTGAGTCCCCGATGGCCGAGTTCGTCACCGAGGGCCCGCTCGGCGCCTGCCGGCTGAAGACCTCGCTCGGCCGGATCCAGGTCGAGCAGGCCGACAGCGTGCGGCTCGACAGCGGCTTCGGCGACATCCGGCTCGGCGGGACGGCCTGGGACGCCGAGGTGACGGGCGCCGGCCGGATCGAGATCGGCTCCGTCGGGGGCCGGCTGACGGTCAAGAACAGCAACGGCGACACCGAGATCGACGAGGTGCGCGGCGAGCTGAGGGCCAACGCCTCCAACGGCCGGATCCACATCGGCGCCGCCGAGGGCAACGTGGACGCCAAGTCGGCGCACGGCCACATCCGGGTCGGCCGGGTGGTCCGCGGCCAGGTCACCCTCCAGACCAGCGTGGGGGACGTCGAGGTCGGCATCGCGGAAGGCACCGCGGCCTGGCTCGACGTGCACAGCAAGGTCGGCGGCGTCCGCAACGACCTCGGCCCCACCCAGGGCCCGGGCGACGCCGTGGAGACGGTCGAGGTCCGCGGCCGCACCCAGGTCGGCAACGTCGTCGTCCGGCGGGCGTGATGGCGGCCCACGCCACGACCCCGGCGATCTCGGCGACGGCGCTCACCAAGTCCTACGGGGACAAGGCGGTCCTGAAGGGCGTCGACCTGGAGATCCCGGCGGGCAGCGTGTTCGCCCTGCTCGGGCCCAACGGCGCCGGCAAGACCACCACCGTGCAGATCCTCTCCACCCTGATCCCCTCCGACGGCGGCTCGGCCCGGGTGGCCGGGCACGACGTGGAACGCGAGGCCGACGCGGTGCGCAGGGTGATCGGGGTGACGGGCCAGTTCTCGGCGGTGGACAACCTGCTCACCGCCGAGGAGAACCTGATGCTGATGGCCGACCTCAACCACCTCCGCCGTCGGGAGGGGCGGAGGCGGGCGGAGGAGCTGCTGCGGCGCTTCGATCTCACCGAGGCCTCCCGCAAGGCCGTCACCACCTTCTCCGGCGGCATGCGGCGCAAGCTCGACCTCGCGATGACCCTGGTCGGCGACCCGAAGGTGATCTTCCTGGACGAGCCGACCACCGGGCTGGACCCGCGCAGCCGGCGCACCATGCGGGAGATCATCCGGGGCCTGGTCGCCGACCACGGGGTGACGATCTTCCTCACCACCCAGTACCTGGAGGAGGCCGACCAACTCGCCGACCGGATAGCCGTCCTGGACGGCGGCCGGATCGTCGCCGAGGGCACGGCCGAGGAGCTGAAGCGGGTCGCCCCCGGCGGGCGGATCCGGCTCCGGTTCGCGGACGCCGGCTCGCTGGCCACCGCCGCCGCACTGTTCGACTACGCCACGGCCGACATCGAGGCGTTGCGGCTGGAGATCCCGGGGGACAACTCCGTCCTCACGGTGAAGGCCGTGCTGGACGCGCTCGACAACGCGTCCGTGCAGGCCGAGTCGCTGGTCGTGGAGACGGCCGACCTGGACGACGCGTTCCTCCAACTGACCGGGGAGGGCGTGCGATGAGCATGGCCACGAGCACGGCCGGCCACGCGGTCAGCGACTCGCTGACCATGCTGCGCCGCAACCTCAAGCACGCGCTGCGGTACCCGTCCCTGACCTTCGCGGTCGTGGTGACGCCGGTCATGATGCTGCTGCTCTTCAACTACGCCTACGGCAGCACGCTGGGCGCCGGCATCGGCGGCGGCCACTACATCGACTACGTGACGCCCGGCATCGTGCTGATGGCGGCCACGTCCGGGTCGCTGGTCACCGCGATCGGCATCTGCACCGACATGACCGAGGGCATCGTCAACCGCTTCCGCACGATGGCCATATCGCGCTCCGCCTTCCTGGCGGGGCACGTGGTCGGCAGTGTCATCCAGACCATGATCGGGCTGGTGCTGGTGATCGGCGCGGCCCTCGCGATGGGCTTCCGGCCGAACGCCGGGCCGGTGGAGTGGCTGGCCGCGATGGGCCTGCTGCTCTTCCTCACCATCGCCCTGACCTGGATATCCGCCGGCATCGGCCTGGTAGCCAAGACGGTCGAGAGCGCCAGCAACATGCCGATGCCGCTGCAGTTCCTGCCCTTCATCGGCAGCGCCATCGTGCCGACCGACTCCATGCCGACGGCGATGCGCTGGTTCGCCGAGTACCAGCCCTTCACCCCCATGATCGAGACCCTGCGCGGGTTGCTGATGGGCACCGGGATCGGCACCAGCGCCTGGAGCGCCCTGGCCTGGTGCACGGTGCTGACGCTGGTCGGCTACTTCTGGTCGAGGAGCGTCTTCTACCGGCGGTGACGGGGGGGCGGCCGGTGGGCCGGGCGGCCCGGACGACGGAGCACCCGTCATCCGGGCCGACCGGCAGTTCCGTGTAAAGTCCCGGCAAAGGACAACTCCGGGGGGAGCAAATGACGGTGGCGCGCCGCAGGCAGGTCGTCTGGTGGCTCAGGGGCATCGCGCTGGCGTCCGTCCTCGTCTACCTGCCGGGCTACTTCTCCTCCCGCCAGGGCGGGTTGGTCGAGGTCGAGCGCTGGCTGAACCACCCGGTGCTGCTGCTCGGGGCGGCGATCACGCTGGCCGTGGCCTCGGTGGTGGTCCAGTTCGAGTTCCGCAGCAGGTGGGCGCAGATCGGCTGTGCGGCTGTCCTGTCGCCGCTCCTCGTCATCGGGGCGGGGGTCGGAGCCGTGGCGTACATCTTCGGTGGCGACGGCCGACTGGTCGTCCGCAAGCCCGACCCGAGCCGCTCCGACCACGTGCTGAGAGTCACCGACATCGCCTTCTCGATCGATCCGGTCTACCGGGTGGAGCTGCTGACCGGTAGCGGCTGGTCGGCCCGCCACTGGGGCCTCGGCACCTGGGACGAGGGCGCCGGCTTCGTCAGGGCCGAGTGGTCCGGTCCGGGCCGGATCACGGTGACCTTGGAGAAGGAGATCGAGGTCTTCACCGTGGGCGAGGACGGCGCGTTGGGCGGCCCCTCGGTGACGCCGAGGCCCCGGTAGGTCCTGCCGGTCCCAACTGCCCCAAGAGTCCCTGTAGTAGCGTCCGCGCCAAAGATCGGCAAAGAAGCCGTCGGGGGCGAGAGATGACAACGGTGCGCCGCAGGCAGATCGCGTGGGGACTCAGAGCGGTGGCGCTGCCGGCGTTGCTGGCGTGCGTGGCGGGCTGGCGCGAGTCCCGTTCGGGCGGGTTGGTGGTGGTCGCGGAGTGGTTCGACCACCCGGTCCTGCTGATCGGGTCGGTGCTCGTGCTGCTCGTGGCCTCGCTCGTCGTCGAGCTGGGGTTCGGCACCGGGACGGGGCAGCTCGTCTGCGGCCTCGGCCTGGGGGCGCTGGTCTTCTGCGTGCCGTTCGCCTTCCTGGCGAACCTGTTTCCCCCATGGACCCGCCGCGTCGGGAGGCGGCCCCGGGCCGCCCGGACCGGGTGATCGTCATCACGGACCTGGGCGGCTTCGATCCGGTCTACCGGAGTGAGCTGGTGTCCGGTTCCGGCTGGTCGGCCCGCCACTGGGAACTGGACTCCTCGAGGTACGACAGCAGCGTCAACTGGTCAGGTCCGGACCGGATAACGATCGACAGGGGTATCGCGCTCACGGTCTTCGACGTCCTCCCGGACGGCAGTCTGAGCGAGTCGCGGGAAGAGCCCCGGCCTCCGGAAAACTGAAGCCGTCCGGCTCTCCTCCGGAAAGCGGAGGAGAGCCGGGCCGTGCGTCCTGGTGGGGAAGGCGTCACCAGGTGTCGATGCCCATGGTCCTGGCCGCGCTGTGGATGGCGTTGTAGTGCGGGATCGACATGTCGGACTTCTTCTGGTTGGCCGGCAGGTTCCGGTCGGCGGTGCGGAACTCGTCGCGGGCCTCGGCCAACAGGCTGGTGCCGTGGGAGACCGGGACGTCCTTGGTGCCGTGGGCCGGGTGGGACTTGGCGGCGGTCTTGCTGCCCGCGTTGATCAGGGTGTTGCGGGCCTGGTTGTAGTCCGCGACCTTGACCGTCTTCGGGTTGCGGAGCTCCGCCCGCACCCCGGCCGTCGACGGCGCCTGCTCGGCGGCCAGGGCGGCCGGAGCGGCAGCGGCGGTGAGCGCGCCCGTCACGATGACGGTCGCGAGGGCGTTCCGAAGGGTCCTGTGCATGAGGGTGTCCTTCCGAGAAAGAAAAGCGTCACGGATTCGCCCCCTCCTGAGCAGCGAAACGGTCGGGGTGCGAACGCTTCGGCACTACCCCGGCCCTCGATGGCGGAAAACCGGCTTCCGCTCAGGAAGTTCGCCGACGATGAGATCAGGCCGTTTTCCGATATTGCTCCAATATGATTGGCATGATGGAGAGATGGGGCAATCACCTACCCCGGTGTCGCTCCTTGGCCTGCCGTTGAGCGGCGGCCCGCCGTTCGAGCACGGCTTCGGCGGCACGGCGCTTGGCAGCAGCGCGGTCGAGCGCGCCGCGCGGACCCCTCGCGGGCCCGCGATCTCCAGCACCCCGACCCAGAACGGGCCTTCGAAGAACACGGTGAACGTGCTCGGCATGCTGCGGGTTCCTCCCATGGTTGTCATGCCGTGTCCCGCGCACGCGGCCGCGCGCCGGGAGGGAACGCACCGGACACCCTGGGAGGGAGGTTACTGACCGCCGGCCACCGCCGACGGCGCCCGGACTACCGACCGGGAACCGTGATTTCGTGTGCTCCGTACGGGATCGTACGGGTACCCCCGGCCCGGGCGCACACGGATTTGCGAAGCCCGCGGCCTGACGCGGAGTCGCTGCTGTGGGGTGGGAAACGCGGAAGGGGTCCGGCACCTGTGTTGGTGCCGGACCCCTTCCGACTGTGGAGCGCCAGGCCCGGGTTGCACGGACTCTTCCTACTGAAAGTAGGACGTGCTCTGGTAGCACCGCTGACGCCTGACGAGGCTTCATGTACCTCGCGACATCAGGAACATTAGCAGGTCAGCGCCCGTGCGCCGAATCGTGATCCCGGGGCAGTCAGGCCGGGACGTGTACGGGCGGGCCGGCCACGCCGACACACGCCTCGTTCCCCTCGGGGTCGGCCAGCACCCAGTTCGACGGCGCGTCCGCGTCGTTCAGCAGGCGGCCGCCGGCCGCGAGAGCGGCGGCGATCCGGGCCTCGGCCTGGTCGTAGGGCACCCAGACATCGACGTGGACCCGGTTGCGCTGCGGGCGCGGTGAATCCATCCGCTGGAAGTAGAACGGCGCCCCGCGGCGGTGCGGGTCGATCAGGTCCTCGCCACTGCCCGCGCGCTCCTGGTAGCCGAGCAGAGCGCGCCAGAACGCCACCACGTCGGGACCGGCGAGGGCGTCGACGGTGACCTGGACGGTCTGCACGGCGGACGGGTCGGCGGGCACGTCCAGCGCCTGGGCCACCGCCGAGATCCGGCGGGCCAGTTCGATGTGCCGTTCGGTCAGTCCGTAGTAGTCGTCCGTGATCGTGATCAGCCGCACGAGCACGCCCGCCGGCCGCACGTCGACGTCCGGGTGGTCGTCCCCGACGCTCGGAATCTCACTGATCGCCTGCACGAACCGGGCGCCGACCGCGAACGACCCGGTGCGGAAGTACGCACACGCCCCCTCGCCCACCACGCGCCAGTCCTCCAGGCCGACGGCCTCGTGGAACCGCTGCGGCCTGATGCGCTCCATCGTGCTCTCCCCGTAGGTCATGCGCCCCGACAAGCGTGCGGATTCGATCGCCCCGGTCGATCATTCGGCACTGCGGAAGCGTTTGTCCAGGCTTCGTGATCACGTACGAGAGTTGGGACGTGCTGCCGGACGGCGAGCGCGAGCAGTGGATGCTGGAGCCGTTCGAGAGCGTGGGGCCGCTGCGGTTCGGGATGCTGATCGACGAGGTGTCCGACATCCTGAGCCGCCGCGCCGACGACCTTCAGCGGTACTCGGGGCCGTGCCTGGCCGAGGACCCGTACGGGCTGGTGACCGGCCGCTACCGGAGCTTCGGGTTCACGCTCTACTACTGGGGCGAGCGGCTGTGGGGTGGGAAACGCGGAAGGGGTCCGGCACCTGGGTAGGTGCCGGACCCCTTCCGACTGTGGAGCGCCAGGCCCGGGTTGCACGGACTCTTCCTACTGAAAGTAGGACGTGCTCTGGTAGCACCGCTGACGCCTGACGAGAGATCATCTCTCTCGCGACGTCAGGAACATTAGCAGGTCAGCGCCCGTGCACCGAATCGGGGGAGTCAGGCGTCGAACTCGCCGGCGCGGATGGCGGAGACGAGGTCCCGCCACTCGCTGACGTCGAGCTGGGCGATGGCGTCGGGCCGGAGGCTGCTGCGGACGTAGACGGCGTCGGGGCCTATGGCCACCTCAGGGCATGCGTTGGCATCTGCGCACGCCTTGGGTCGCTTCCAGTGAGTGGTTTCCATGGATTAGAGCTCTTTCTTGATAAGCCTGATGGCGTCGCGGGATTTGCTCTCGGACAGGGACCGCTTGGTCATCGTTTCGATGATGTGGCGATAGTTCTCCAACTGCTTCTGCTCATGCAAGAACGCGGGGCCGCCTACGGCGTCGAGCTGCACAGTGTCCAAGCGGGGCACTGGGCCCTTCGCGTAGAAGACGCCTTGACCTGCGCCGATGAATCCATTGGAGCTGAAGCTGATGACCCGGAGCGTGACATGCGGTAGCTCCGAGAACTCAAGCAGCTTGTCGAGCTGTTGCTTCGCGGCGTCTCGACCGCCGAACAGCATGCGCAGGGCTGCTTCGTGAACCAGTGCCGAGTATGGCGGCGCTCCGTCGCGCATCAGGACTTCCGCGCGCTTGAGTCGGTGTTCAAGTCGGGCTTCGAGAAGGCGCGGCGGCAAAGGCGGGTAGACCTCGCCGAAGATGGCCCTCGAGTAGGCCTCCGTCTGCATGGCTCCGGGGCAATGTGAGACCTGGTAGGTGAGCATCCCCTGGGAGAAGTACTCCATCTCCGCGATGTCGAGGAAGCCGACTGGAACCGAACCGCGGAAGTCCTCCCACCAGCCTCTGTGACGCTCCTCGGCCATGGCGGCGAGCGCCTCGATGTAGGCGGTGTCGCCCTCCTGGAAATCGGAGGCGAGCATCCTCACGCGCTCGGCACTGATGGGGTACTGCGCCTTCTCGATCTGCGTGATCTTCGTTCGAGAGAACCCAAACAGTGCGGCAGCCTCGGCAGTTGTGCGTCCGGCGCAGTCGCGCATCTTCCGCAGCTCGATGCCGACTCGTTCCTGTCGGGCAGACGGGGTGGTTCCAGGTGGCATGCCCCAAGCATCCATCGCAATCCCGCGAGGGGTCTAGCAATCCATCGATCGAGTGAAGGGTTAGGTAGAAGTGCCGGTACATGTGCCAGTGATGCCCTACAGTCAGTGACGCACCGATCACCGATGCGGGCGTCAGTAACGCTGCCTCGCACCGAAGAGCACCCATGCCCGGGCTGGCTCACGGCGACAGCTCGCTCGGCTCACCCTTCCATCCCCCTGGGAGACGCTGTGCGTAACCTCAACTCCCCCTCCCTCACCCTCTCCCGCGACGCCCTGCGCGACGGGATGACCAGCGCCGGCTGGCCGCCCTCCCTCATCGCGGACGCCGAACTCGCGATGGTCGAACTCATCGTCAACGCCTGGCGCCACGGCGAGACGACCTCCCCGGTCATCCTGATCCACCACCGCGCCAACACCCTCCGCGTCGCGGTCTCCGACCGCAGTCCGCTCCCCCCGGAGAAGGGCCCCCTCTCCCTCCTCTCCGAGACCGGCCGGGGCCTCCAGCTCGTCGCCGGCCTCACCCACCGCTGGGGCGTCGACCCCCAACACCTCGGCAAGACCGTCTGGTTCGAGCTCCACCAGGACGGTGCTCTGTGAGCGCCCACCACCCCATCCACCCCGCCGACCCGGCGCTCCTCCACCTCACCTCGCGCCAGGTCACCGAACTCATCGTCGAACTCCGCACCGAGGGCCGCGAATTCGGCCTCCTCTGGCCCTCGGTGACCCCGGGTGGAACCAACCTCCACGGCCGTCCGCTGGTCGACATCGGCAACGTCCCGGCCAGCACTCTGATCAACCTCCTCGCGCTCATCCGCGAGTTCAGGCGCAACCGCGACGTCCACCACCGGGCGGAGGCTACGTAGAGCCACCGCCCGCACCCGAGCCTGCGACCTCGGAAGGCCCCGGTCCCGGGAGGGTGCTTGCATGGAATTCGGGTGATCCGGACCCCGATGGCCTGCTCAGTTCACCGGCCCGGCGTAGGTCCCGGCGTAGGTGTTGAACCGCAGGTAGAGCCCGATGTGCGCCGGAATCCCCGGCGCGATGGTGCGGTAGCTGCACAGCTCCTGCACACCGGTGTCGCCTTCCTCGACCCCGGCCGTCAGTCGCCTCAGCATCTCGGCGTGCGGGCGCGGGTCGACCCCCTCGATCCGCATCAGCTCCGCGATCCGCGCGGCCGCCTCGGCATCGCTCCGGGCGTTCCCCGGCAGCCGCAGGTAGACGTTGGCCTCCTCGGGCCCCGTCGCACCCTCGCGGAACGCCAGGCAGGTCATCGGCTCGTTGTCCACCGTGCCGCCGTCCCGCCCGTAGATCACGGCACGGGCCCGCGCCGCCCGCGCCGAGTCGTGGCGGTGGGACAGTGCGGCCACCGTGTCCAACTCGTCCATCATCATCGGGAGATGGCGGAAGTAGACCTTCACCCGGGAGGCGCTGCCGCCGTCCAGATCGAGTGCGAAGAACTCCACCTCGTGCCCGCGCAGCGCGAGTTCCTCGCACCGTCGACCCACCGGCTCCCAGGCCTTCTCCAGCCCCAGTCGGTGCATGGCCTCGGCCATGATCTCGTGCGTCCGGTCCAGGCCGTGCGCCTGGGGGTTGAGGTAGACCTTGTAGTGCGGCCGCTCGCCGGGCTGCCAGGCCAGGGAGTGCCAGATGGTGGGCCGGTTGTGGTCGGGAGCGGTCGTGACGAACAGGTCCTCGACGTCGAGGTACCGTTCGATGCTCACCCCCGGCCGCTCGGCGAGCCGGAGCGTCAACTCCCGTCCGGCTTCCTGGTATCCGAGTGGGGTGCGATCGCTGCTCAGCGACTCGAACAGGATGCGGACCTCCGGCTCTCCCGCCTTCCAGCTGACGGAGAGCTCGGCGGGGAAGCCGTCGGACGACACGAAGGAAGGAGGATCGCACCTGGTCCCGATGGCGCGGTCGCCCCACGGGCTGAGCACGTCCCGAAGCTCCCGCAGGATGCGCGCCGTCTCCGACTCGCCTGTCCCCAGGCCTCGGCAGACGGCTGTCCACTTCTCTTCCAGGAACTGCCCGAACGTCTTCTCCGGGTCCCGGAAGGGGGCCGGGGCGGATAACGCGTCGCGAAGCAGCGGGCTGGTCACTGGCCCGACTGGTTGGGCTCGTTCCACTGGACCACGACGTCCTGGTTGGGCTCGTTCCACTGGCCGGCGACGGTGGTGACCGAGGCGCCGCCGAGCAGGGCCGTACCGGCGGCGATCCCAACTGCCAGTGCTGCCAATGCCTTGCGCATCATTGCCCCTCTCCATGATCGGTGATCAGATTGATCATAGGCACGAGATCATTGCCAAAGGTATGTATCTTTCGAACATGTCTTTGGCTTGATCCACCCCCTGCCCCGCCGTCGCAGCCCCGGGAGTCGCCATGTCCGCACCGCAGCAGCCCACCGACCCGTACGCGGCGACCGGCGTCGTGGGCCCGGCCCCGGAAGGGGTGACCCTGCCGCTGCCGCCGGTCTTCGACACCGTCGAGGAGGAGCGCCAGTACCGGAAGGAGCAACTCGCGGCAGGCTTCCGCCTGTTCGGCCGGTTCGGCTTCTCGGAGGGCGTCGCCGGGCACATCACCGTCCGTGACCCGGAGAACCCGAACTGGTTCTGGGTGAACCCGTTCGGCATGAGCTTCAACCAGATCAAGGCCTCCGACCTGGTCCTGGTCGACCACGACGGAGCCCTGCTGCGCGGCACCCGGCCGGTGAACCGGGCCGCGTTCGCGATCCACTCCCAGGTGCACGCGGCCCGCCCGGACGCCGTCGCCGCCGCGCACTCCCACTCGCTGTACGGCAAGGCCTTCTCCAGCCTCGGCATCCCGCTCGACCCGATCACCCAGGACGCCTGCGCCTTCTTCGAGGACCACGGGCTGTACAGCGACTACCGGGGCGTGGTGACCGAGACCGAGGAGGGCAAGCGGGTCGCCGCCGCGCTGGCCGACCACAAGGCCGTGATCCTGCAGAACCACGGCCTGCTGACGGTCGGCGGGACGGTGGCCGAGGCGGTCTGGTGGTTCGTCACCATGGAGCGCTCCTGCCAGGCGCAGCTGCTCGCGATGGCGGCCGGCACGCCGAAGCTGATCGACCGGGAGACCGCGCTGAAGACCCGCGACCAGCTGGGGAGTTCGCTGGCCGGCTGGTTCCAGGCCCGCCCGCTGTGGGACCAGATCACCCTCTCCGACCCCGACCACTTCGACTGACCGGCCGGCCCCACACCCCCGTTCCTCCTCCTCGTCGTCCTCGCCTTCGTTCTGGAGCCGCACCGTGCCCACCACCCCCGCCCAGCGCAGGCTCCGGATCGCCGTGTTCGGCGCCGGGTCCATCGGCTGCCACCTCGGCGGCATGCTCGCCTCGACCGCCGAGGTCACCCTGGTCGGCCGCCCCGCCGCGATGGCGGCGATCGACGCGGACGGGCTGACCCTCACCGGCCCGGGCGAGGCCCGCCGCGAGGTACGGGAGCTGACCGCCGCCGCCGGCCCGGAGGCCGTGGCCGGCGCCGACTACGTCCTGGTCACGGTGAAGTCCGCCGACACCGGGACCGCCGCCCGGGAACTCGCCCCGCACCTGGGCCCCGACACGGTGGTGGTCAGCTTCCAGAACGGGCTGCGCAACACCGAGGTGCTCGCGGCCGCGCTGCCGTCCCACCGGGTGCTGGCGGGCATGGTCCCGTACAACGTGGTGCGGACCGGCCCCGCCGCCTTCCACCAGGGCAGCGGCGGCTCGTTGATGCTGGCGGGAGAGCAGGGCGCGGACGCCCTCGCCGACGCGGCCAGGGAGAGCGGCCTGCTGCTGGAACTGCGGTCGGACATGCCGGCCGTCCAGGCGGCGAAGCTGCTGATGAACCTGAACAACGCCGTCAACGCGCTCTCCGGGCTGCCGCTGCGCGAGCAGGTCGGGCAGCTGGCGTACCGGCGGTGCGTGGCACGCTGCCAGCTGGAGGCGCTGGCGGTGTTCCGGGCCGCCGGAGTGGAGCCGGCCCAGCTCGGCCCGGTGCCGCCGGAGGTGATGCCGCAGGTGCTCGAACTGTCGGACGCGCAGTTCCACGAGCTGGCCGGGGCCAGCCTGCAGATCGACGCCACCGCCCGCTCCTCGATGTGGGAGGACCTCCAGCGCGGACGCCCCACCGAGATCGACTCGCTCCAGGGCGAGATCGTCGCCCTCGCCGAGCGTCACGGCCTCACCGCCCCGGCCAACGCCCGTCTGATCGCCCTCGTCCGCGAGGCCGAGGCGGCCGGCCCCGGCGCGGCGCCCGGCTGGGCCGGCCCCGCCCTGCTCGCCGAAGTCGCCCCGGTCGGCTGACGGTCGGGCCCCGGTGATCGCGCCGCCGTCGACGGTGCGTCCGGCTCGAGCGCAGGACTCGGCCAGGGCCGACTCCCGCGCGCGGCTCCGCGCTCCCGCGTAGGCTTCCGCCCGCCCCGGCCGGGGGACGGTCCTCCGGTGTCACAGGGCGTCAACCACTCGGAGGGGAAAACGTGATACTCGAGATCCGCACCTACCGCCTCAAGCCGGGTACGCGTGCCGACTTCGTCCGGGTGATGGGCGAGGAGGCCGTCCCGCTGCTGCGGGCGGCCGGCATCCGGGTCGTCGACCACGGGGCGTCGCTCGTGGACGAGGACGGGCACGAGGAGGCGTACCTGATCCGGGCGTTCGACTCGATCGAGCAGCACCGCGCGCAGGAGGACGCCTTCTACGGCAGCGAGGTCTGGCGGCAGGGCCCGCGGGAGGCGATCGTCTCCCGCATCGAGAGCCTGCACTCGATCGTGGTGGAGGCCGCCGACGACGCGGTCGAGGTCTTCAAGCGCTCCTGAACCGCCCCTGACCGACCCTGGCCGCCCCTGACCGCTCCCGCTCCACCCGTCCGGCTTCACCGTCCGAGCCCCCGGTGGGCCTCGGGGCCGAAGCCGGCACCCTCAACCCCGGGGCCAGGGGCGGCCGTCGATCCGTTCGATGCCGGTGTTGAAACGGCGCAGGTACGCCGCGAAGGTGGCGATGTCCTCCTCCGGCCAGTCCGCCATCACCAGGTCGAGCGCCCGGACGTGCGCCTCGCGCTCGTCGTCCAGTCGGCGCCGGCCCTCCTCGGTCAGGCGGAACTTGCGGGCGATGCCGCCGTCCGGATCCGGGATGCGGTCGAGGAGCCCGGCGGCGGTGAGCGCCGCGGTCTGGCGATTGAGCGTGGAGACGTCCAGCCCGAAGGCGTCGCTGAGCTGCCCGATCGACATGGGCCCCTGGGCCGCGACGCGGCTGAGCAGGATGTAGGCGCTGCGTTCGAGCTGGCTGCCCTCGGGGCGGCGGTCGTCGACCTGGTTGAGGTCGCGGTGCCGGGCGAACACCAGGAACTCGAGGGCTACCTCGTGCGTGGGGCCGGCCATGTCGAAGTCCCTTCATCACCGCGTTGACCTGCGGGTTCTTCGTCGATCACGTCCAGTATGCCAGAGATGTGCGCATCCCACACGATGTGCATGATGCACATCATGTGTAGCCTGAGCAGCCTGTGCTATCTGCACATGATGTGCGAACTGCACACGCCTGCGTCCCCCGAATGCCCGAGGAGGCCCGTCATCAACGGCCCCGCCCCCACCGCCCGTACCGGTCCGATCGTGGCGACGCTCGCCTTCACCGGCACCGTCGCCGCGATCATGCAGACCCTGGTCACCCCGCTGATCAGCGAACTCCCGCAACTCCTGCGCACCACCGCGTCCAACGCCTCCTGGGTCATCACCGCGACCCTGCTCTCCGCCGCCGTCTTCGTCCCGATCAGCGGCCGCCTCGGCGACCTGCTGGGCAAGCGGACGATGCTCATCGGCTCCTGCGTCCCGCTGCTGTTCGGCTCGGTGCTGTGCGCGGTGGCCGACTCCGTGCTGCCGATGATCACCGGCCGGGCGCTGCAGGGCATGGGCATGGGCCTGGTGCCGATCGGCATCAGCCTGCTGCGCGACGTCCTGCCGCCCGAGCGGCTCGGCTCGGCGATCGCGCTGGTCAGCGCCTCCATGGGGATCGGCGGCGGCCTCGGCCTGCCGATCGCGGCCGGCGTCGCCGACTACGCCAGCTGGCGCGTGCTGTTCTGGGGCACCGCCGTGCTGACCGTCGTCATCATCGGCATGCTCTGGACCGTCATCCCGGCCTCACCGGCCTCACCGGCCTCACCGGCCTCACCCACCGTGGCCTCGCCCGCCGAGGGTGGCCGCTCCACCGCGGGCGGCCGCTCCGCCGGCCGCCGGTTCGACTTCGTCGGCGCGATCGGCCTGAGCACCGGTCTGGTCTGCCTGCTGCTGCCCGTCTCCAAGGGCGGCGACTGGGGCTGGGGCGGCACCCGCACCCTCGGCCTGTTCACCGCCTCCGCCGCGATCCTGATGCTCTGGGCCCGCTGGGAGCTGCGCGTGACCGAGCCGCTCGTCGACCTGCGGGTCACCGCGCGCCCGCGGGTGCTGCTGACCAACGCCGCCTCCGTGCTGGTCGGCTTCGGCATGTACGCCCAGGCGCTGATCATCCCGCAGCTGCTCCAGCTGCCGGAGGCCACCGGCTACGGGCTGGGGCAGTCGATGCTGGCGATGGGCCTGTGGATGGCGCCCGGCGGGCTGATGATGATGGTCGTCTCCCCGCTCGGCGGCAAGCTGTCGGCCGCCCGCGGACCCAAGTTCACCCTGGTCGCCGGGGCGCTGACGATCGCCGTCGGGTACGGGCTGGCGCTGCCGCTGATGGGCTCCACCTGGGGCGTGCTGGTCGTCACGATCGTCTGCAACAGCGGTGTGGGCCTCGCCTACGGCGCAATGCCCGCGCTGATCATGAGCGCGGTGCCGCTGACCGCGACGGCCTCGGCGAACAGCTTCAACACTCTGATGCGCTCGCTGGGCACCTCGGTGTCCGCCGCCGTGATGGGTGTGGTGCTGTCGCAGCTGACCGTCACCCTCGGCGGGCACACCCTGCCCTCGGAGGGCGGCTTCCGGGTCGGCCTGGTGATCGGCTGCGCCGTCGCGCTGATCGCGGCCGCCGTCGCCGCCGCCATCCCCGCGCCGCCGGGGCCGCAGCTGCGCGCCGTCCCGGCCCAGGAGGCGGCGGGCGCCGACGCGGCGGCCGCCGACGCGGGGAAGCCGGCCACCGCCTGAGCCCCGCGCCCGGGGTCCCGTCCGGGCCCGGCGGGTCCCGTCCGGCTCCGGTCGGGCCGCCTCCGGCTCCGGTCGGGCCGCCTCCGCGCGGGGCGGCCCACTCGGACGGGTCAGGAGCTGTCGCTGTGGAGCGGGATGTTGCCAAGCATGGGGACGTACGGGCCCCTCGGCCGCCGAACACCGACCAGGAGAGGGATCCTCGGTGCGTGAACTCCACAGTCCCCCCAGCCACGGCCGAACCGGCCACCGTCCGCCGCCCGGCCGTCGCGCGGGCGGTGACGGGCGAGCGGGCCGGAGCTGGACACCGCAGCGCACGGTCGCGCTGATCGTGGCGGCGTCCGGCGCCGTGGTGCTCGCGGCCTGCGGCAGCAGCCCGTCGGGCACGGCGGCCGGCTCGCCGACGGCCACCGCGCCCAACACGAGCGCCTTCTCCGGCGAGCCGCCCTCAGCCGTCGCCTCCGCCGCGCAGTCGCTGCTGGCCTCGGCGTCGGCCGCGGCCGCCTCGGCCTCGGCGGCCGCCTCCGAGGCCGCCGCCTCGCTCTCCGCGAGGGCGTCCGCCTTCGGGGCGTCCGTGTCGGCCCAGCAGTCCGCGACCCAGGAGAAGGCCGCCTCGGTGCTCAGCGGGGTCACGGACGGCGGCAACGCGCAGGGCGACATCACCATCACCGGAGTCCCGCGGCAGAACACCGGGGGCCTGCACGCCGTGGTCGTCACGATCCAGAACCCGGGGCCCAACGCGGCCTCCTACGCGGTCCAGGTCGACTTCACCGACGCCGGCGGCAAGGCCGTGGACAGCGCCGTCGTCGGAGCCGAGAACGTCCCGGCGAACGGCAAGGCCCAGCCCGTCGCCTTCAGCCGGCAGCCGGCCGACAAGACCCTGATCCCGGTGGTGGTCAAGGCCGTCCGCTACTGACGCGGGCCCGTCCGTCGTCCGCCGCGCGATCCCGCACCCGACTGTGGGCGTCGCGCGGCGGGCGCCCGAGCACCTCCCGCACGGTGCCGGTCACCCACTCGGTTCCGAACGTCCTCCGGGCCTGCGCCGCGGTGAAGCCCTGCGCCGCGGTGAGGCCCCGCGCGTCCCCGGTGGCCCGGGGCCGCCCGGCCGGCGCCACGAGTCGGAGCGACCCGCGCCGGTGAGCCCGCGCTCGCGCCGACTCGCCGTGGACGCCCGCGGTCCCGCCGCCCACGCCCGGGTTACGTCACGCCGTCGCCGGGTTACGTGACGCCGGCGGCTCGCTGCTCAGGTGACGCCGCCCGCCTGTTCCCGTCGGCGGGTCCGGTAGGCGCGGGAGCGGCAGCGGGGCGAGCAGTAGCGGGGCGGTCGGCCGCCCGGGTGCCGGCCGTCGGGGGAGGGGGCGGGTGCCGGGAGTGGCCCGTCACAGGCGGGGCAGGCCGCCGTCGGTGCAGGCTCGGTCGGTGCGGGGGTCTGCGGTGTGGGCGTCTCCGGCGCGGGTTCGTCGGTTCCTGCGGTGGGGGTGGCGGGTGCCGGGTGCGAGGTCAGGCCCAGTCGCTCCGCGACCACGCCGGCCTCGAAGCGACTGTGGGCGCCGAGGCTGTCCAGCAGGTCCGAGACGTGCCGGCGGCAGGTGCGCAGGGAGATGCCGAGGCGGCGGGCGATGGACTCGTCCTTGAGGCCCTTCGCGAGCAGCACCAGGATGCTCTGCTTCATCGTCCTGGTGACGTCGTGCGCGGCCTGCGGGCCGCTGGCGAACGGGGTCGCGTTCTCCCAGTCCCGTTCGAAGACCGTCAGCAGGTAGCTGATCAGGTCGGGCTCCCGGATGATCAGCGCGCCGCCGGAGCTGGCGGGCAGTAGGGCCAGGGTGCCGTCGACGATGATCAGCTGCGGCAGCACCTCCGGCAGCGTCCGGATCTCCGCGCCGGCCTCGATGAGCTGCTCCGCGTGCACCCGGGTGGGCTGGTCGAAGCGGGTCGCGTGCTGGTAGAGGCTCCGCATCCGGACGCCCCGGTCGAGCAGCTCCAGGTCGCGCGGAAGCGCCTCGCGCAGGGCGGCGGGGGAGAACGCGCCGCCGTGCTTGGAGACCAGCACCTCGCTGCGGCAGGAGTCGATCACGTCGGCGAGCATCGAGCGCACCGCGAACTTGTCCGGCAGGCGGTCGATGGTGCCCTGCGGGAAGGCGTGCTGGCGGGCCTGGACGTAGACGGGCACCAGCGCCGCGAGGCCGTCGCGCTGCCGCTGGACGAGCCGCCGCTGCTCGCGCAGGGCCTCCTCCCGGGCGCGCAGGGCGGTGTCACGGGCGGAGAGCAGCTGCGCGGTCGCGGCCTGGGGGCTGACGGGCCGCCAGGCGATCGGGCCGCCGCGGGCGGGGGCCTCGCCGGAGGGGGTCTCGCCCGCGGGGGTGTCGCCCGCGGGGCCGTCGGGTGAGCGCAGCTCCTGGAAGAGGCAGGCCCCGGTGAGCTGCCGGACGGCCGCCTCGCACTCCGCCAGGCTCAGGTCGGTCTCCGATGCCGCCCGCGCCAGGGTCGCCGGGGTGAGCTGCTCGTTCACCACCGTCCAGCGGTAGAGGGTGACGGCGGTGCTGTCGAGTGCGGGTACGTCGACGGTCGGATCGGGGCCGGTCTCGGGGTCCATCGCATGCCTCCTAAAGCTGCCAGGCAGGCTCATGATCCCTTGCGGGGGATGCCGTGGCCATCCGCCGCCTGGCAGGGTGGCGAGCACGGGCCGGGCGCTGCGGCGGGAACCGCGGAGAGGCCCGGAACGTGTGGAACTGTCCCCGAAGTGATGGGAGTTGTCGGCATGCGAGGAATCGTGACGCGGACCCTGGCCGCGGTCGCGCTGGGCGCCGCCGCCTGGTTGGGCGGGGTGTCCCCGGCCGGTGCCTCCGTGTTCGACGATGCGACGCCGACGGGCTCGAGCGCGGGTGCGAGCTACGGGCAGGGCGGCCACAACTGCGTCGCGACGACGGCCTGGGGCGACGCCTGGTGCACCGGCAAGCCGCTGAGCTGACCGGCCGCGGCGCGACTTCCGTCTCCTCGGCCCTCCTCGGCCCTCCCTCGGCTCCCCCTCCCGGAAAGGGATCCTGTCATGCATATGGCCCTGAAGCGTTCCGTCCGTACCGCCACCACCGCCACCGGCCGGGCCGGCTTGACTGCCTCGTCCTCTGCGTCCGCCGCCGGGTCCTCCGCGTCCGCGAGCCGCTCCGGCCGCTGAGCCTCCTCCCGGCGAAGTGGCGCGCCCTGCAAGGGAAGTCGGCAGAGTCGACCTCCCTGCAGGGCGCGTTGCCGATTCCGGCGGTCCCTTCGTTCGTCCGTCCGTTCGCCCGTCCGCCCGCGCGCTCAGCGCAGTCGCGAGGAGGACAGGATCGATGCCAGGTGCGCGACCACCATGCCCCAGGTGATCACCGTGATGCCCGCGAGCGTCCACCGCGTCGCGTCCAGGTTGCCGAGCCCCGCGTCCACCGCGGCCGCCGCCAGCAGCACCAGCGAGGCCTCGATGCCGTTCGTCACCCGGTGGATCTTGAACACCGAGGCGAGCCTGCGGGCCGTCGCGATGCCCTGGGAACGCGGCTGCGTCGACTCCTCGGTCGCCGGGAGCTGCCCGCTGCGGGCCCGGGCCACGTCCACCAGGTCGGTCGAGGCCTTGAGCAGCACCACGCCCAGCGCGGCCGCCAGCCCCGCCGACACCCACAGCTCCGACCCGCCGCGCGCCGCCCGTACGCCCGCGCCGATCATCAGCGCGGCGTCCGCCAGATAGGCGCCGAGCCGGTCCACGTACACCCCGGCCATGCTGAACCGGCGCTTCCAGCGCGCCACTTCGCCGTCCACGCAGTCGAACAGCAGGAACAGCTGGAACAGCACGGCGGCCAGCACCGCGCCGGTCAGACCCGGGATCAGCAGGGCCGCGCCGCCGCCGATCCCGCACACCACCATCACCCAGGTGAGGGTGTTCGGCGACACCGAGGTGCGCACCAGCTGCCGGGTCGTCCGCAGCGAGATCGCCCGCATGTACATCCGGCCCGCCCAGTGCTCGCCGTTGCGGCTCTGAAGCTTGGCCTGCGGCTGGCACACCTCGCGCAGCTCGGCGAGTGCCGGAGCAGCCACCATGACGACTTCCCTCCACCTGTCCTGAAACGATCACCACAGGCTACGGCCTCCGGGGGAACGCCCCGACCGGGTGGGGCGCCGGTGGTGGTACGGGAGGTGTCCACCGGTGGAACGTCTGTCGCGGACGGCTGTCGGAGGGGTGCGGGGCGGTGTGCGGGGCGGTGCGGGCGGCGGTCTGTACGGCGGGTGGGCGGTGGAGTGGGCGGTGAAAACCGGTGGGCCGCCCGAGCGGGCCGGGCTAGGCTGCGCGGGTTCGCCGGAACCCGAAGCCCCGGGGCCGACCGCTCGCCCCCGACCGCGCGGTCCCGGAGCGGAACGAGGAGCGCAGATCCATGGTGACCACGGGCGGCCCGTCCCAGAGCCCCGACCTGGCCCGACTGCTGGCGGACCACCGCCCGCACGGGCCGGTGGAGACCGCCGACCACGAGCGGGCCCGCCGGCTCCTCGACGTCGCCGACGCCTGGAACAGGGACACCTTCCCGCTCCACTTCACCGCCTCCGCGCTGATCGTCCACCCGCCCACCCGCCGCGTCCTGCTGCGCTGGCACGTCCGCCAGCAGGCCTGGCTGCACGTCGGCGGCCACGGCGACCCGGGGGAGACCCGGCCGCTGGACATCGCCCTGCGCGAGGGCCTGGAGGAGACCGGCCTGACCGACCTCACCCCCTGGCCCGGCCCGGCCCTCGTCCACCTCGCCGTGGTGCCCGTCCCCGCCTCGCCCGCCGAACCCGCGCACCAGCACGCAGACCTGCGCTTCCTGCTGGCCACCGGCACCCCGGAGTCGGCCCGGCCGGAGAACCCGGCCGCCCCGCTGGAGTGGCTCACCGTCGAGGAGGCCGGGCGACGGACCACCGAGGAGAACCTCCGCGAGACCCTCGACCGCGCCGCCCGCCTGCTGCCGCCCGCCTGACCGACTCCCGCCGCTGCCCGCCCGACTGCCCCCTGCCGCCCGAGCGATGTCCCCTGGAGACCACCGGATGCACACCGACCAGACCCTGATCTTCGACGCCGACGACACCCTCTGGGAGAACAACGTCCTCTTCGAGCGGGTCATCGACGGCTTCCTGAACTGGGTCGCCGCCCCGGCCGAGCACGTGCGCACCAGGGCCCTGCTGAACGAGATCGAGGCCGCCAACTCCGCCACCCTCGGCTACGGCGCCACCGTCTTCCGGCAGAGCCTCGCCGACTGCCTGCAGCAGCTCAACAGCCGCACCCCCACGGCCGAGGAGCAGGCCCGCATCGACGACCTGCTCACCCCGCTGACCAGCCGCGACGTCGAACTGATCCCCGGCGTCGCCGACACCCTGGCCGCCCTCGCCGACCGCCACCACCTGCTCCTGCTCACCAAGGGCGACCAGGACGAACAGCGGCGCAAGGTGACCGAGTCCACCATCGACCACCACTTCCGGGGCGTCCACATCGTCGCCGAGAAGTCGGTCGACACCTACCGGCAGCTCACCACCGACCTCGGCCTCGACCCGGGCCGGACCTGGATGATCGGCAACTCGCCCAAGTCCGACATCGCCCCCGCCCGCCGGGCCGGCCTGCGCACCGTCTTCATCCCGCACGAGCACACCTGGGTGCTGGAGCACACGGAACTCGGCCCCGACGAGGCGACGCTGCAGCTCGGGACCTTCCCCGAGCTGCTGCACCACTTCTGATGGACCGTCAGCCCATCGCCGAGGCCGCCGGGACGGGCGTCCCGTCCCGGTGCAGCCACGCCCGCTCGGCGGCCGACCAGACGCCGGTCGTCAGCAGGTAGAGCACGGCGGCCACCGGCACCAGCGCCGCGAACAGCACCGACCCGAACGACAGATACGGCAGCAGCGCCGCCCCCGGCCGGGCCGGAGCCTTCGCCGTCGATGCCGCTGCCGCCGCCGCGGCCGCGCGCCGGGCCCGGCGGAAGTTGACGACCCCGACCGCCGCCAGCCCGGCGAACAGCACCCCGAACACCACCCACTGCCCGGCGCCGTGCGCACCCGTGACGCGCAGGCCCAGCGGCACGCCGAACAGGGTGCGGTCCAGCAGGTCGTTCGGGGTGGTGAACAGGCGGTACATCACGGAGAAGAACGGGATCTGCACCAGCAGCGGCAGGCACCCCGCGAACGGCGACACCTGCTCCTTGCGGTACATCTCGGCCATCGCCTCCCGCAGCTTCTCCGGCCGGGCCCGGTGCTTGTGCTGCAGCGCGGCGACCTTCGGCGCCAGCCGCGCCCTGGCCTTCTCCCCGCGCGCCGCCGCCCGCGCCAGCGGGTGCAGCGCCAGCCGGACGGCGACGGTGAACAGGACGATGGCCGGCGCGGTCGGCACCAGGTGGGCGACGGCGGCGACGACGGCGTGCGCCACGGCGACGGCCGGGTCGAGAACGGCGAGTACGGACATGGTGAAGCGAGCCCTCCGGGGTCTCAGGACATGAGTGATCGGCGGAGGACGGCCACGGAGAACGTCTTACGGTCTTACGGTCCTGCGGAAGACTCGCGGAAGACCGGCGGAAGAGGGTTCACGCGGCCGCCGGGGCCGCTCCCGGCGCCCTGGGGCGTCGCCTGCCCCGGGCGTCCGGATCACGCTGCGGAAGGAACGCCGTACCGAACGCCCGACGCCGCAGCACCCCGCTGCGCACCGCCGCCGGTGCCCGTGCCCCCAGCAGCCGCGCCCCGGCCAGTGCCCCGGCGACCGCCCCGGCCACCAGCACCACGGCCGCCACGGCGGCAACCGACGCCAGCGTCCCGCTGTCGGCCACCGACTCCCCGGTCAACACCCGGAGCAGGCCCAGCAGCATCGCGACCACGGCCACGGCGCCCTCCCCCTCCCGGTGTCCTCGGCTCCCTGACGTACCAGCACGACGATCCTCCGAGCCGCAGGGTTCCCGCCCGTCGGGGATTTCCCCGGCGGTGCGTCCCCGCCCGCGCCCGCGCCCGTCGTCGCTCCGTTTCCGTTCGTGCTCGAAGGTGCCCTTCCCGGCCGAGGGGGCGGGACGTGCGGGGGGTGTAGCCGGCGGTGCTACGCGGGGCTACCGTGGAAGGGTGAAGACGATTACCCAGCGGGAGTTCCGGAACAACTCCGCCGCGGTGATGGACGCGGTGGAGGCGGGGGAGACCTTCCACATCACCAGGAACGGGGTCGAGGTCGCCGAGCTGCGGCCGGTGTCCGGGCGCCGGCGGCTCACGGCGGAGGAGCTGGTGGCGCGGCACGTGAAGCTGCCGCGGGTGGACTACCAGCAGATGCGCAAGGAGGCCGAGGAGCACTTCGGGCCCGAGGAACTGGTGGGGGACGAGGGCGACGACCCGTTCGAGCGGCGGCGTGGCTGAGCGCCGCAGGGCGCCCCGACGAAGGCCGGCCGGGGTGCTGGACACCTGCGTGTACATCGATCTGGCGCTGCTCAGCCCGTCCGACCTGCCGGCCGTACCGGAGCTGACCGCCATCACCTTCGCCGAGTTGCAGCAGGGCGTGTCGATGGCCAGGGACCCGGCCAGCCGGGCGGCCCGGCTGGAGGTGCTGGGCGCGGCGATGGCGGACTTCGACCCACTGCCCTTCGACGCGGCCGCCGCCGCCCGCTACGGGACGCTGGTCACCCTCACCATCGCCGCGGGGCGGCAGCCGCGCCCGCGGCGGATAGACCTGATGATCGCCGCGGTGGCCTCGGCCCACGGGCTGCCGCTGTACACCCGCAACGTGGCGGACTTCCGGGGGCTGGGCCCGGCGGTGGAGGTCATCGGGGTGTGAGGGCGGCGGTCCCGCTGCGATCCACCTCGTCCGCCAGGGCCGTCGCGGCCTTGATCGCGGCAGGGCGCCGCCGGGTCCTGGTGACCACCTGCTCGTCACCACCCCCCTCAGGGCGGGCGGTGACCACGAAGTGCGGGCGGCCGGTCAGCTCGATGAACAGCCAGCGGAACGTCAGGAACAGCACGACGACCGCAACGGCGACGATCTCCATGAAGGGGATGACGGCGAGGACGTTCAGCAGCTTCTCGACGAAGCTGCCCTTCGCGGGCTCCCGGTACCCGTACGGCCGCTCGATCGCGATCAGGACCGGTCGGCCGTCCGGCCCGGTCGCCTTCACGCACCCGCCGAAGTCGGTCCGGTCCCCGCGGGCCCAGGCCTTCCGCTGCAGCGCCAACGCTCCGGCGCTCTCGCGCGCGCTGAACCGCCGGTCCCGCTCCTGGTCCTGGCGGATCCGCTCCTCGTCCGCGGCCTTGCGTGCGGCCCGCCGCTCCCCCCGGGTGCTCATGGCGATCATCGTAGGAGCTCGGTTCAAGGGAGGGCGCAGCGGGCCGGCGGAGCGGCCGTCCGTCAGCCCAGGCGGACCGCCGTCCCGGTCGCGGCGGAGGCGCGGGCGGCCTCCAGGACGGCCAGGGCGGCCACCGCGTCGCGCGGGTCGACCGGGGGCGGGGTGCCCGGGGTGGCCAGGGTGGCGGCGACGCCCCGGTAGAAGGCGGGGTAGTCGCCCGGGTCGGTCGGCAGCGAGATCGCGGACTCGTCGGTCCCGAGGGTGCCGTAGTGCGCGGGCTGGTCGGCGCCCCACGGGCGGGTGCCGTCCGGCCGCAGCCCCGCCCGCAGGTCGGCCTCCTGCGGGTCCATGCCGGGCTTGACGTAGCCGGCGGTGTCGCCGAGCACCCGCAGCCGCGGGCCGATCAGCGGGGTGACGGCGCTGGTCCACAGGTGGGAGCGGGTGCCGGAGGCGTGGGTGAGGGCCAGGAACGCGTCGTCGTCCACCACCGCGCCGTCGCGCCGCACGTCGATCTCCGCGTACACCGTCTCGACCGGCCCGAACAGGGTGAGCGCCTGGTCGACCAGGTGGCTGCCCAGGTCGTACAGGGTGCCGCCGACCTCGGCCGGATCGGCCAGCTCCCGCCAGCCCGGCTTGGGCTTGGGACGGAAGCGCTCGAACCGGGACTCGAAGCGGTGCACCCGGCCGAGCGCGCCGCCCCGCACCAGGCGGCTCGCGGTGAGGAAGTCGCCGTCCCAGCGCCGGTTGTGGAAGACGGAGAGCAGGACGCCCCGCTCCTCGGCGAGCCGGCACAGCTCCAGCGCCTCGGCGGCGGTGCCCGCCAGCGGCTTGTCCACCACGGTGGCCAGGCCGGCCCGCAGGGCGGCGCGGGCGAGCGGCGCGTGGGTGCGGTTGGGCGAGGCGATGACGACCAGGTCGAGCGCGTCCGGGTCGGCGAGCAGCTGCTCGGGCGTGTCCACGGCACGGGCGCCCGGGTGCTCACGCGCCAGCTGGGCACGCCGCTCGGGATTGGCGGTGACCACGGCATCCAGCCGCAGGCCCGGCGTGGTGGCGATCAGAGGCGCGTGGAACGCGGAACCGGCCAGGCCGTAGCCGACCAGGCCGACGCGGAACGGACCGGAGCTCGTCTTCGGGGTCATGCGCCTACTCAATCACGGGGCGCCCGCTTGCTCCCGGTTTGGTGCACGGGGGCCGGGGTGCGCGGGGCCGGGGTGCGCGGGTGGGGAGTGCGGGCGGGGTGCGCGGGCGGGGTGCGCGGGTGGGGAGTGCCGGGGAGGTTCCGGTGGGCGGGACGTTCTGTCCCCGGACACCCGGGCGGATTAGGCTGTGCCGCGTCAGGGCCCTCGTACTACGCATGACGTTGCAACACTTCGGGAGACACGCACGTGGCAGACCGCAAGCCCATCGAGTCCTGGCTGACCGACATGGACGGGGTCCTCATCCACGAGGGCACCCCGATCCCCGGGGCGGAGGAGTTCCTGCGCAAGCTGCGGGAGTCCGGCAAGCCCTTCCTGGTCCTCACCAACAACTCCATCTACACCCCGCGCGACCTCAGCGCCCGGCTCGCGGGAATGGGGCTGGAGGTGCCCGAGGAGTGCATCTGGACCTCCGCCCTGGCCACCGCCAAGTTCCTCAAGAGCCAGCGGCCGAACGGGACCGCGTACGTGATCGGCGAGGCGGGGCTGACCACCGCGCTGTACCAGGCCGGTTACGTGCTCACCGACAACAACCCCGACTACGTGGTGCTCGGCGAGACCCGCACCTACTCCTTCGAGGCGCTCACCAAGGCGATCCGCCTGATCAACCAGGGCGCCCGGTTCATCTGCACCAACCCGGACGAGACCGGCCCCTCCACCGAGGGCGTGCTGCCGGCCACCGGCTCGGTCGCGGCCCTGATCACCAAGGCGACCGGGGTCGAGCCGTACTTCGTCGGCAAGCCCAACCCGCTGATGATGCGCGAGGCGCTGAACACCGCCGGGGCCCACTCCGAGACGGCGGTGATGATCGGCGACCGGATGGACACCGACATCGTCGCGGGCATGGAGGCCGGCATGGAGACCGTCCTGGTGCTCACCGGGCTGACCTCCGCCGCCGACGTGGAGCGCTTCCCGTACCGTCCGGGCCGTGTGGTCCAGTCGATCGCCGACCTGATCGAGCTGATCTAGGGACGTCCCCGCGCCGGCAGCCCTCCGGCCGCCGCGGTTCTGTCGTGGGCCCCGTTCCGGCCGGTCGCCGGGGCGGGGCCGTTTCGTACCCGCTGGTAGGGGCCGGCGGCGGCCGCCCATCCGGGCCCGGGACCGGCTCCGGGGACGTGAGTTGTCGGTGGGGCTGTGTAGCGTTCGGGGTGAAAGAGGGCGTGCGGCGCAGCAGCCGCGGTGTGGGAGGTAGATGTCGTGACGGACACGGTCGAGGCGGGCGTGGTCGAGGCCGGCGCGGGCGGCGGGCTGGAGCTGCCCGAGTCCTGGCGCGAGGTGCTCGGCGCCGAGACGGAGAAGCCGTACTTCGCCGAGCTGGCGGCCTTCGTGGCGGCCCAGCGCGCGGAGCACGAGGTGTTCCCGCCGAGCGGCCAGGAGTTCGCCGCGCTGGAGGCCACCCCGTACGACAAGGTCCGGGTGCTCGTGCTCGGCCAGGACCCGTACCACGACAACGGCCAGGCCCACGGCATGAGCTTCTCGGTGCTCCCGGGCACCAAGACGCCGCCGTCGCTGCGCAACATCTTCAAGGAGCTGGACGCCGACCTGGGCATCCCCGCCCCGGACAACGGCTATCTGATGCACTGGGCCGAGCAGGGTGTGCTGCTGCTCAACGCGGTGCTCACGGTCCGCGCGCACGAGGCCAACTCGCACAAGGCGAAGGGCTGGGAGAAGTTCACCGACGCCGTGATCAAGGCGGTGAGCGACCGCGAGGAGCCGGTCGTCTTCGTGCTGTGGGGCAACTACGCGAAGAAGAAGCTGCCGCTGATCGACACCACCAAGCACGTGGTGGTGCAGGGGGCGCACCCGTCGCCGCTGTCGGCCAAGCTGTTCTTCGGCAGCCGCCCGTTCTCCCAGATCAACACCGCGCTGGACTCCTTCGGCGCCGAGGCGATCGACTGGCAGGTGCCGAACCTGAAGGAGGCGTGAGCCCGGCCTCGAGCACCTCGGTGTGAGCGCCCTGGTTCGAGCATCTCGGTTCGAGCACCTCGGTTCGAGTGTCGGTGGCCGTGGGCCGGACGGGTTCGATGTCCCGTTCGTCCACGGCCACTTGGCGTTCAGCGACGGTGGCCGTCGGCCGGTACCGGGTGTGCTTAGCTGGTGCCGACCGGTCGCCGGACCGGTCCGGGGAGGGGCGTCACGTGCACGGGCTGGGGCGGACGGGGACGTTGCGGTGGGCCGTGGGGGCGCTGCTGGCCGGGGTGATGGCCGTCGTTTCCGGCTGTAGCGGGTCGGACGGCGGCACGCCGGGCGCCGTCGCGAGTTCGGGTCCGGGCGGTGGCGGTGGCGGGGGCGTCGGCGCGGGGCGGGTCGGGGAGCTCGCCCAGCCCCCCGGGCAGGCCTTCTACGTCTCCGACCGGACCAACGCCGCCCGCCAGGTGACCGCGCTGCGCGGCCAGGGCCGGACGGCGGAGGCCGACGAGCTGCTGCGGATCGCCACCCAGCCGTCCTCGCAGTGGCTCGGCGAACAGGGCGCCCGGGAGATCGCCGAGCAGGTGAGCCGGCAGGCCACCGAGGCGGGCCGGACGGCGGTCTTCGTCGCGTACGACATCCCGCACCGCGACTGCGGCCAGTACTCCGCCGGCGGCGCCCCCGACGCGGCCGCCTACCGGGCCTGGATCACCGGCGTCGCGCAGGCCCTCGGGGACCGCAGGGCCTGGGTGGTGCTGGAGCCGGACGCCGTCGCGCACACCCTGGACGGCTGCGGGATCAAGGGCGACCTCGCCGCCGAGCGGTACGGCCTGCTGGCCTTCGCCGTCCAGGAGTTGAAGAAGAACCCGAACGCGCGGGTCTACCTGGACGCCGGCAACCCGGGCTGGGCGCAAGACCCGGCGGAACTGGCCACCGCCCTGCGCAAGTCGGGCATCGCGGCGGCGGACGGCTTCGCCGTGAACGTCGCCAACTTCTACGACACCGACCGGAACGCGGCGTACGGCGCCAGTCTCTCCGCGGCCCTCGGCGGGAAGAACTTCGTCATCGACACCAGCCGCAGCGGCAACGGGGCGCTCGGCGGCGCCTCCTGGTGCAACCCGCCCGGGCGCGCGCTCGGCGAGCGGCCGACCACCGAGACCGGCCGGCCCGGGGTGGACGCCTACCTGTGGATCAAGAACCCGGGGGAGTCGGACGGCGACTGCGGCCGGGGCGAGCCCAGGGCGGGCGAGTTCTGGCTGCCGTACGCGCTCGGGCTGGCGCGGGCGGCGCGCTGAGGGCGCTCGCTCCGCCGGGGCCGCCCGCGCCGTTTCTCGGGCGTCAGCCGGTGACCTGGATCCAGCGGGCGACCGACGGGGTGCCGGCGGCGTCCGTCAGGAACAGCATGTACCAGCCCGGCGGCAGCAGGTCGGCGTTGCCGGGAAGGGCGAGCGAGACGCCGTCCGCCGTCCGCCCGGTGACGTCCAGGGCCACCGAGCGCTGCTCGACGTCCGTCACGTGGGTCACCGAACTCGGCCGGATCAGCTTGGCGGTGGCGACCGCCTCCGGCCGGGCGGTGCCGACCGTGACGGACCCGCCGAGCCTGGCCGTCCGCGGAACGGCACCGACCTGCGGGCGGTCGCCGTGGTACAGGTACGGCGGGGTGTAGATCTCGATGCGCTGCTCGAAGCCGCCCGGCTGCGTCTCGGCCTTGTCCGCGAAGAGCGGGTTGGAGCCGAGCACGGCGACCCGGCCGTCCGGCAGCAGCAGCGCCTCGGAGTGGTAGTTGCGGCCGACGGTCGGCTCAGCGGCGGTGCTGAAGCTGTTCGAATCCGGGTGGTACACCTGCGCCCTGAGCAGGTCGCTGTCGCCGCGGCCGCGGTAGCCACTGGATCCGCCGGTGGTGAAGACGGTGTCGTCCGGGAGGATCACGCTGTTGAGGTAGCGGGTGCCGCCGGCCGGCAGGTCAGGCCCCGGGGTGAAGGCCGGTTTGGCGGAGGAGAGGTCCGCGATGTCGGTGCGGGCCGTGGACAGCGGGGACTCGCCGACGCCACCGCCGCCGAGCACCATCACCCGCTGCGCCTGCGCGGGCGGCAGCAGCACCGAGGAGGAGGTCTCGGTCAGGCCGGGGTCGCGCAGACCGGGGACGGGCTGGAAGGCCCCGTTCGAGAGGTCCCACAGGCCGGGCTCGCGGCCCTTGTCGCCGGGGCCGTAGCCGCCGTTGGAGCCGGAGTAGAAGAGCCGGCCGGAGGCGGTGAGGAAGATCGCCGGGTAGGTCGGGAAGTAGTGGTCGGGGCCCTTGGACCAGGACTTGGTCTTCGGGTCGTAGATCTCGTTGTCGTTGCCGTTGAGGATCTCCCCGGTGTCGTCCAGCCCGGAGACGGTGACCACCCGGCCGTCGCCCAGCCCGGTCAGCGTCGGGTACCAGCGGGCGTGGGCCATGTCGGTGACCGGCTCGTACAGCTCGGTGTCCGGGTTGAACTCGAAGGCGGAGCGGATGCCCTGGTACTCCTGCTTGTCCAGGGTCAGCTTCTCGTTCTGCCCGTACAGGTTGTGGGCGTCCGTGCCGCTCAGGCCCTTGATCCGGTACTGGGCGGGGGAGTCGGAGGCGTAGTCCGGGCCCGGGCCGACCGCCTCCACGTACACGTGCTGCTCGCCGGCGGTGACCACGGTCTGCTTGCCGGAGCCGGTCTTGGTCGCGGCCGGGACGGTCACCGCGGCGGTGCTGGCGTACTCGTGGCCGTTCGGGGAGACGAAGACGGTGCCCTTGGGGAAGGTCCGGTCGTGCTCCGGGCTCTCGTTGCGCACCCGCATGACGCCCGCCGCCTTCTTCACGGCGCCGGCCAGCTTCTCGTAGCGCTGGGTGCCGCCGGCCACCAGGACGCGGCCGTCCGGCAGCGAGGTGTGGCCGCCGCAGAACATGTCGGCCGGGGTGGGGACCAGCTTGTAGGTGTTCTCGGCCGGGTCCCAGAGCAGGCTCTTGAAGGTGCCGGCGTTGAACTGCTTCTCGTCGTTGCCGGAGCCGGCCACGATCAGGACCTTGCCGGTGCGCAGCAGGGTCGCGTGCACGGCGTTGACCCGGAACTCGGCGGGCAGCGACAGGGTCTGCCAGTGGCCGTACTGCGCCTTGTACTCGGGGCGGTTGATCACGTAGTGGTGGTACTGCTCGGAGGCGAAGCCGAGGACGGCCGGCGCGTTCATCCCGGCCACGGTCAGTGCGACGGTGCTGCCGAGGGCGAGGCGCTTGGTGCGGCCGGCCTTGTGGATCTTCACGTGGGTGCTCCCCTCGGGAGGTCGTCAGTGGGTGGGTGTCAGGGGGTGTCCGGGCGGTACGGGAGCTGCGGGTGGTGCGGGGGCTGCGGGTGGTACGGGGGCTGCGGGGGGTACGGAGGTTGTGGAGGCGCGGGGATCGCGGGCGTGGCGGGCGTGGCGCGGGCGGCGCTTCTCCAGGAGGACGCCAGGGGTCGAGGCCGGGCCGCCGGTGACGGTGAGGGTGGCGGTGGGGCGGCTCCGTCGGCGACGGACGGCGTCGCCGATGGTGATCAGGACCGGCAGGAGGGTGAGCAGGAGGGCGATCCAGGCCCAGGTGCGCATCGCGGCGTGGTCGTAGCCGGTGAAGTAGGAGGCGGTGATCGCGCCGCCGAACACCAGCGTCCAGAACAGGTGGAAGCGGAAGGCGCCGAGCCGGTCGGTACTGGCCGAGCGGCCCTTGGGCGTCACCACGAAGCGGCTGCGGCGGCGGACGAGTGCCTGGAGCAGCGAGGCCGCGTAGACCGGGCCGCAGAGCGCCGACATCACCATGCCGGCGACCCCGGAGGAGCCGGCAGGCTCGTGCGGGCTCACGTTGTGCTTGCGGTTCCAGGTGTAGAGCAGGAGTTGGAGCGCGGCGGCGTCGCTGTAGAGCATCATCCAGATCTCCGAGGAGACGTGCACGCCGGAGGCGCCGAAGCCCAGGTAGAGCACGCTGGACAGGCCGCCGAGCAGCCAGGTGAGGGCCGCCATCGGGTAGAAGCCCACCATTAGCGAGTAGTTGAGCAGCCGGCCGGGCGACAGCTTCCACAGCACCCGCCAGTACTGGGTGAGCAGGGTTTCGTAGGTGCCCCGGCTCCAGCGCAGTTGCTGGGAGAAGAAGTCGGTCCAGGAGGACGGCCCTTCGCCGACCGCCAGCACGTCCGGGGTGTACACGGACTTCCAGCGCTCCCCGGTCTCCGGGTTCCGGCTGCGGTGGAACTCCAGGCCGGTCGCCATGTCCTCGGTGATGGAATCGTACAATCCGCCGATCGACTGGAGCGCCCGGATTCTGACGGCGTTGTTGGTGCCCACGAACATCGGTGCGCCGTAACGGTTTCCGGCACGCTGGATGAGGGCGTGGAAGAGGTACTGCTGGCTCTCGGAGAACCTGGTGACGGCCGAGCCCGAGGTGCGGTAGTTCCCGTACACCTGGGGGCTGACCACGAATGCCACGTCCGGGTCGCGGAAGTAGCCGAGCATCCGCTCGCAGAAGTCCGGCAGCGGGACGTGGTCGGTGTCCACGGACACCCAGAACTCGTAGTCGTCGCCGTGGGCCTGGAGCCAGGCGTTGTAGTTGCCGTGCTTGGTTCCGGCGCGGAACCGGCCCTTCGGCCGGTTCCAGTGCGGGCGGCCGGCACGGCTGAAGTGGCGCACGCCCAGTTCGGTGCAGAGCGCCTGCATTGCAGGATCGTTTCCCTCGTCCAACAACCAGACGTCGTAAGGTCCGTCGTGCCGCACGGCCCGGGCCGCGGTCAGCGTGGCCCGCACCATCTCGGGCGGTTCCTTGCCCGGCACGCAGGTGGTGAGGAAGGCGACCCGGGTCCCGGCCTCCGGTGTCACCGGGACCGGGTCGCGGGCGACCAGCGTGGCGTGGGTGTTGGAGACGACGTTGACCAGCCGGAACACCTCGACGACGGCGATGATGCCGATCATCACCTTGTCGCCCAGGAGCACCAGGGCGTTCGTCTCGTCCAGCCGCTCGGGCCAGTGCTCCGGCAGCAGCAGCCAGACCAGCAGCACCGCCTCCACCACGGGGGCCGCCATCATCAGCAGGGCGGCGCGGATCCGGTGCGGCTCGCGGCGCAGCAGGCTGCGGTACCGGACGCGGTAGGGGGGTGCGGGGGGCGGGTCGTAGTCGTACGGGGCGGGGCCGTACGGGGCGGTCGTCGAGGTGGGGTCGTACGGGGCGCCGGGGGGTGGGTCGTACGGGGCGGCCGCGGGCGCGGGGCCGTAGCGGGCGGCCGGTTCGGGCCAGTAGACGCCGCCGCCGAGGTCGTCGTCCTCGTCCGGGTCGTACGCCGGGCCGGCGAGACGGCTGAAGTGACCGTAGTCGTAAGGGGCTTCGGGAACCGGAACGGCGCTCAGGGCGGCCTCGTCCAGCTGCCCGGGACCTCGCCCGTGGGCCGTTCCGACGCCCTTTCGTCGCGAGAACGGCGGCGTGGTCATAGCTGCTCCCCCCGGAGTTCGCGCCTCGCTAGGCTCGCTCGGCTTCTGCGTGGGCTTGCCTCGACTCGGAGCCGTCCGGGTGGAAGTGGAACAGGGCGGAACGGGGCCGAATCGGTCGGCGTCAGCTCGAATCGGCTGGGCCGTCCAGCGCATTCGGCGTGTGCGATCGGTTCCTTGGAGCGGCGGTGCGGCGGTGCGGCGGCTTCGAATTCGGGATCCCGATGCACTTTCCCGTTTCCCCTCCGGGCACGTCGGGATCCTTGGTCTCCTCAACTCTCCCTGAGCGCACCGGTGATCGCAACCAGTCCGGGAGATCGCCGCCGCCGAGGCATGAAGATGACCCGGTTCCCGGCCGCAATGGCGGGGGTTGATGCTATTGCGGGGGAATCTCGGGTTCCGGGGTGGCTTGTGGGTGCTCCGCGAGTGGTCTGCTGGTGGTTCGCGGGGCAGCGGAACGGCCGGACCGTCCCTCAGGGGCGACCCGGCCGTCCGTACGGGGTCGGACTGCTCAGAGCGGGGGCAGCAGGGTGGCACCGGTCGCCGACCGGACCTCCGCGAAGTCGACGCCCGGAGCCGTCTCCACCAACCGCAGGCCCTCCGGGGTCACGTCGATCACGGCGAGGTCGGTGACGATCCGGTCCACAACTCCTCGACCGGTGGCCGGAAGTGACAGTTCCTCGACGATCTTCGGCGAGCCGTCCCGGGCGGTGTGCTCCATCACCACGATCAGCCGACGGGCCCCGTGGACCAGGTCCATCGCGCCGCCCATGCCCTTGACCATCTTGCCGGGGATCATCCAGTTGGCGAGGTCCCCGGCGGCCGACACCTGCATCGCGCCGAGTACCGAGACGTCGATCCGCCCGGCCCGGATCATGCCGAAGGAGAAGGCGGAGTCGAAGTACGAGGCGCCGGGGGCGACCGTCACCGTCTCCTTGCCGGCGTTGATCAGGTCGGCGTGCTCGGTGCCCTCTTCCGGGAACGGGCCGACGCCGAGGATGCCGTTCTCCGAGTGCAGCACCACCTCGACGCCCGGCGGGAGGTGGTTGGGGATCAGGGTCGGCAGGCCGATGCCCAGGTTCACGTACTGGCCGTCGCGCAACTCGCGGGCGGCGCGGGCGGCCAGGGCGTTGCGCGGGTCGAGGGCGGGGGCGGCCGGCGTGCCCGTGACGGGGGCGGGGTCGGCAGTCTCGATGGGCATCGGGTCAGGCCTCCTGGAGTGCGGGGCGGACGGTCCGGCGCTCGATGCGGCGGTCCTCGGGGTCGGCGGCCACCACCCGGTCGACGTACACCCCGGGCAGGTGCACCGCGTCCGGCGGGAGCTCGCCCGGTTCGACGATCCGGTCCGCCTCGACCAGGGTGATCCGGCCCGCCATCGCGCAGAGCGGGTTGAAGTTCCGGGCGGCGGCGTGGAAGACGCAGTTGCCGTGCCGGTCCGCCACCTCGGCCCGGACCAGCGCGAAGTCCGCCGTGATCGCCTCCTCCATCAGGTACCGACGGCCGCCGAACTCCCGGACCTCCTTCGGCGGGGAGGCCAGGGCCACCGAGCCGTCGGCCGCGTAGCGCCAGGGCAGCCCACCCTCCTCGATCTGGGTGCCGACCCCGGCCGGGGTGAAGAACGCCGGGATGCCGGATCCGCCCGCCCGCAGCCGCTCGGCCAGCGTGCCCTGCGGGGTCAGCTCCACCTCCAGCTCGCCGGAGAGGTACTGCCGGGCGAACTCCTTGTTCTCCCCGACGTACGAGGAGGTCATCCGGGCGATCCGGCCCGCCCGCAGCAGCAGGCCCAGCCCCCAGTCGTCCACCCCGCAGTTGTTCGAGACCACCCGCAGCCCGGTGGCACCGGAGTCCACCAGTGCGCCGATCAGCGTGCTCGGGATGCCGCAGAGGCCGAAGCCGCCGACGGCCAGGACCGCACCGTCGGGGATGTCCCCGACCGCGTCGGCGGGGGAGTCCAGGACCTTGTCCAAGGGGTCACCTCGTGAGGGAGTGGGAGGAGGGAGGAACGGAGAGCGGAGGGGTGGAGGGAGGGGAGCAGGCGGGGGACGGAAGGAAGGAGGCTGCGGGACGGAGGGGCAGGCGGAGAGGGGCGGCCGGCGGGCTCGGGAAACGCGCGGAGCCCACGGCCGTGCCAGGCCGGGCTGAGGTCCTGCCTGGGCCGGATCGGGTCGGACGCGCCGCTGGGGTGGCTGCCGCCGGACGGGCTCCGCGCCCCTCCACCGTCACCGGGCGGGGGCCGCCGTAGCCATGGCGGCTGCCCCCATGGGTGGGTGCGGATCCGTGTCGGTGGGCCACACCCACGAGCCCGGGGGACGGCGACCGGCCAACGGTATGTCGGTTGCCACCACAGCCTGGTGGGCTGATGCGTCGACCAGGCACATGTCGCTGCTCTCACCGCACACCTACGGTTCCCGCATCCACCCCGCCGCACCTCAGGAGTCGGTCACCATGCGCAGCTCGACAGCCCCCTCCAGGACCGCCTCCGGCGCCCGCCTGGGCGACTCCCTGACCGGCGGCCCGACCCGGAAGCTCGCCGCCCTCGCGGCCTGCGTCCTGCTCGCCTCGGGCTGCGCCAAGGCCGGCACGGCCGGGACGAGCGCGGCGGACGGTGGATCGAAGGGCCCGATCAAGGTCGGCCTGGTGTACTCCAAGACCGGACCGCTGGCCGCCTACGGCAAGCAGTACCTGGAGGGTTTCAAGGCCGGCCTGAGCTACGCGACCAAGGGCACCGGCGCGGTCGACGGACACAAGATCGAGTTCGAGGAGCAGGACGACGCCGGCGACCCGGCCAAGGCGGTGTCCGCCGCCAAGGACCTGATCGGCAAGGGCTACAAGGTGCTGGCCGGCTCCACCGCCTCCGGCGTGGCCCTCCAGGTCGGCCCGATCGCCGCCCAGAACAAGGTGCTCTTCATCAGCGGTCCGGCCGCGGCCGACAAGGCCACCGGGCTCAACAAGTACACCTTCCGTTCCGGCCGCCAGTCCTACCAGGACATCAAGACCGCGGCCTCGTTCGTCGGTGACGCCAAGGGCAAGAAGGTCACCGTGCTCGCTCAGGACAACGCCTTCGGCCAGGCCAACGTGGCCGCCGTGAAGGCGGTGCTCGGCGCCGAGGGCGCGACGGTCGACCAGGTGCTCGCCCCGCCGAGCGCCACCGACCTCACCCCCTTCGCCACCCAGGCCAAGACCGCCAAGCCCGACCTGCTGTTCGTCGCCTGGGCCGGCGACACCGCCTCGGCCCTGTGGACGGCGCTCAACCAGCAGGACGTGTTCGCCGACACCAAGGTCGTCACCGGCCTCGACCTGGCCGCCTCCTACCCGCTGTTCGGCCCGGCCGGCGAGAAGATCTCCTTCCTGAACCACTACTTCGACGGCGCCGCCGGCACCCCGGTGGAGAAGGCCATGACCGACGCCGTCACCGCCGCCGGGGGGAAGACGGACATCTTCACCCCGGACGGCTTCACCGCCGCCCAGATGATCGTGCACGCCGTCGAGTCCAACCACGGCTCCACCGATGACACTTCGGCCCTGGTCAAGGCCCTTGAAGGGTGGAGCTTCGACGGGGTGAAGGGGAAGACCACGGTCCGCGCCGAGGACCACGCCCTGCTCCAGCCGATGTTCCAGGCGCGGCTGACCGGCAATGGCGCCGCCGCCAAGCCCTCGGTGGAGAAGACCCTGACCGCGGACGAGGCGGCACCCCCGGTCACCCCGATGGCGGGCTGATCCCGATGTCCGCCCGTACCACCTCCACCCCTTCCGGCTCCTCCGTCGCGTCCGCCGAGTCCAGTTCGTCCGTGCGTTCCTCCGCGTCCCCCTCTCCGGTGCTGCGACTGGACGGGCTCGGCTGGGCCGTCCGCGGGGTGCCGATCGTCGAGGACGTCTCCTTCTCGGTCGGCGAAGGCGAGTTCATCGCCTTCATCGGGCCCAACGGCGCCGGCAAGACCTCCCTGTTCAACCTGATCTCTGGCATCTACCCGGCGACCCACGGCAGCCTCCACCTCGACGGTGCGGACATCACCGCCGAGGCGGTGCACGCCCGGGCCCGCCGCGGGCTCGGCCGCACCTTTCAGACCTCCTCCCTCTGGCCGGGGATGACCGTCGCCGACCATGTCCGACTGGCCGCCCAGGCGGCGGCCGGGCCGCGTGCCTCGTACCGGCTCTGGCGCCGCGCCGACCGCTACGAGCAGCAGTTGGCCGACACCTTGGAACGCACCGATCTCACCCACCGTGCGGACACCCTGGCCAGTGCGCTCTCGCACGGGGAGAAGCGCAAGCTGGAGCTGGCCGTCCTGCTGGTCTCCGAGCCCCGGCTGATCCTGCTGGACGAGCCGATGGCCGGTGTCAGCGCGGAGGAGGTGCCCGCTCTCACCGAGCTGATCCGCTCCGTGCACCGCGACCTGGGCCGGACCGTCCTGATGGTCGAGCACCACATGGACGTCCTGCTCGGCCTGGCCGACCGGCTCGCGGTGATGCACCACGGCACCCTGCTCGCCCTGGACACCCCCGAGGCCGTGATGGCCGACCCGACCGTGCAACAGGCCTACCTGGGTGAGGCGTTGTGACCTCCTCTCCGTTCTCCGCTCAGCGCACCTCTCCTTCGGCGCGCTCCGTCTCATCGTCGGCCGCTGCCGCTGCCGATCCCCTCCTCTCCGTTCGCGATCTGCGGGTGGTCATCGACGGGCTGCACATCCTGCACGGCGTCGACTTCGACGTGGCCCCCGCCGGGGTGACCGCACTCCTGGGCCGCAACGGCGCCGGCAAGACCACCACCGTCAAGGCCGTCATGGGCCTGGTGCCGCGCACCGGAAGCATCCGGCTCTCCGGTGCCGAACTCTCCTCCCTTCCGACGCATCTGGTCGTTCGGCATGGCATCGGGTACGCACCCGAGGATCGGGGGATCTTCGCCGGCCTGACGGTCGCCGAGAACCTCCGCCTCGCCGAGCGCGCCGCCGGGAGCGGGAGCGGGAGCGAGGCCGGTGAGCCGAATTACGCGCTCGTCCACGAGCTCTTCCCCGAACTCAAAAAGCGGGCCGGCCAGTTGGCCGGGACGCTCTCCGGTGGCCAGCAGCAGATGGTGGCGATCGGCCGGACGCTGCTCAACCGCAACCGGTTGATCATCGCCGACGAGCCCACCAAGGGCCTGGCCCCGAAGATCGTCGCCGAGGTGGCCGAGGTGCTGGCGCGTGCGGCCGAGGCCGTGCCCGTCCTGCTGGTCGAGCAGAACCTCGCCCTCGTCCGCCGACTGGCCGGCACCTGTGCCGTCCTGGCCGACGGTCGCACCGCCCACCGCGGTGACACCGCCGAGCTGTTGGCTGACGAGGAAGCCGCCCGCCGCCTGCTCGGCGTCGGCTCCCGCCACCCGCTCGCCGGCGGGCCCCGGCCCGCCTCCTCCCCGGCCGCCCCTGTCGTCACCGCCGAGGTGAAGCCCTGATGGACACCGTCGTCCTCCTTTTCTGTACCGGACTCGGTCTCGGTGCGCTGTACTTCCTGGTCGCCTCCGGTCTGTCGCTGATCTTCGGTCTGATGGACGTGCTCAACTTCGCGCACGGCGCCCTGCTCTCCATCGGCGCCTACGCCACCTGGTGGGCCGGCACCGAGGCCGGCTTCTCCTTCTGGCTCGCAGTGCCGTTCGGCACCCTGGTCGGAACGGCCGCCGCCGTCCTGCTGGAGCTCTTCCTGATCCGGCCCCTCTACAGCCGCCCACGCGACCAGATCCTCGCCACCGTCGGGGTCGGGCTTGCCGTACCCGCCCTGCTGATGGGGATCTGGGGGGCGGACTCCCGCCCCTTCCCCCAGCCGGAGCTGCTGTCCGGCACCTGGCACGTGCTCGGTGCGACCGTCCCGGTCAACCGCTTCGTGCTGGTGGCCGCCGCCGCCCTGCTGCTGCTCGCTCTTCGGTTGTTCCTCGCCCGCACCCGCTACGGGCTGATCGTCCGGGCCGGCGTCGAGGACCGGGCGATGGTCACCGCGCTCGGCATCGACGTCCGGAAGGCGTTCACCCTCGTCTTCGCCCTCGGCGGGGCTGCCGCCGCCCTCGGTGGCGCCCTCGGGGGCCTCTACTTCGGTTCGGTCAACCCCGGCCAGGGGACCGGCCTGCTCATCTTCGCCTTCGTCGTCGTGGTCATGGGCGGCATGGGCTCCGTGACCGGAGCCGCCGTCGCCTCGGTGGGCGTCGGCCTCGTCCAGCAGTTCGCCAACTACTACACCGGCGCCGGGCTCGGCGACCTCTCGGTCGTCGTCCTGCTCGCCGTGCTGCTTCTCGTCCGACCCCGTGGACTCACCGGGAGGCTCGCGTGAGCGCCGAAACACCGATCACGAGCACCGGTGGTCCTGCGGCCGGCCGCAGCGCCACCCGTCCGACAGGGGGGACTGACACCAGCCCTGCCGTGACCACCATGCCGGCAGAGGGGACTGACACCAGCTCCGCCGACACCGCCACTGTGACAAGGGGGACTGACACCGGCCTTGCCGAGACCCATTGTGAACACAAGGCCGAGTCCGGCGCCATCCCTCGAACAGGTGATTCGGTCACTATTCGTTGGACAGGAGTGCACAGAGCGCTACGCTGGTGGCCGATCGCTCTGCTGATCACGCTCCTTGTCGCCCCATATAGTGCGCTTCCCGTCCCGGGACTGCTCGACGGCCCGCTCGGCAGCCCCGGAAGCCTCCAACTGATAGCCCTGTGCCTGCTCTACGGGGGCCTCGCCACCGGTTACGACCTCCTGCTCGGTCGGACCGGACTGCTCTCCTTCGGCCACGCGCTCTACTTCGCGACCGGCCTCTACGCCACCGACCTCGGCATGCTGGAGCTGCAACTGCCGTTCGCCGCCGCCGCGGTGTTCGGCGTCGCCTGCTCCGTTCTGCTGGCCCTGCTGCTCGGCTCGGTCAGCCTGCGCGTCACCGGCATCGGCTTCTCCATGGTCACCCTCGCCTTCGCCCAGGCCGGCTCGATCCTCGTCCAGCGCAACCCCGGTGGCGCCACCGGTGGCGAGGAGGGCCGCTCAGCCCCGGCCGAGCTGCTGCCCTCCGGTCTGCTCGGGATCGAGAACACCGCCAACCTCTACTGGATCGCCGTCGGTTACCTGGTGCTGACGGTCGCCGCGGTCCACTGGGCCGTCAAGTCGCCCATGGGCCGGGTCTGGGAGGGCATCAAGGAGAACGAGCGCCGGGTCGAGGTGCTCGGACTGCGGCCCTACGGCTACAAGTTGGTCGCCTTCGTGCTGTCCGGCGGGCTCGCCGGCCTGGGCGGGGTGGTCTACCTGCTGCTGACCGGTGGCGCCACCCCGCAGGCCGCCACCTCGGACGCCACGCTCGCGCTCCTGGTCATGGTCGTCCTCGGCGGCTCCGGCACCCGCTGGGGGCCCCTGCTCGGTGGTGTGCTGTACACCTGGGCGAGCCACCGGCTCGGCGACCTCGCCAACTCGTCGACCGTGGCCGACCTGCCGGCGGTGCTGAAGGTGCCGCTCTCCCAACCCCTGTTCCTGCTGGGCACCCTGTTCGTCGCCGTGGTCTACTTGCTGCCCGGCGGCCTGGCCAGACTGCCTGCCCGCATCCGGTCCGCCCGGTCCGCGCGCTCAGCTCCGGCGCCGACCGGCCTCGGAACCGCCCACCCCACCGGAGGTACCCCCGCGTGAGCCAGTCGCCGCTGAAGCCCGAGGAGTTGACCGTCCCCGTGCCCGGCGGGGACCTCGCCGTCCTGCGCTGGCCCGCCGACGACCCGCAGGCCCCGACGATCGTGGCGGTGCACGGCATCACCGCCAACGGCCTCGCCTGGTACGAGGTAGCCCGCCGGCTCGCCGGTCGGGTCACCCTGCTCGCGCCCGACCTGCGGGGCCGCGGCGCGAGCCGCTCGGTCGCCGGACCGTACGGGCTGGCCCGGCACGCCGACGACGTGGCCGCGCTGATCGGCGCCCTGGGCTCGGGGCCCGTCACGGTGGTCGGCCACTCGATGGGGGCCTGGGTCACCGCGCTGGCCGCCGTCCGGCATCCCGACCTGGTCCGTCGCGTCCTGCTGGTCGACGGAGCGGTCACCTTCCCACTGCCGCAGGGCGTTCGCGAGGAGGACGCCCTGGCCGCCGTGCTCGGCCCCGCGCTGGCCCGGCTGTCCACGACCTTTCCGGACCGGGACGCCTACCGGGAGTTCTGGCGCGGCCACCCCGCCTTCGCCGGCGAGTGGACCGAGGGGATCGACGCCTACACCCAGCGAGACCTCGTCGGCACGGAGCCCGAACTGCGCTCCTCCTGCGTGCTGGAGGCGGTGCAGACCGACGGTGCCCAGGTCCTGCTGGACGAGGACGCGGCAGCCGCCGTGCACCGGCTGCCCTGCCCGGCCGACCTGCTCTGGGCCGAGCGCGGTCTGCTCGACGAGCCGCAGGGCCTCTACGACCACGAGCGGATCGGGCTGGCCCGGCTGGACCAGGAGCGGGTGTCCGCCGTGCCGGTGCCGGGCACCAACCACTACTCGATCCTCTGGGGTGAGGCAGGGGCGGACCGCATCGTCCGCATCCTGCTCGCGGACGCCCCCGTCGCCGGCTAGCGCTGGCCGCCCGCCGCCGGGTAGCCGCCCGGCCCAGGGAACCGACCGGGACGACAACGGCCGGCGGGGGCCGAACCCCCGCCGGCCGCCGGCGGCGCGGCCGACGGCGCCAAGGGCGTCCGCCCTCGGCGCGGTGCGTCAGCCCGCCGTGCCGAGGAAGCTCTCCCAGCCGCCGGCCGGCGCCTGGCCGACATTGAGCGAGCGCAGCTTGCGCAGGGTGGACTGGTCCTGCACCTCCAGCCACTCGACCAGCTGCTTGAAGGAGACCAGCCGGACGTCGGGCTTGCCCGCGATGGCCTTGAGGGCCTCCTCGACGGCGTCCATGTAGATGCCGCCGTTCCACTGCTCGAAGTGGTTGCCGACGAAGAACGGCGCGCGGTTGCTGTTGTACGCCCGCTCGAAGCCCGCCAGGTAGGAGTTGGTGGCCTGGGTGCGCCACTCGCCGTACATGGCCGGGTCGCCCTTGGTGCTGCCCTTGGACTGGTTGGCCAGGATGTTGTAGTCCATCGACAGGACCTGGAAGTTGTGCCCGGGGAACGGGATGGACTGCAGCGGGAAGTCCCAGATCTTGCCGTCCTGCACCTTCTGCGGCCATATCTGGAGGCCGCCCGAGGAGCTGGCGTCGTACTTCCAGCCCAGGTTGGCGATGGTCGGCAGCAGCGCCTTCTGGCCCTCCAGGCACGGGGTGCGGCCGCCGATGAGCTCCTTCTTGTAGTCGAAGGGGAGCGGGTCGACGTCGGTGAAGCCGGTGTTGGTCCGCCACTGGGTGACGAAGCCGATCGCCTGGTCGATCTCGCTCTGCCAGTCCTCGGGGGTCCACACGTTGACCCCGTTCTTGTCCGGACGGCTGGAGCAGAAGTGCCCGTTGAAGTGGGTGCCTATCTCGTGCCCGGCCAGCCAGGCCTGGCTGATGAGCTTGAGCGTGCTCTTCACCGCGCCGTCCGACAGGTACGGGATGTCGGAGGCGCCGACCGAGTGCTTCGGCGGGTGGTACAGGTCGGCCTTGCCCTTGGGCAGGGCGTAGATGCCCGAGAGGAAGAAGGTCATCGTGGCCTTGTACTGCTCCGCCAGCTTCAGGAAGCGGGGGAACTGGCCGTCCTCGGTGCCGCCCGCGCCGTCCCAGGAGAAGACCACGAACTGCGGCGGCCGCTCGCCCGGCTTGAGCTTCTCGGGCTTGGGCTGGTTCGGCTGCGGGCCGGTGTCCGCGTTGGAGCCGTCGCCGATCGGGGTGCCCTTGGGCACCACCGCCCGGGTGGGGTCGGCGGTGCCGCCCTGGGTCGTGCTCGCGCCGCCGGAATCCTGGGAGGTGGCGGGGGAGCCCTTTCCGCCCGAACCGGATCCGCCGCTGGAACAGGCTGTGACCGCGCCGAGGGCTGCGGTCGCCGCGGTCGCACTGAGCACCGTCCTGCGCGAGATGCTGGTCATGGTCTCCCCTGGGTGCCGACGCCGGTGGTGAGGGCGGCCCGCAGCCGCACCGGTCAAATCGGGCGATTGATGATTATTTCGCCGTTAGCTTGTCATGTCGCCACAGCAGTCACCAAGGTCGCCGAGCGCTGACGACTCTCAACACGCCGGGCGTGACCGGCTGGGCTGCGGGGATGCGTCGACTGTTGCCGTCCTGTGACGCTTCCCACCCCTTGCGGCCCGGTCAGTACGGTACCGCCGGTCGGTCCGCACTCCGGTGGAGTTCGTCTGCGTTCGGCCCGCTTGGTCGCCCTTTTGGGAAAACTTTTGCCCCTTGCTGGGCTGGGGCGGCCCGAGGCCCGCCAAGGGGCACTGCCGGACGGACCGGGCGGAGCGGCGGAGCGGATCGGCTGGAAAGGAGCAGGGCCGGCCGGACGTTGATGGGCCGGCCGGACGTTGATGGGCCGGCCGGACGTGGACGGGCCGGTCGGTCGGCGACGGCTGCCGGGCGGACCGTCAGAGCGCGGCGAGCCGGCGGGTGCGGCGCACCATGCGCGCGATCGCGGTGCTGATGGCGGTGGCCGCCGCGCAGGAGACCACGAGGCTCAGCCAGGCGGTGTTGAACCAGTGGCTGTTCAGCCAGCCCAGCGTCACGATGTAGGCGGCCCAGACCATCGCCGCCAGCGCCGACCAGTGCAGGAACCGGTGCGGATGGGCGGGGGAGTGGCCGATGGCCAAGTCGAGGACGGTCCGCCCGGCCGGGACGAACCGCGCGATCACCACCATCGCGGCGGCCGCTCCGTGGGGGCGTTCGACCAGGGCCTCTTGGACCCGGGTCACGCTGGCCGCCAGTTTCGGGCGCCGGGCGAGCCGGCGGTGCAGCACCGGGGCACCGCGCCGGGCCAGGTTGAGCAGCAGGAGGTCGCCCAGGAAGGAGGCCAGCGCCACGCCCAGTCCGAGCATCAGGGGCGCGCCGTTGACCTGGGAGGTCTTGAGTACGGCCAGGATGACCAGCGTCCCGCTGGGGATGAACGGAAGGAGGGCGTCACCGAGCACGGCGACGAGCGCCAGCGCGCAGATCCACGAGGATCCGATCGCCGCCACGAAGTTCAAGGCCCTTTACTCCCTCCACGCCTCCCGGAGGAGCAGGTGGCTGCAGGGGTCAACGCTAGCGCCTCGACCTTTCATGGCATGAAGCACCCCGGTATGGGATGGATCACGGCTGTTGATTCCGGCCGCGCCGCGAGGTGGCGAACCGTCCGTCCGAGCCGTCCGGGGCGTGCGGCACCCGGGCGGCGGAAGGCCCCCGGAACCCGAACGAGCCCCCGGGGCGGGGTGCCGCGCCGAGGGCTCGCAGTGATCGTCCGGTACTGGTCCAGCCCGACGATCTTGCTGGTGGAGTGCGGATCCCGCTCCGGCGACCCGCTCCTGGTCCCCAGCCTGCCGGACATCGGCCCCCGCCGCGAGCGCCGGCACTGGCGACTTCCGGCGCTGGCGGGAAGTCGCCAGTCGTGTTCGCCCGCTGGCTCTGCGTCAGTCGAAGGGTCGGTCGGACTTCGCGCGAAATGGCCGGAATCCACCTGGACCCTGGCCGGACGGCACCCCGGGGGCGGGAACAGCGGGCCGCCTGCCGTGGTTGACCCCGGTCGGCGACAGCGACCGGCGGGCCCACCCGGGCCGCGCGGTCACCACGACGGCCGGCTCAAGGACGGCAGCCAGGAGGGCGGACGGGATGACCACCGAGGACCAGCAGGAGCACGGGACCGGGCCGACGGCCGGCGCGGCGATCCGGGGCACCGCCCGCGGAACGGCACCCGCTCCGCTCTCGATCCTCGACCTGGCCACCGTCGGCGTCGGCCACACGCCCGCCGAGGCCCTCGCCGCCACCACCGAACTGGCCCGCCGGGCCGAGCAGTGGGGCTACCACCGCTTCTGGGTGGCCGAGCACCACGGCATGCCCGGGGTGGCCAGTTCCACCCCGGCCGTCCTGCTCGCCCACCTCGGGGCCAACACCACGACGCTGCGGCTCGGCTCCGGCGGCGTCATGCTCCCCAACCACGCCCCGCTGGCCATCGCCGAGCAGTTCGGACTGCTGGAGGCCCTGCACCCCGGGCGGATCGACCTCGGACTCGGCCGCGCCCCGGGCACCGATCCGGCCACCGCCCGGGCGCTGCGCCGAGGCCTCACCGAAGGCGCGGACGACTTCCCCCAGCAGCTCGCCGAGCTGACCCACTTCCTCGACGGCGACTTCCCGGACGGCCACCCGTACGCCCGGCTGACCGCCGTCCCCAAGGGCGAGGGCCGCCCGCCGGTCTGGCTGCTCGGCTCCTCCGGCTTCAGCGCCCAGCTTGCGGGCCGTCTGGGCCTCCCGTTCGCCTTCGCCCACCACTTCAGCAGCGCCAACACCATCCCGGCGCTGGACCTCTACCGGTCGTCCTTCCGCCCCTCCGCCGTGCTCGCCGAGCCGTACGCGCTGATCGGCGTGAGCGCGGTGGCCGCCGACGACGAGCCCTCGGCCCGGCGCCTCGCCCGCTCCGCGGCCCTCGGCATGCTCCGCCTGCGGCGCGGCAACCCCGGCCCGATCCCCACCCCGGAGGAGGCCGAGGAGTACCCGTACAGCCCGGTCGAGGCGGACTTCATCGACAGTTGGCTCGACAACGTCGTGCTCGGTGACCCGGGCCGGGTCGCCGACGGACTGGAGGCGCTGCGCAAGCGGACCGGCGTGAACGAGCTGATGGTCACCTCGCACATCCACGGCCACGAGGCCCGCCTGCGCTCCTACGGCCTGATCGCCGAGGCGTACGGCCTGACGGCGACGGCCTGATCGCCGAGGCGTACCGAGTGATGGCGACGGCCTGATCGGCCGGCGGGCACGGTCCACACGGTGCCGGTCCGTGCCACTCGGTCCGTCCAGCCCCAGCCCTCAGCCCCCGGCTTCCGGCCCCCGGTTCCCCGGCCCCGGGCCCCCGCAGCTACCGGCGGGCCACCGGCGGGCTACCGGCGGCCCAGGGCGGGGCGGCCCTCGCGGAGTATGGCCGCGACCAGTTCGGCCTCGCCGGGACGGGCGAAGTACCAGCCCTGGGCGGTGTCGCAGCCGGTCAGCCGCAGGCGCTCGGCCTGGGCGGCACTCTCGATGCCCTCGGCGGTGACGGTCAGGCCGAGGGTGTGGGCGAGCTGCACCATCGCGCCGACGATCTGCTCGTCCGCGTCGCTGCGGCGGGCGCCGAGTTCCGGGCGGCCGGGGCGGTCCGTCGGGGCGGGCTCGCGGAAGCCCTCGATGAAGCTGCCATCGAGCTTGAGTACGTGCACCGGCAGCCGGGAGAGGTAGGCCAGATTGGAGTAGCCGGTGCCGAAGTCGTCGATCGCGATCCGCACGCCCATGTCGGCGAGCGCCTGGAGGGCCTGGAGCGGGCGGCCGCCGGGGCCGAGCAGGGCGCTCTCGGTGATCTCCAGCTGGAGGAGCCGGGCCGGCAGGCCGGTGCGTTCGAGGGCCCGGGCGACATCGGCGACGATGTCGGAGTCCCAGATCTGGCGGGCGGCCAGGTTGACGCTCACGAAGGTCTCGGTCTCGGGGAACTCGGCGAGCCACCGCCGGGCCTGGCGGCAGGACTCCTCCAGCACCCAGGTCCCGAGCGGCACGATCGCGCCGGTCTCCTCGGCGAGCGGGATGAAGCGGTCCGGGGAGAGCGTCCCGTAACGGGGGTGGCGCCAGCGGACCAGCGCCTCGGCGCCGTGCACCGTGCCGTCGGCCAGGCCGACCAGCGGCTGGTACTCGATGGTGAACTCGCCGCGCTCCAGGGCCGGGCGCAGCGAGGTGGCGAGCAGTTGCCGGGTGAGCTGGTGGGCGCCGCGGTCCGGGTCGTAGAGGGTCCAGCGGGCGCGGCCGTCGGCCTTGGACCAGTAGAGCGTGGCGTCGGCGTCCTTGACCAGGTCGGTCGGGGTGGTCTCGTGCACGGACCGCTCGACCACGCCCACGCTGGCGGTGATCACCAACCGGTGCCCGGCGACGTCGAAGGGACGTTCCAGCGCCTCCAGGATCCGGGCGGCCAGCTCGGTCAGCTGCTCGCTGCCCAGGCTGTCGGTGACCAGGACGGCGAACTCGTCGCCGCCCATCCGGGCCACCAGGTGGGTGTCGCGCCCGTCGAACTCGCGCCGCAGCCGGGTGGCGACGGCGATCAGCAGCTGGTCGCCGATGTGGTGGCCGAGCGCCTCGTTGATCGCCGCGAAGCCGTCGATGTCCAGGTAGCAGACCCCGACCCGGCGGTCGTCCGCGGCGGCTGCGGCGACCGGGCCGGGCTGGTCGGTCGGTGCGAGGCAGGCGGCGTCGAGCCGCTCGAAGAAGTACGCCCGGTTGGGCAGCCGGGTCAGGGGGTCGTGCAGGGCCTGGTACTCCAGCCGGTCGCCGAGCCGGCGCTGTTCGGTGATGTCCTCCACCAGCGCGAGGGTGTAGAGCGGATCACCGGCGCCGTCCCGGATCAGCGAGACGGTGACCTTGCTCCAGACGGTGTGGCCCTCGCGGTGCTTGAGCAGCTTCTCCACGCGGAACCGTTCCCGCTCCCCGCGGACGAGTTCGGCGAAGAGCCGGTCCGGCATGCCCTCCGGGTCGATGATCTCGTGCAGGTGGGTGCGGACCAGGTCGCCGACGCCCCGTCCGATCAGGGCGGCGAAGGCGGGGTTGACCTCGATGATGCGGTCCTCGGCGTCGATCAGGGCCATGCCGATGACGGCGTCGCAGAAGGCGGCCCGGAACCGGGACTCGCTGGCCCGCAGCGCGGCCAGCAGCCGGTCGGCGCCGATGCCCTCCTGGCCGGTACCGGTGTCCGCCCGACCGGTACGGCCGTCGGCCCGGCCGGTGCCGTCGCCCTCTCGGTCCGTACGGCCGTCGGTCCGGCCGGTGCCGCCGGTGAGCCACCGGTCCCGGTGGGTGTCGCCGGTGAGCGGGGCCGAGCAGGTGGGGCAGAGCAGCAGGTCGGGTTCCGCGAGGGTCCCGCAGAGGGTGCCGGCTCCCGATGGGGCACCCGCGGCTCCGGGGACGGGCCCGCCAGGGGATCCGGCGGCCGGTTCCAGGACCGGTGAGGCGAGGTGGCGGTGGCGCGGTGATTCCGTGTGCCGCACGCCGGGGTGGTGTGCGTCGGCCCCCTCGTTCTGGCCCGGCACGGCATGCTCCCGTCCGCTGCTGACGCTTGACGATGGTCCGGCCGGCCAGTCGGGGACCCGGCGGCCGGCTCCGCACTCTGTCGTGGTCCTCGGAGTCGGCCCGCTGCGGGGGCCGCCCGTCGTGGGGTGGCGGCGCGCGGGGACCCGCCTGAGGGACAGGGCGCTGCGGCCGATCATAGGCCGGGATGGCAACGCGCGGTGACCGCCGCCAGGGTGATTCGCCTGCTTTGTGATCATGAATGGCGGTACGTGCAGACGCCCCTGGTGTACATCACATGATGTGCACCAGGGCCGTGTGCGCCGAAGCCGCGCCCCTGGGCGCCGGTCGCGCGCCGGAAGCGGTCCGGTGCGGGGACGCGAGCGGTCCGGAGCGGGACGGGAGCCGAGGGACAGGGGCCGAGGGGCGGGAGGGAAGAGAAGGGGAGAGAGGAGGGGAGAGGAGAAGAGGGCGCGGCTCAGGCCAGGGAGGCCGAGAGGGTGATGGTCGTGCCGGTCAGGGCCTGGCTGACCGGGCAGTTGGCCTTGGCGTCCTCGGCGGCCTTCGCGAAGCCGGCTTCGTCCAGTCCTGGGACGTCCCCGACGACGGTCAGGTGGATGCCGGTGATGCCCGTGCCGGGCTGGAAGGTGACGTCGGCCCGGGTGTCCAGCTTGGTGGGCGGGGTGCCGGCGCCGGTCAGGCCGTGCGAGAGGGCCATCGAGAAGCAGGCGGAGTGGGCGGCCGCGATCAGCTCCTCGGGGCTGGTCTTGCCGTTGGGTGCCTCGGCGCGGGACGGCCAGGAGACGGGGTACTCGCCGATCCCGGACGAGGCGAAGGTCACCAGCCCCTTGCCGTCGAGGAGGTTGCCCTCCCACGCGGTGGTGGCGGTGCGGGTGGTTGCCACGATCGGTTCCTCCAGTGCTGAGGGAGTGTTCGAACGGTCACTTCCGGTCATGCGTGCCCCAGCCTACGGCCAGAGCCCGCCCCGGTCCCGGCGCGTCACGCCGTAGCAGTCGGCCGTAGCGGTCGGTCGAGTGGTCGGGGTGGTCGGTCAGGGCAGTCGGTCGGGCACGGCGCCGGCGGGCGGTCCCGGCCCGCTGTCCGGATCGTGGACGGTTCCGTCCGACGGTGCGGGGCCCGGGCGGGGGCCCTGTTAGATTTGCCCGGGCCCGAGCCCGGCCGCCGTACGGCCGGGCGCCCACTCCAGACACCGGGAGCCGCCCCGATGACGGACCACTCCACGACCCCCGACGCCGGCTCGTCCGAGGGGATCGACGACGCCGTACGGGCCGAGCTGACCAGCCTGCGCGAGAGCATCGACAACATCGACGCCGCAGTGGTCCACATGCTGGCCGAGCGCTTCAAGGCGACCCAGAAGGTCGGCCGGCTCAAGGCCGAGCACAAGCTGCCGCCGGCCGACCCGGCGCGCGAGCGGGACCAGATCAAGCGGCTGCGGGAGCTGGCGGCGGGTGCGAAGCTGGACCCGGTCTTCGCGGAGAAGTTCCTGAACTTCATCATCGCCGAGGTCATCCGCCACCACGAGGCCATCGCCCGCTCCTGAAACCCGTGCCCGAGCGGCTCCGGGACACCCGGAGATGTCGGCGGCGGCTAAATGACCGATTTCGTCAGGCTCCACGGTTGGCGTAGCGTGCAGGTTTCCCCAGCCGGAGAGGTGGAGCAGCGACGATGGCGGTGAACCTGCCCGAAACGCCCAGCGGAGCCGGAGCGCCCAGCGGTACCGCGTCGGACGCCCACGGGGCGTCCGGCGGCCGCGCCGAGGCCCGCCGTCGGGCGCGCGGTTCGCGTGGCGGTACGGGCTGGCGGCCGCGGCCGTGGTGGATCGAGCTTCCGGTGATGGCGGCGGTCGGCCTGGTGGTCGCGCTGCTGATCAAGACCTGTCTGTTCCAGGTGTTCACCATCCCGTCCGGCTCGATGGAGAACACCCTGCGGATCGGCGACCGGGTCGGCGTGAACAAGTTGGCGCCGCTGACCGGCTGGGAGCCGGAGCAGGGGCAGCCGGTGGTGTTCAAGGACCCGGGGGGCTGGCTGCCGCCGCAGCCGACCGACCCCAACCCGTTCACCAACACCATGAGCTCGGTGCTCAGCTTCGTCGGCCTGGTGCCGCCGAAGGACGACAACTACCTGGTCAAGCGGGTCATCGCGACCGGTGGTCAGACCGTGCAGTGCCAGGGCACCACGCTGACCGTCGACGGGCGGAAGCTCGACGAGCCGTACCTGCACCCCGGGGACGACTCGTGCGCCGGGATGGACTTCGGGCCGGTGAAGGTGCCCGCGGGCTACGTCTGGGTCGAGGGCGACCACCGCAGCGACTCCGCGGACTCCCGCTTCCACCAGCACGGCCCGGGTGGCGGCGCCGTGCCGGTGGACAACGTGGTCGGCCCGGTGTCGGCCGTCGTGTGGCCGCTCAATCACCTCGACTGGTTCGGCTGGACCGGCCGCTGACCCCGCGCTCGGCGGTCACCCGGTCGCGGGCCCCGGGCCCGGCGGTTCCGGGGCCGGCAGCCCCGGCGGCGTCGATCCCGTAGTCAGCGGAGTCAGCCCCCGATCCCGCCCCCCTGTCCGCCCCCGGGTCAGCCCCGGTGTCCGCCCCCGCCTCCGCGGGCTTGCTCGCCTGCGCCGCGAAGGCGCCGGTCAGCACCAGCAGGCCGCCCGCGATCTGCGGCAGTCCGAGGTGCTCGCCGAGCAGCACCCAGGCCGTCACGGTGGCGACCACCGCCTCCAGGTTGGCGACCACCCCGGCGATCGGCGGCGACAGGTAGCCGACCGAGATCACCCCGGTGAGGTAGGCGAGCACGGTCGCGATCAGGACCATCCACACGGCCGGGAGGAACGCGGGCAGGGTGTGCCCGTTCATCACCACCGACCCGCCGAGCTTGCTCCAGTCGGCCTGCCAGGGCCGGGTGAGGGCGGTGAGGAGCACGGCGCCGACGAGCAGCCCGAACGCGCTGACGGCGAGCGGGTCGACCGGCCGGTCGCCGTGCCGGCCGGCGTCGGCGAGCACGAAGTAGCCGACCTGGCAGAAGGCCGCGCCGAGGGCGAACAGCACGCCCAGCGCGTCGAAGCTCAGACCGTTCCAGGCCTCGACCACACAGGCCAGCCCGGCCACCGCGACGCCGGCGCCGATGGCCGCGCCGCGGGTGATCGGCTTGCGCTGGACGAACTTGACGTAGCCGATCAGCAGCGGCGGCCCGAGGTACTCGATGAGCAGGGCGACGCCGACCGGGATGCGGGAGATCGCCGCGAAGTAGCAGGCCTGGACGCCGGCCACGGCGAGCAGGCCGAAGCCGAGCAGCAGGCCGGGGCGGCGCAGTACGGCGTCCCGGTGCCGGTAGGCGACCGGGAGGAGCGCCACCGCCGCGCCGGTGACCCGGAGCCACACCACGTGTAGCGGGGAGAGTCCGGCCTCTATCAGAGGCTTGGCCGCGGTGCCGGATCCGCCGAAGGCGATGGCGGAGACCAGGGCGAGGCCGAGGCCGAGGGTTCTGCCCGAAGGGAGGGTGGGCGAGGCCGTTGATCTGTGCACGGCCGCATTCTGACAGTCACACCGATGATCGGGTAAGGCGCCATTCCGTCATTCGGTCCTGCCCGCACCTGTGCGTCATGGCGCAATCACCCGATCCGGCAAGACCCGGGGCTCCGAGGGTCCCGAAGCTCCCACGGCCCCGGAACGCCTGGGGGCCCCGAGAGCCTCAAGGCTCCCGGGGCCCCAGGGCTCCGACGTGTCCGGACCCGTCCGTCAGCCCCTGGACCCGCCCGACGCCCCAGCCCCCGTCCCCGCGAGCGCGTCCGTCCCGCCGCCGGTCGGGGCGGTCGGCTGCGTGGTCGGGGCCGTGGTCGGCTGGGTGGTCGGCGTCGGCCGCGAGGTGGGCCGGGGCGGCCTGGTCGGCTGGGTGGTGGGCTCGGTCGGGGGAGGCGTCGGGGCGGTGGTCGCGCCGCCGTCCGTGCCGCCCGACGGGGTCGAGCCGTCGCCCGGCGCCGTGGTGGGGCCGGTGCTCGGAGTGCCGGTGGGGGCGCTCGTGGTCGGGGCGCTGCTCGGCGTGCTCGGGGCGCTCGGCAGGTCGGTGGCGCCCGAGGAGGCGCCGCCGGCCGGGGTCGGGAAGTCGCTGACCGGCTGGCCCTTGAGCGCGGCCTTCATGTAGCTGGTCCAGATCTGGGCCGGGTACTGGCCGCCGGCCGCGCCGTCGATGCCGCCGACGCCGCTCAGGCTGACCTGGGAGCCGTTGCCCGGGTCCTGCCCGAACAGGGCGACCGAGGTGACCAGTTCAGGGGTGTAACCCACGAACCAGACCGACTTCTGGTCGTCGGTGGTGCCGGTCTTGCCCGCCACCGGCCGGCCGAGCGCCTTCGCCCGCCAGCCGGTGCCGCCCGGGTCGCTCACCACGCCCTGGAGCATCGAGGTGACCTCGTTGGCGGTGTCCTCGCTGATCGCCTGGGTGGTCTTGTGCGCGGGCAGCGCGACGTTCTCGCCCTCGCGGTCCACCGCCTGGACCAGCCACGGGGTGATCTGCCTGCCGCCGTTGTCCAGGGTGGCGTACACGCCCGCCATGTCGAGCACGCTCGGGGTGGCCGCGCCCAGCGGAATGGACGGCACCGGGTCGAGCCCCGGGGTGTTGCCGGGCAGGCCCAGCGCGACGGCGGTGTCCTTGACCTTCTGCAGCCCGGTGTCCTGCGCGAGCTGCGCGAAGGCCGAGTTGACCGACCAGTCGGTGGCCTGCTGGAGAGTGATCTGGCCGTAGCTCTTGTCGCCCTCGTTCGGCGGCGCGTACGGGGTGCCCTTGCCGCCGCGGACCTTCCGGCCGCTGGTGCCGTCGTAGACCGTGTTCGGGGTGATGGTGCGTCCGTCCTGGGTCTTGGCGTCGTTCTCGAGGGCGGCGGCCAGCGCGATCGCCTTGAAGGTCGAGCCGGCCTGGTAGTCGCGCCGGGTGGCGTTGTCCACGTAGTGCTTCACGTAGTCGACGCCGCCGTACAGGGCGACGACCGCACCGGTCTTCGGGTCGACGGAGGCGGCTCCGGCCTGGGCGGCCGCGTCCTTCTTCCGCTTGTCCGGGCTCAGGGTGTCGTGCAGCTGGGCCTGGACGGAGTCCTGGAGGGCCTGCTGGCGGGCCGGGTCGATGCTCAGCTTGATCGTGTAGCCGCCCTTGGCCAGCTCGGTCTCGCTGATCACCCCGTTGGAGGTGAGGTACTGGGTGGCCGCGTCGACCAGGTAGCCGGCCTGGCCGGACAGACCCGGGTTGGGCTGAGGGTCCCGGACGTCGGGGAAGGTGGTCCCGGCACGCTCCTCCGCGGAGAGCCAGCCCTCCTTGACCATGCCGTCGAGCACGTAGTTCCAGCGGTTGACGGCGTTCTGCTTGCCCGCCGCGGTCGCGGTGGCGACGTCGTAGGCGCTCGGGGCGTTCAGCAGGGTGGCCAGGTAGGCGCCCTGGGCCGCGTTGAGGGCGGACGCGTCGACGCCGAAGTACGCCTGGGCGGCGGCCTGGATGCCGTAGGCGCCGCGGCCGTAGTAGGAGGTGTTCAGGTAGCCGGAGAGGATGTCGTCCTTGCTCTCGGTGGCGTCCACCTTGATGGCGATGAACAGTTCCTTCACCTTGCGGGTGATCGACTGCTTCTGGTTCAGGTACGTGTTCTTCACGTACTGCTGGGTGATGGTGGAGCCGCCCTGGGTGCCCTCGCCCTTGGCGGTGTTGATCGCGGCCCGGGCCAGGCCCTGAACGTTGACCGCGCCCTCGTCGTAGAAGTTCCGGTCCTCGGCGGCCAGCGCCGCGTGCTGGGCGGCGGGGGAGACCTTGTCCAGGCCGACGTTCTGCCGGTTGGTCTGGCCGGTGCGGGTGAGCACCGAACCGTCCGAGTAGAGCCAGGTGTTGCTCTGGGCGGTCGCGGCCGCGTGCGCGTCCGGCACCTTCACCAGGGCGATCCCCAGCGCGAACAGGCCGATGCCGAGCAGCAGCGCCGAGCCGAAACCGAGCAGGGTCATCCGCCAGGTGGGTATCAGCCGGCGCCAGCCGGTGCGCCTGGGACGGCGCGCCTTCTTGCCGCCGGACCCGCCGGACCCGCCGGACCCGCCGGGCCCACCGGACCCGCCGACCGGGCCGGTGGAGCGCTTGAACCGCTTGACCGGGCGGAGGTTGATCGACGGCGTGCGACGGCCGCTCTGGGCGTTTCTGGACAAAGCGCGGCCTTTCCTGCGGGTGCGTCGACGCAGCCGGCACGGACGGTGACATCGGCGGTTGGGGACCTTTGTCCCGATTCCGGTTCTACCGCCCTGGACGAGCAGACCGGGCCGGATGGCTCCGGCGGATCGCCAATCGAGACCGACATCACACGCAAATCGGACGTCGGAGGCCAAAAAATCGGGGAGCCCCTCGCTGTTGCGAGAGGCTCCCCAACTGTCTGTGCGCCGCCAGGGACTCGAACCCCGGACCCGCTGATTAAGAGTCAGCTGCTCTAACCAACTGAGCTAGCGGCGCCTGCTGACCTGGAAAACAATACACGCTTCCGAGGGGTGCCTCGAACCACCCCGGTGCCCGGCGCCCGATCCGCACCTTTCCTTCCGATTGGTGTGGAGTTCACCGCTGGTTAGGGTGGAACGGTGCCCAGCCACCAGCCAGGACACCGCGCCGCGCGGACGACGGCCGCCACCCTGCTGCTGCTCAGCGCCGTGGCGTACACCGCCTGGGTGCTGGAGGTCGTGCTGAGCACCGGGCTCGACCCGGTGCAGGCGTACATCAGCGAACTCGCCGCCGAGGACCAGCCGCTGGGCGGCCTGTTCCGGGCCACCGACCTCGCCGCCGGGCTCTGCCTGCTCGCCGCCGCCGGCACCGCCCTCGCCACCGGGCAGGCCGGGGCCTCCCGGCGGCACCGCTGGGCGCTGGCCGGCTGGTCCGCGCTGGCCCTGTTCGGCGCCGCGACCGCCGCCGACTCCCGGCTGCCGCTCAGCTGCGCCCCCACCAGCGACGAGATGTGCGCCGCCCGGGAGACCGCCGGGCTCGTCCCCGCCACCCACACCGCGCACGCCGTCACCAGCAGCCTCGCCATGGCCGGGGCGCTCACCGCGCTCGTCTCGCTCACCGTGGCCGCCCGGCGCTACCACTGGTGGCCGCCGGTGCGCCGGTTCGGGCCCTGGCTGCTGGGCGCCGAGCTCCTCGCCACCGGCTGGAGCCTCGCCTCGATCGCCGCCTTCCAGACCGGGCGCGGCACCTGGGCGCTCGGGGCCGGGCAGCGGCTGCAGGTGCTGCTGGTCGCGATCTGGCTCGGTCTGCTGGCTCTGGGCATCGCCCGCTCCGCCCGTACGGACGCCCCGGACGCGTCGGACGCCCCGGACGCGTCGGACGCCCCGGACGCGTCGGACGCCCCGGACGCGTCGGACCCCTCCGACCGGACGCACCAGGACGCCATGCCGGGGCGCCGCCCTGCCGGGCCGTCCCGGGACCGGAGGCCGACATGAGCGCCCCCGGAGCGCGGACCGGCAACCGGGCGCGCTTCCTGCGCATCGACGGCGTCCCGCTGCACGTCCGCACCGAGGGCAGCGGCCCGGTCTGCCTGCTCTCCGGCGGCCTCGGCAGCAGCTGGTTCGACTGGGACCTGGTCGTCCCCTTCCTCACGCCCTACCGCACCGTGGTCCGCTTCGACCGGCCCGGTTACGGGCTGAGCGCCGCCGAACCCGCCGCCGGGCGGCCCGCCCCGACGGCGGCCGGCGAGGCCGGGCGAATACGCGCGGTGCTGGACGGCCTCGGGCTGCGGGAGCCCTGCACGGTGGTCGGGCACTCGCTCGCGGGCCTCCATGCCGAGGCCTTCGCCCGGCTGCACCCCGAGCGCACCGCGGGACTCGTGCTGGTGGACGGCAGCATGGAGGCGCGGCCCCGGCCGTACCCGGCGCCCGGCGCGCGCGACCTGGCGGCCCGGGCGGTGGCCTGCGCCGCCACCGCCCTCGCCGTGCCCTACCTGCTGGGCCCGACCGTCCGACGGACCACGGCCCGGCTGTCCACCGTCCACCGGGAGGACCTCGCCCCGGCGCCGCTGGTGCGGCACTGCTACCGCACCGGGCGGGCCCTGCGCGCGATGCTGCGGGAGAACGTCCGCTACCTCGACACGGCCGCCGAACTGGACGGGCTGCGGCGCACCAGGCCGCTGGCCGAGGACCTGCCGATCACCGTGCTGGCCGCCGACGACGGCTGCCGGACCCGCCGCACCGAGGACTGGCTGGCCCGGCAGCGGGAGCTGGCGGCCCTGCTGGGGGCGGACTTCCGCATCACCGCCCCGGCCGGGCACCTGGTGATGTTCGACCGCCCGGACGCGGTCGCCTCGGCGGTGCTCGACACCCGCTGAGGCGCCGTCGAAGCGCCGTCGAAGTGTCACCCCAGGGGGCGCGGGGCCGGCCCACCCGGGCCGGAAAACGCCTCAGGCCGCCCACCGGAGTGGACGGCCTGAGACCTTGCCATGTGCGCCGCCAGGGACTCGAACCCCGGACCCGCTGATTAAGAGTCAGCTGCTCTAACCAACTGAGCTAGCGGCGCTTGCTGACGTCGAAGACATTACACGGCGCCGACCGGATCCGCCGAATCGTGTTCGAGCGATCACTCCATGTGGCCGTTTCCGGGTTCCGGGAAGTGGCAGGCCGCCTGCTGGGCCGTGCCCGGGGCGCCGCCGACCAGGGCGGGACGCTCCCGGTCGCAGCGGGCCCGGTCCGCAGGGGCCGTGAGCGCGGCGTAGCGCGGGCACCGGCTGCGGAAGACGCAGCCGGTGCGGCGCTCGGTGGGCGGGGGAGGGTCGCCGGCCAGCAGGATGCGGTCGCGGGCGCGCTCGGCGGCGGGGTCGGGGAGCGGGACGGCGGAGAGCAGGGCACGGGTGTACGGGTGGCGGGGGTGGTCGAAGACGGCGGAGACCTCACCCTGCTCGACCGTCCGGCCGAGGTACATCACGCTGACCCGGTCGGCGAGGTGCCGGATCACCGAGAGGTCGTGCGAGACGAACAGGTAGGACAGGCCCAGCTCGGCCTTGAGGCTCTGCAGCAGGTTGAGCACCCCGGCCTGGATGGAGACGTCCAGCGCGGAGACCGGTTCGTCCAGCACCAGCAGCCTGGGCCGTACGGCGAGCGCCCGGGCGATCGAGACGCGCTGGCGCTGGCCGCCGGAGAACTGGTGCGGGTAGCGGACGGCGTGCTCCGGGTCGAGGCCGACCTGGCGCAGCAACTCGGGCACCCGGCGGGCGATCTCCTCGCGCGGGGCGCGCTGGGCCAGCAGCGGTTCGGCGACGATGTCGCCGATCGGCATCCGGGGGTCGAGGCTGGCCATCGGGTCCTGGAAGACGATCTGCAACTGGGCGCGGAGCCGGTGGGCCTCGGCCCGGGTGAGGGCGGCGGTGTCCCGGCCGAGCAGTTCGATCCGGCCGGTCTCGGGGGCGCCGAGCCGCAGCAGTTCGAACAGCGTGGTGGACTTGCCGGAGCCGGACTCCCCGACCAGGCCGAGGGTCTCGCCCTCCCGCAGGTCCAGGTCGACGCCGTCCACCGCGTACACCTCGCCGACCTTGCGCTTGAACACCGTGCCCTTGAGGAGAGGGAACGTTTTTCCGAGGCCGCTCACCGACAGCACCGGGGTACGGGCGGAACGGTCGCCGGGGCCGGTGGCGCCGGCGGGCACCTCCGGTACGGGGTAGACCTCGGCGGGTGCGGGCCGCCGCTCGGCGAGTTCCGCCGAGCGCACGCACGCCGACAGGTGGCCGTCGGCCCCTTCCAGGGCGGGCTCGGCCGGGGTGCAGCGCTCCTGCGCCAGCGGGCAGCGCGCCGCGAACGGGCAGCCCTGGGGCAGTTCGGCCATCGGTGCCGGGATGCCGGGGATCGGCACGAGCGGACCGCCGCGTCCGTCCAGCCGGGGCAGCGCGCCGATCAGACCGAGCGAATAGGGGTGGCGCGGGGCCGCGAACAGCTCGTCCACCGCGGCCGTCTCGACCACCCGGCCGGCGTACATCACCGCGACCCGGTCGGCCGTTCCGGCGATCACCCCGAGGTCGTGGCTGACCAGGACGAGTGCCGCGCCGGTCTCCCGCTGGGCGGTGCGCAGCACGTCCAGCACCTGGGCCTGGATGGTGACGTCGAGCGCGGTGGTGGGCTCGTCGGCGAGCAGGATGTCGGGCTCGTTGGCGACCGCCATGGCGATCATGGCGCGCTGACGCATGCCGCCGGAGAACTCGTGGGGGAAGCTGTCCAGGGCCCGGTCGGGCGCCGGGATGCCGACCAGGTCGAGGAGTTCGGCGGCCCGGCGGCGCGCGGCGGCCTTGTCCACCCGCTGGTGGATGCGGACCGCCTCGGCGATCTGGTCGCCGATCCGGTAGACCGGGGTGAAGGCGGAGAGCGGGTCCTGGAAGACCATGGCGACCCGGCGGCCGCGGATCGCGGCGAGCTCCCGGCCGGGCAGTCCGACCAGTTCCCGTCCGTCCAGGCGCACCGAGCCGCTGACGCGCGCCGTGCCGGGCAGCAGTCCGAGCACGGACAGCGCGGTGACGGACTTCCCGGAGCCGGACTCGCCGACGATGCCGAGGGTCTCGCCGCGCCGCAGGGTGAGGTCCACCCCGCGGACGGCGGGGACCGGGCCGTCGGGCCCGGCGAAGTCCACCCGCAGGTCCCGGACGGCGAGCAGCGGGGTTTCGACGGTGGTGGTCACGGGTGCTTCCTACGGCCGGCGGAGTGGCGGGTACGGCGGGAACGACCGGTGCGGCGGGAGCGACCGGTGCGGCGTGAACGGCGGGGCGCGGCCCCGGAGGTGGGGTCGAGGGCGTCGCGCAGCCCGTCCCCGATCAGGTTGACGGCGAGGACGAACAGCACCAGCAGCGCGGCGGCGAAGTAGAACAGCCAGGGGAACACCGGGGCCTCGCCGGTCCCGGCGGCGAGCAGGGTGCCGAGCGAGACGTCCGGCGGCTTGACCCCGAAGCCGAAGTAGGAGAGCGCGGTCTCGCTCATCACGGCGCCGCCGACCGCGATGGTGGCGTCGATGATGAGGAAGGAGGCGACGTTGGGCAGGATGTGCCGGCTGATGATCCGCAGCGGACGCACCCCCATGAACCGTGCGGCGCGGACGAACTCGCGCTCCCGCAGGGAGATGGTCATCGAGCGGACCACCCGGGCGGTGATCATCCAGTTGAACAGCGCGAGCAGCAGGACGAAGGCGATCCAGCCGGCGCCCTTCAGCCGGGCCGAGACGATGGTGATGATCAGGAAGGCCGGGAAGACCAGCAGCAGGTCCACCAGGAACATCAGCGCCCGGTCCGTCCAGCCGCCGAAGTAGCCGGCGCAGGCGCCGACCACCGAGGCCAGCACGGTGGAGAACAGCGCCACCAGCAGGCCGATGACCAGCGACTTCTGCAGGCCGCGGACGGTCTGCGCGAAGACGTCCTGGCCGACCCCGTTGGTGCCGAACAGGTGCTCGGCGGACGGGGGTTGGTGGAGCGCGGAGAAGTCGGGGGCGGCGTAGTCCCAGGGCGTCAGGTACGGCCCGCCGAAGGCGAGCGCGAACAGCAGCAGCACCACGACGGCGCCGACCACGGCCCCGCGGGCGGCGAGCAGCCGGGACAGGACGAGCCGGCCGCGGCCGGCGGCCCGGGGCGGTCCGGCGGGTGGGCCGGCGGGTGGGCCGGCTTCGGCGGGCCCGGACGGCCCGGACGGTTCGGCCGGCTCGGCGGTGGTGACGGTCGTCATCTCGGCTCTCCTCCGGTCAGGACCGCACGCGCGGGTCGAGGGCGGCGTGCAGGGTGTCGGCGAGGAAGCCGGAGGCGAGCACGACGACGGCGGTGAACAGGTTGATCGCGACCACCGAGTTGACGTCCTGTTCGTTGATGGACTTGATCAGCCACTCGCCCATGCCGTGCCAGCCGAAGATCGTCTCGGTGAAGATCGCGCCGGTGAAGATGCCCAGGAAGCTGTAGGCGAACATGGTCGACATGGGGATCACCGCGGTCCGCAGTCCGTGCCTGAGCAGCGCCCGGCCGCGGGTCAGGCCCTTGGCCTCGGCGGTGCGCAGGTAGTCGGAGCCGAGCACGTCGAGCATGGTGCCGCGCTGGTAGCGGCTGTAGGTGGCGAGGCCGCCGAGGGCCAGCGAGACGGTGGGCAGCAGCAGGTGCAGCGCCCAGTCGGCGAGGTGGGTGCCGAGGCCGCCGGTGAGCCCGGGGGTCTCGTAGCCGGTGAACGGGATCACCTCGTGGCCGGCCGCGTCCTTGGCGGCGATGGCGCCGTTCTTGAGGAACAGCGCGACCAGGAAGACGGGGGTGGAGAGCAGCACGAAGGACAGCACGGTGAGCAGCCGGTCGGAGATCCGGTACTGGCGCACCGCGCTCCACGCCCCGACGGCGACGCCGAGGACCATGCCCAGCAGACTGCCGAGCAGCAGCAGCCGCAGCGAGACCCAGACCCGGCGGCCGAAGTCGTCGGTGACCGGGGTGTCGTGGATGGTCCGGCCGAGGTCGCCGTCGAGCAGCCCGCCGGCCCAGTGGCCGAAGCGCTCGACCACCGGGGTGCGGTCGTTCAGATTGAGCGCGGTGAGCTGGCGCTCCACCGACTCGACGGACGGCCGGGGGACCTTGGCCTCGAAGTAGGTGCGCGGCTGCAGCGCGGTCGCGGAGATCGCGTACGCCAGGAAGACGGCGGCGATCAGCAGCACCGCGTAGTAGCTCAACCGCTTCGCGAGGTAGCGGAGCATCAATGGCCGCCCGTCGCGGTGCGGGTGGGGCCGACGCGTCTGGTGGGCATCGGGTGTGGCCTTCGGTCCGGGCCCCCGGTCGGGGCGTCAGTTGGCGTGACTCAAAAGGGGGTTGGGTAAGCGCAGGTCAGAGTGAAGCACCGGCGCGCTGAGGCGGTGTTGCGGCCGTGTTGCCGCCCGTGACTTCTGGATCAGGTGTGCGCTCCTCCCCCTGGTGGCGGATCTGATCGGCTGTTACGTTCTGCTCGCTCGGTGCCGAATTGGCTGCCCACGCTCAAGCCCCGTCACACCTCGCGCGCCCCAACTCCCGTCATCGATCCCAGGGGGACCCTCATGGACGCTTCCCGTACGGCCCGCCGTCTCGGCCGGGCGGCCGGCCTCGCCGTCGCCGTCGCGCTCGCGGTCACCGCGTGCACCTCGGGCGGAGGAGGGTCGGCCGACGGCGTGGCCAAGAGCGAGCCGCCGAGACAGGACTCCCAGGACATCAACGTCAAGCCGCTGGACCAGATCAGGGACGGCGGGGAGGTGCGCTTCCAGCTGGACCAGTGGATCACCCAGTGGAACCCGCTCCAGGTGGACGGCGGCTCCTACACCGACACGGTGAACCTGATCCGGGCCGTGGAGCCCTCGCTCTTCCGCACCGACGCCTCCGGCGCCTTCCAGGCGGACCCGGACTACCTGGTGGAGGCCAAGGTCACCTCGGTCTCGCCGCAGGTGGTCACGTACAGGCTGAACCCCAAGGCCAAGTGGTCCGACGGCAAGCCGCTGAGCTACCTGGACTTCAAGGCCGACTGGCAGGCGGGCAACGGCAAGGACCCGGCGTACAACATCTACGACCCCTCCGGCTACGAGCTGATCTCCGCGGTCGAGCAGGGCGCCGACCCGAGCGAGGTCAAGGTCACCTTCTCGGAGCCGTACGCGGACTGGCAGAACCTGTTCCGCCCGCTGATCCCGGCGGCCGGCATCGCCACCCCAGACGACTTCAACAAGGGCTGGGTGGAGAAGGTCCCGATCACCGCGGGCCCGCTGAAGATCGGCGTGGCGGACAAGACCGCGCAGACCATCAGCCTGGTGCCGGACCCGGCCTGGTGGGGCACCCGGCCCAAGCTCGACAAGATCACCTTCCGGGTGATGGACAAGGCCGCGAGCATCCAGGCGTACCTCAACAACGAGATCGACTTCGCCTCGGCCGGCACCGCCACCGCGTACGGGCAGCTCAAGAACGCCAAGGACACCGTGATCCGGGCCGCCAGCCCGTGGGACGAGGTGCACATCTCCTTCGGCGGCACCGGCGCGCTCGCCGACCGGAAGGTCCGGCAGGCGCTCGGCAGGGCGCTCGACCGCTCGGCGCTGATCAAGATCGCCAACAACGGGGTGCCGGTGGAGTTCAAGCCGCTCGGCAACCACATCATCATGCCCAACCAGGCCGGCTACCAGGACAACTCCGGCGAGTGGGCGAAGTTCGACCTGGCCGCGGCCAAGCGACTGCTGGACGAGGCCGGGTGGAAGGAGTCCGGCAGCGGCCAGCCGCGCACCAAGGACGGCAAGCCGCTGGAACTGCACTGGGTGCTCAGCGACGGCACCCAGCAGGCCCAGGTCGACCTCGCCACCGCGGCGGCGGCGATGTGGCAGGCCGTGGGGGTCAAGGTCGACCTGGACAAGGTTGCGGCCAACGACTACTTCGCCAAGTACGTCACCCCGGGCAAGTTCGACATCGCGAGCTGGCGCAACACCGACTCGTTCCCGAACTCCAAGAGCCTGGCCAACTTCCGTCTGCCGGTGGGGGACAACACCTTCAGCAACCCTTCGCGACTGGGGACCCCGGAGATCGACGCCCTGCTGAAGAAGGCGGCCGGGACGGTCGACCCGGCGGAGGCGGCGAAGCTCTACAACCAGGCGGACGCGAAGATCTGGGAGCTCGGCCACACCGTGGAGCTCTACCAGCGGCCCGCCGTGGTGGCGACCCGCAAGGGGCTGGCCAACTACGGTGCCTTCGGCCTCGCCCAGGAGGACTACAGCAAGGTCGGCTGGGAGAAGTAGCCGCCGCCCGAACGGGCCCGGCCGCCGCACGGCAGGCGCTGGCGAGCAGCGCGGTGATCACGAGGCCGGTGGAGCGGGCGCGGGGGGACCGGCTCTGCCGCCCCCGCTGCCCGACCACCCGCCTTGACCTTCCGCGTTGCCCGCAGACCGCCCGTGTCGTGGGGCCCGGCAGGGCCCGCGCTCTTCCAACCGGGGAAGAATCTAGCGGCGCTCCGGCCGCCCGCGAGGCAGCGCGCGGGGCACGCCCGGAAATCCGCCGAGCTGTCACCCGGTTCGCGCACCGGAGCGTCAACTACGGCTGACAGCAAGGAAAAAAGGGGCATTCTGGCCATTGTGGCCCGGCTGTGAGGGGGCTTCCCGCCCCTGGTCCGTGCGCGCACACCGCCGTGCCCGCGCGTGCACACCTGCCGCGCCGATGCGTGCGCCCCTCCCGGACCGCTGCCAGGATGCGCGGGACAGGCACTTCCGCCCCCCTTCCCGACTCCGGAGCAGCTCCGATGGCCAGTGACCCCGCTGCCGCGGCACCCCACAGCCACCCCGTCGATCCGCCGCCGGTGCGCCGGATGGTCCCGCGCGACCGGCACGAGCCGCACCGGGTCTCCACCCCGCTGGAGCTGTTCTTCGACCTCTGCTTCGTGGTCGCGGTCGGCCAGGCCGGGCGGGAACTGGCCCACGCCCTGGCGGCCGGGCACTACGGCGACGGGCTGCGCGGCTACGCGCTGGCCTTCTTCGCGATCTGGTGGGCCTGGATGAACTTCACCTGGTTCGCCTCCGCGTACGACGTCGACGACGTGCCGTACCGGATCACCACGCTGGTGCAGATCGCCGGGGTGCTGATCCTCGCCGCCGGGGTGCCGCGGCTGTTCGCCACCCAGGACCTGACGCTGGCGATCGCCGGCTACGTGGTGATGCGGCTGGCGATGGTCACCCAGTGGCTGCGCGCGGCCGCCAGCGAGCAGGGCCTGGCACGAAGGGTCGCGCTGGGCTACGCGGCGGGGATCACGCTCTGCCAGGTCGGCTGGGTGGTGACGCTGTTCCTGCCGCACGACGTCCGCCCGTACGCCATCCCGCTCGGGGTGCTGTGCGAGCTGGCCGTGCCGGTGATCGCCGAGCTGCGGATGCGGACCTCCTGGCACCCGCACCACATCGCCGAGCGGTACGGGCTGTTCACCCTGATCGTGCTCGGCGAGACGGTGGCCGCGGCCACCGTCGCGGTGCAGTCGGCGGTGGACGAGCACGAGGACCTGGGCCGGCTGGTGCCGGTGGCGGCCGGCGGGCTGCTGATCTGCTTCTCGGCCTGGTGGATCTACTTCGCCCGGTCCGTCCACGAGCATCTGCGCTCCAACCGGCAGGCACTGGTCTGGGGCTACGGGCACTACCTGGTGTTCGGCTCGGCGGCGGCGATCGGCACCGGGCTGGAGGTCGCGGTGGAGTCGGCGGTGCGCCAGGCGCACATCTCGGACACCGCCGCCACCGCGACCGTCACCGTGCCCACCGCGCTCTACCTGCTCACGGTCTGGCTCCTGCACTCCCGGCACACCAAGCGGGGTGCGGCGGCCCAGGCGGTCGCGCCGGTGGGGGCCGCGCTGGTGCTGGCCTGCACCGCGTTCGGCGGCTCCGGGGTGCTCGCGGCGGGCCTGGTCTGCACGCTGACGGTGGCGGTGGGCGTGCTGATCCACGGCAGGGAGAGCCGGCGGGCGGGCGTGTGGGCGCGGGGCCGGCGGGCGGGCGCCGGCTAGCCGATGCGTTCCAGCAGCACCGGCTCGTGCTCCGCCAGCCAGTCCAGGTAGGCCGGGTTGACCCTGGCCAGATCCAGGTAGGCGGCCCGCAGTTCGCCGTACAGCGCGTCCAGGGCGGGCGGGCTGAGCACCCGCGGACGCCAGGTGAACAGCAGCCGGACGGCCAGAGGGTCTCCGTGCACCGGGCGGACCACCGTGCCGGGGCCGGGTAACGAGGTCGGCTGGCACGGGCGGACGGCCTCGCCGGAGGCGACCAGCTCGGCGGCGGTGGCGTTGTCCCGCACCTGGACGACCCGGGGGTTGAGCCCGGCCTCGCTGAACACCCGGCGCATCGCCGCGTACTCGTGGTCGGCGGTCGGGTCGACCATCCAGGTGTCCTCGGCGAGGTCGGTCAGGTGGACGACCGGCCGGGCGGCGGCCGGGTGTCCGGCGGCGAGCGCGACGAACTGCGGTTCCCTGGCCATCAGCACCCGGTGCTCGGCGTCCGGCGGCATCCGCAGCGGGAAGCCCTCGCACTCGTACACGAAGGCCACGTCCAGCTGGTCGGCGGCGACCATCCGCAGCAGCGCGCCGGCCGAGACGTCCACGTGGATGGTGGTGTCGGTGTCCGGCAGCCGCTCGTGCACCCGGCGCAGCCAGGCCGCGACCGCCCGGCTGCCGACGCTGCCGATCCGCAGCCGCCGCTGCCGTCCCGGCCCGGCCGAGTCCCGGGCCTCCTGGCGGGCGGCGGCCACCAGGGCGGCCATCTCGGTGATCACCGGCCGGGCCCGGGAGAGCACCGAGTGGCCGAGCGCGGTGGGCCGGCTGCCGGTCTGCTCGCGGGTGAACAGGGTGCCGCCGATGGCCCGTTCGATGCGGTGCAGCTGGGTGGTGAGGGAGGGCTGGGTCATGCCGAGCTGGAGCGCGGCCTTGCGGAGGCTGCCGCTGTCGGCGATCGCGCACAGCACCCGGAGGTGTCTCACGTCGAGCTCCACGTCCGGAGCATAGACGTCGCCGCACCGTATCGCCAAGGACATGACAGGTATTCAAGGCGTGCCGAAGAGCCGGTCGGCGGACCGACCGGCCGGTCGACCGGCCCGGCGTGCGGCGAACCGGGCGGTCATGCGGCGGTGCTATCGCCGGTTGGCATCATCCGTGACGGCACCGGGCGGGTCGAAGCTCGGTGGGCAGCAACCCGTCCCGGCCACACCGTCGGGGCGGCCCCCACCGCGCGCCGTCCCGGGCCCGGCCCCACCGGCCCCGGCGAGCCGGCGCGCCGCGAAACCGGAGCCCCCACATGAATCGATCCGTGCTGTCCGCCGCACTGGGCCTCGCCCTCGCGGCCGGCCTCGCGACCCTGCCCGCCACCGCGGCCTCAGCGGCCCCGGCCGGGTCGGCCCTCCAGGGCTACACCCCCTCGACGTCCGCCGGTCCGGCCGCGGAGGCGGCGGACAACCAGGCCTTCTTCCGGGCCGTGATGGCCTCGGCCAAGGCCCGGCAGGCCGCCGACCCGTGGCTGCTGACCGTCACCGTCACCTACGACACCGCGAACGCGCCCTCCTTCACGAGTCAGATATCCCGGGCTGCGCAGATCTGGAACGGCTCGGAGCGCAACGTGCGGCTCCAGGAGACCGGCGGCAACGGCGACTTCTCGTACTACGAGGGGAGCGACAGTCGCGGCTCGTACGCCAGCACCGACGGGCACGGCCACGGCTACGTCTTCCTCGACTACCAGCAGAACCAGCAGTACAGCTCGCTGCGCGTGGTGGCGCACGAGACCGGTCACGTGCTCGGCCTGCCCGACGACTACTCCGGCCCGTGCAGCGAGCTGATGTCGGGCGGCGGCCCCGGCCCGTCCTGCACCAATCCGTACCCCGACGGCAACGAGCGCGGCCAGGTCGACTACCTCTGGTCGAACGGCCTGGCGGCGCGCGACTGACACGCCCGCAGGCGGGTTCGGCGCGGCGGGCCGCCCGGCCGGAATCGGGCGGCCCGCCGCTCCGGGTACTTCCCCGCACGGAGCCTAGCCGCCGCCGGAACGGAATGCCAGGGGCACGAATGAGTCAAGCCGAGGAAAAGACGACTCAATTCCGTTCCACGGCAGGGGTATTGGATCGTGCTATCGCGGGTTGGCATCATCCGCGCACGCACCGGGTTGCCCGAAGCTCTGGGGACACCACCCGTTGACCAGGTGTTCCCCGTGGCCGGCCCCCAACCGGCCACGTCACCCCAGGAATCGGAGCCCCCACATGAAGCGATCCGTGCTGTCCGCCACCCTCGGCCTCGCCCTCGCGGCCGGCCTCGCCGTCCTGCCCACCACCACCGCCGCCGCCGCCGCCGCGGCGCCGGCCGCCCCGGCCGTGCAGGGCTACACGGCCACGACGTACGCCGGTTCGGCCGCGGAGGCGGCGGACAACCAGGCCTTCTTCCAGGCCGTGATGGCCTCCGCCAAGGCCAAGCAGGCCGCCAACCCGGGTCTGGCGACCGTCACCGTCACCTACGACGCCAGCTCCGCCCCGTCCTTCCGCAACCAGATATCCCAGGCCGCGCAGATCTGGAACAGTTCGGTCACCAACGTCCAGCTGCGGTCCGGTTCGGCCGCCGACTTCCGTTACTACGAGGGCAACGACAGCCGCGGCTCCTACGCCAGCACCAACGGCCACGGGCGCGGTTACGTCTTCCTCGACTACGCGCAGAACCAGCAGTACAGCTCGGTGCGCGTGGTGGCGCACGAGACCGGTCACGTGCTCGGCCTGCCGGACCACTACTCCGGCCCGTGCAGCGAGCTGATGTCGGGCGGCGGCCCCGGCACCTCCTGCACCAACCCCTACCCGAACAGCGCCGAGCGCACCCGGGTCAACTCGCTCTGGGTGCGCGGCTGACCCGGAGCCTTCCCACGGCCCGGGCCGTGAGACCCGGACCGGCCGCGTCGGTGCGGCCGGTCCGGGGCACCGCCGCGTCGGTGCGCCGCCGGGGGCTGTCGGTGCCGCGTGCGAGCATGCGGGCGAGACCCCTCCGCCCCCGACCGCCAGGAGCCACCGCCATGCCCCGTTCCGTCCCCGACCGGCTCGCCGACCTTCCGTACGCCGAGCTGCTGCGCCCGCACGGCGGGCCGCTGCGCAGCGACGAGCGCTACGACACCGCGCACTTCGACGGCGGCGAGCACAGCGACGAGTCGGGCGCCGGGGCGGCCTTCCTGGAGTGCGCCTTCACCGGCGTCGCGCTCAGCGGGGTCAAGCTGCGCCAGGCCCGGTTCAACGAGGTCTGGGTGCAGGCCGGCCGCTGGGTCGCCTGCGACCTGAGCGACTCCGAGTGGCAGGACAGCGCCTTCGTCGGTGGGGTGCTCGCCGGGGTCGCCGGGTACGGTTCGGCGCTGCGCCGGGTGGTGTTCCGCGGCTGCAAGCTGGAGGCGGTCAACCTGCGCTCGGCCGTCCTGCGGGACGTCGTCTTCGAGGACTGCCTGCTGCGCGACGTGGACTTCGGCGAGGCGAAGCTGACCGGCGTGTCCTTCCCCGGCTCCACGCTGGAGGAGGTCCGGCTGCGCGGCGCGACGCTGAGCCGGACCGACCTGCGCGGGGCCGTCCGGCTCGGACTGGTCGACGGCCACCAGGGGCTGCGGGGAGCGGTCATCAGCTCCACCCAACTGCTGGAACTGGCGCCGCAGTTCGCCCACGCGCTGGGGATCGAGGTCAAGGACCGCTGAACACCCCGGGATGTGTCCGTCCTCCTCCGCCCGTTCAGCCGGGCGTCGCCCGGTGACACCCGGAGGAACAGTCCGCCAATCCTGCCGCGCGCATCTGGTGGGCCGCCTCGCGCACGGTGGAGACTGCTGCGCGATCGAGTGAGCCCCGACTTGTGTACACAACATCGCCAGCGAAGGGACGGGCCGGGCTGATGGCCGAGTTGAGTCGAAGGAAGTTCGTCACGCTGTCCGGTGCCGCCGCGGCGGGCCTCGCCGTGGCCGGCACCGGCACCGGTGCCGCGGGGGCCGCCCCGAGCGGCACGGCCGTGACCGCCGCCACCACCGCACTCAGCACGACCGGCACCATCACCGACGCGCGGCACGTGGTGATCCTCATGCAGGAGAACCGCAGCTTCGACCACTACTTCGGCATGCTGCGCGGCGTGCGCGGCTTCGCCGACCGCAGCGCCATCCAGATCTCCGGCGGCTACAGCGTCTTCAACCAGCCGAACGGCCTGTTCGGCCGGCAGTACCCGTGGCAGTTCAGCCAGACCAAGCCGGCCGGCGGTGCCGACCCCGAGCGCCTGGCCCAGTGCAACGGGGACCTCAGCCACGGCTGGTCCGACCAGCACAAGGCGTGGAACGGCGGCAAGCTGGACTCCTGGGTCGCCGCCAAGGGCAACGTCCGCACGCTCGGCTTCCTCACCCGCCAGGACATCCCGTTCCACTACGCGCTGGCCGAGAACTGGACCATCTGCGACGCCTACCACTGCTCCGTACTGAGCGCGACCGGCCCCAACCGCACCTACCACTGGTCCGGCCAGATCGACCCGGCCGGCGCCGCCGGCGGCCCGGCCTACGACGGCGGCGACGAGAAGGGCCTGCGCTGGCAGACCTACGCCGAGGCGCTGGAGAGCGCGGGCGTCAGCTGGAAGGTCTACCAGAACGCCGCCGACAACTACGGCGACAACGCCCTGGCGTACTTCAGCAACTTCACGGGCGCCGCGGCCGGCAGCCCGCTGGCCGTCAAGGGCATGGGCTCGGTGCCCAAGGCCACCGGGCGGACCCCGGACGACATCGCCGCCGCGATCAAGGCCGACGTGCTGGCCGGCACCCTCCCGCAGGTCTCCTGGATCGTCGCCGACCAGGCCTCCTCCGAGCACCCGTACGCCACCCCGGCCGACGGCGCGCACTTCGTCCACATGGTGATCGACGCGCTCAACGCGGACCCGAACGTCTTCGACTCGACCGTCCTGTTCCTCAACTACGACGAGAACGACGGCTTCTTCGACCACGTCCCGCCGCCGGCCGCCCCGGCCGGCACCCCCGGCGAGTTCTACAACGGCACCAACATCGGCCTCGGCTTCCGCGTCCCGCTGATCGCCGTCTCGCCCTGGACCCGCGGCGGCTGGGTCAACTCCGAGACCTTCGACCACACCTCGGTGCTGCGCTTCCTGGAGGTCTGGACGGCCGCCCTCGGCAAGCCCGCCACCTGCCCGAACATCAGCGACTGGCGCCGCAAGGTCTGCGGCGACCTGACCAGCGTGTTCGACTTCGCCAACCCGGTGTACGGCCTGCCCGCGCTGCCCGACACCTCGCAGACCATCGGCCTGTCCGCCTGCGGCCCGCTGCCCAACCCGGCCCCGGTGAACAACCAGCTGCCGGTGCAGGAGCCCGGCACCCGCCCGGCGCGCGCCCTGCCGTACCAGCCGAACGCCAACCTGGACCACTGGGACGCCGACGCCAGTGGTGTCATGCACGTCTGGGTGAAGATGTCCAACGAAGGCGCCGCCCGCGCCGCGCACTTCGCGGCCTACGCCAACGCCTACCGCGGCGGCGGCCCCTGGCAGTACACCGTCGACTCCGGCAGCCCCGCCACCGACTTCTTCAACTGCGGCACCAACGGCTTCGGCAGCGGCAAGTACGACCTGACCGTCGTCGGCCCGAACCGCTTCCTGCGCCGCTTCACCGGCGACCTCACCAAGGCGGGCAAGAGCGCGGCCGTCACCGCCTCGTACGCGGTCGAGCCGGGGACGGGCAAGCTTGCGCTCTGGTTCAAGCTCGCCAACTCGGGCAGCACGCCGATGACCTTCACCATCGCCTCGAACAACTACCGGACGGACGGCCCCTGGACGTACCAGGTCCCGGCCGGCGGCAGCGTCGACGACTTCTTCAACGCGGTGGCTCACACCAACGGCTGGTACGACTTCACCGTCACGGTGGACGCCGACAGCAGCTGGTCCCAGCGGTTCACCGGCCACCTGGAGACGGGCGCGCCGAGCGTCACCGGCTGACCGCTCCCGGCGTCGCGGGCCCCGACCGCTCACCGGTGGTCGGGGCCCGCGGCGGTTCTGCCGCCGGCCTCAGGACCAGGGGGAGGGCGGGAACCAGATGTAGCCGAGCCGGCCCAGGATCCGCACGTCCCAGTAGACGACGGTGAAGACCCCGGCGACCAGGAAGGCCGCCGCGGTCAGCACGCTGATCCGGGCGGGCCCGGCCGCCAGCCGGCGCTGCAGCCGCCCGCCCGCCGTGTAGGTGAGCAGCACGAACAGCAGCGCCATGACCGCGATGTTGCCGATCGACTGCAGGAGGAACGCGCCGGCGCCGTAGACCGGGTTGTGGCTGTCGGCGGCGTGCCGGAACAGGTCGCGGAAGAGCGGGTACGGCCGGCCCACCAGGAAGCCGCCGATCAGCGCGCCGACGAGCACCAGCGGCGCGTTCGGGAAGCGGCGGGAGAGGCCGGCCAGCGGGTCCCGGACCAGACCGACGGCGGCCAGGCCGAGCACGATCATCACGAGCCCGATCAGGCCGAAGGTCACCATCGACTGGATGGACCGGGGCGTCAGGCCCTTGGCCGCGGCCGTCGAGAACTGCGGCATGTGCGTGCCGACGAGGCCGACCAGCGCCCCGTAGGCGGCGGAGACCGGCGCCATGCCGGCGAATACCCACCCCAGTGGCCGGGCGACGTGCAGCAGCCTGCCGCGCAGCGAGGGCGTCTGCCCGACCAGCGGGCCGACCGCGCCGAAGGCCGCGATGTTGCAGGCGGTGAACGAGCCGGCCAGTCCGGAGACGAAGGCGAACAGGATGCCGGAGAGCACTCCGGTGATCGGCGTGCCGTGGGCGTCGTGCCCGAGCAGGGCGTCGGCGCTGCTGAAGCCGATCTCGTCGTCGACCAGCTTCGCGTTCCAGGCGTACGCCAGCAGCAGTCCGCCGGCGGTACTGAGCAGCAGGGTGAGCCAGCGCCGCCGGGGGAAGTCCCCGGTGACGAACAGCGAGGTTCGGGAAGCGAGTTGACGCGGGGTGGGATCGGCCGGCGTGTTCGGCCGGCCGGACGCGAAAGTACTCATGGCGGAGCCTCGATTCGGCAGTGGGCCCGGTGCTCGACGGCTGACATCCTGGCGGTGCGGCCGGTCGGCCGCTTCTTCCGTCGTGCCGTGTCGGAACGCGCTCGGGCGGCGCCGTCCGAGGACGGCGCCGCCCGATCCGCCGGGTTTCCTGGGATCAGTTCCCGTTGCTGTAGCCGGAGTCGACGATCCGCTTCGCTCCCTCGGCGTAGTAGCCCGGGTCCGCGGGGAGGTCGGTGGCCAGGCAGTCGACGTACCGGTTGTACATGCAGAACGCGGCGGCGATCAGCACGGTGTCGTGGATCTCGGTGTCACCGGCGCCGGCCGCGCGGGCGGCCGCCACCGCCTCCGGCGAGACCGGCGCGGCCTGCGCCTGCACCTGCGCCGCGATCCGCAGCAGGGCCCGCATCCGTTCCGGGAGCGGCGCGGACGAGAGGTCGGCCAGGGCCGCCTTCACCAGGTCCTCGCCGCCGTCCAACTGCGCCGCGGCGAAGGCGCTGTGGGCCCCCTCGCAGAAGCGGGTGCCGTTGAGGTGGGAGACGTACGCGGCGACCAGCTCGCGCTCGCCCCGGCTCATCGGGGCCGGGGCCCGCAGCAGCGCGTCGGCCAGCATGCCCAGTGGGGCGGCGGTGTCCGGACGCAGCGTCAACAGGCCGCTGATCCCCGGAAGTCCGTTGTCGATGGCGATGTGCGGCACGGTGTGCTCCTTCGGCTGGGCAGGACGGACGGCGCTCCATCCTCACGAGCGCCGGGCCGGGCCGCCAACTCCGAGATTGCCCTGATCGGACGGGAGCGACCGGCAGGTTCTGCCTGCCCTGCCGGCCCCGCCGGTCCGGGCGCTCAGGCGAAAGGCCCCCGGGGGAACCAGGGGTCGTGGACCTCCCGGGGCCCGTCGGAGGTCAGCAGGGTCAGGCTGTGGGCACCGGAGGCGTACTCGGCCAGTTGGACCGCGCCGTGCCGGGTCTCCAGCTCGGCCTGCACGGGCACCGGCAGCTTGGTCAGCGCCCGCCGCAGCTGCAGGGCGTCGCGCCGGCTGATCGGCTGCGGGGAGCGCAGCACCAGCCGCAGCGGGCTGAGCGGCCCCGCCACCGGCACCCCGCTGCCCAGCTCGTAGCCGACCGCGCCGATCGGCCCCCAGGGGAGCCGGTGGTCCGCCACCAGCCGGCCGACCTCCGGCAGCAGGGCCAGCGCCGGGACGGCGGCCAGCCGCTCGGGGGCCAGCCGCTCGCGCCGTCCGGCGAGCTGCTCGGGCCGCAGCGTCCTGGCCACCGCCGCCCAGGGGGCCAGCGCGTCCATCCGCTGTCCGGGGCGCGGGCCGCGCACGGTCACCGGGAACCACAGCTCGGGCGCCGCCTCCGGGTCCCGGGTGCAGCGCTGGGGGTGCGGCAGGTCGGCCGGGTTGCCGACCACGGCGGGCGCCCGGCCGACCGTGACCCAGGGGTGCGCCCGCAGCACCGCCCGCGCCCAGTCCGGCAGCTCGCCGCCGGCGAGGGGCCGCAGCGAGCTGGGGCACTGCATCAGCAGCAGGTCGTGGGTGCCGGGCAGCCGGCCGTCCAGGGCGGCCAGCGGACCGACCCGCCGGCGCGGTCCGTCGTGCGGGTCCTCGGCGGTGCGCCGGGCGTGGCTTCCGGGGTGTACGACGGTCACAGCGGGCTCCAGAGGGTGGCGTCGATTTTCGCCGACGGCCCCAATCTGCGCCCGGCCGGCGGCCCCCGGCTACGGCCCTTGGGCGCGTCCACCAGGGACCAAAGGCTCAAGGTGCGCCCGTGGGCACCCGGTGTGAGAGTGGGGGCAGCCCGGTCATCAGACTTTCCGTCCATTCCCTTTGGAGGAGTCATGGGCATCTTCGAGAGGTTGTTCCACCGGTCGCAGCACGAGTCCGCCGGGCAGGAGGCCGCCCAGCGTGCCGCCCTCGCCCACGACGAGGCCGCCGACGCGTACACCAATGACGTCGAGCGCACCCGGAACCAGCAGGAGAAGCTCGCCCAGGAGGAGGCCGACCGGCGCGCCGCCGAGAACATGACCTCCGAGGGCGACCCCTGGGACTGAGCCCCGGACTCAGCCCGTACGGGGCGGCAGCGGCGGGCGCCGCAGGTCAGGCCGGGGCGTGGACTCCGGCGGGGGCGCCGCGGCGGGCACGTCTTCCAGCAGCTCCAGAGCCAGCTGGACGGCGGTGACCAGTTCCGGGTGGCGCCCCCGCGCCCAGTCGCGCGGGGTGCGCAGCACGTGCACGTCCGGCTCGACGCCCTGGTTCTCCACCGACCAGCCGAGGCCGCCGCCGAACCAGGAGGCGTTCTTCGGCACCGAGATCTGGGTGCCGTCGCCGAGGGTGTGCCGCCCGCTCATCCCGACCACCCCGCCCCAGGTGCGGGTGCCGATCACCGGGCCGAGCCCGAGCAGCTTGATCGCCGCGATGATCACGTCGCCGTCCGAGCTGGTGGCCTCGTCGGCCAGCGCCACCAGCGGTCCGCGCGGTGCGTGCCGGGGCCAGCGCACCGGGTGGCGGCCCCGGCTGAAGTCCCAGGCCAGGACGTGCCGGGAGAGCTTCTCCAGCACCAGTTCGGAGACGTTGCCGCCGGCGTTGCCGCGCACGTCCAGGACCAGTGCGGGCTTGTCCAGCTCGCGCCGCAGGTCCCGGTTGAACTGCGCCCAGCCGGAGCCGCCGAGGTCCGGGATGTGCAGGTAGCCGCACCGCCCGTCGCTGTACTCCCGGACCAGGGAGCGCCGTCTGGCCACCCAGTTCTGGTAGCGGATGGGCCGCTCGTCGGTCAGCGGGGTGACCACGATCCGCCGCACCGGGCCGTCCGGGCCGCCGCGCAGGGCCAGTTCCAGGGTGCTGCCGCCGGTGCCGGCCAGCAGCGGCAGCGGTCCGCGCACCGGGTCCACCGGGCGGCCGCCGACCTCCAGGATCTCGTCGCCGTCCCGGACGCCCTGGGCGGCCAGCGGGGCGCGGGCGCGCGGGTCGGAGGTCTCGCCGGGCAGCACCCGGTGGACCAGCCAGCGGCCGTCGGGGGACCGGCGGGTGTTGGCGCCGAGCAGGCCGAGCGGCTGCTGGGCGAGGACGGGGCCCTCGGCGCGCCGGGACGGGGTGACGTAGGCGTGCGAGGTGCCGAGCTCGCCGAGGAGTTCGCGCAGCAGGTCGGCGAAGTCGTCGGGGGTGCAGACCCGGTCCAGCAGCGGCTCGTACTGGGCGACCAGCGCGGGCCAGTCCAGGCCGGACATCCGCTCGTCCCAGAACTGGTCCCGGACGATCCGGGCCGCCTCGTGGTACGCCTGGCGCCACTCGGCGGCCGGGTGCACGGTGTGGGTGATCCGGCGCAGGTCGACGGTGGTGCCGGCGGCGGGGGCGGCGACCGGGATCACCCGCAGCGCCCCGGCCGAGTAGACCGCGATCGAGCCGCCGTCCCCGGAGACGGCGTAGCCGTCCAGCTTGTCGACCAGGGTGCTGCGGGTGCCCCGGACGAGGTCGAAGTGCTCCAGCGAGGGGCGCCCCGAGGTGTCCTCCGGGCTGGCGAAGGTCTGTCCGAGGGTGCCGGAGATCGGCCAGCGCAGCCAGACCAGGCCGCCGCGCACCGCGTCGGTGGCCGAGTACTTGGAGGTGATCACCGGGAACTGGAGCAGCCGCTCGCCGATGCCCTCCGGGTCGACCCGGACGGTGCCGTCGCCGCCGCCGTCGCCGAGCGGGGCGCCGTCCTCGGCCGGGGCGGCGAACGGTGAGGGGGTGTCGGCGGCGAGCGACACGAGGTACGGGCGGCAGCCGACCGGGAAGGAGAGGTCGCCGGTGTGCACGTCGTGGACCGGATCGAAGCCGCGCCAGGACAGGAAGGCCAGGTAGCGGCCGTCCCGGGTGAACACCGGCTGCTCGTCCTCGAACCGGCCGTCGGTGACGTCGGTGGTCCCCGCGGGCGTGTCGGCGCGGGTGAGCCGGATGCGGCGCAGCGAGCGCCCGGCGACCGGCTCGGACCAGGCGATCCAGTGCGAGTCGGGGGAGAAGCGGGCGCTGGAGACCGGTCCGTAGCCGGAGGCGGCCACCTCGCGGACCTCGCCGTCGGCGGCGGAGAGCAGCAGCAGCCGCCCGTCCGAGGTGGCGACGGCGAGCCGGCTGCCGTCGGGGGAGGCGGTGAGCTCCAGGACGCGGCCGATCCGGCCGGCGGCGAGCAGCCGGTGGTGGTGCCGGTCCGAGCCCTGGTGGCCCGGCGGCCCGGCGTGGCCGGGCAGCGGCACCACCTCGATCGCGTCGGCTCCCTCGGCGTCGGTGATCCAGGCCGCCTCGCCGGTGTGCCCGAGCACCACCGGCAGCCGGGTGCGCACCCCGGGGGTGTCGGCGAGCGCGCGGGCCGGACCGTCCTTGTGGGTGAGCCAGTACTGGCTGCCGCGCACGGTGATCACCCCGGCCCGGCCGGTCTGGTCGCAGGCGAGGTCCTTGACCTGGCCGGCGGTGTTGACCTGGTACGGGCGGCGGCCGGCCCGGGCGCCGCCGAGCGGGACGTGCAGCCGGTGCGGGGCGGGGGCGTCCAGGCCGTCCAGCAGCCAGAGGTCGCCGGCGTGCTGGTAGACGATCCGGGTGCCGTCGGTGGCGGCCTCGCGGGCGTAGTAGGAGGCGTGGTCGGTGTGCCGGCGCAGGTCGGTCCCGTCCGGGCGGCAGGAGTAGATGTTGCCGATGCCCTCGTGGTCGGAGAGGAAGGCGATCCGGCTGCCGAGCGCTCCGGTGACCGGCATCGGTGCGGCGAGGTGCCCGGTGTGCTCGGGCAGGATCCGCTCGCCGTCCACCCAGAGCCGGCCGGTGGCGCCGCCGCGGTAGCGCTTCCAGGCGGCCGGCTCGTGCGGGGCGGCGCCGGTGAGCAGCACGGTCCGCTCGCGGCTCATCTGGGCGTCGCCGACCGGCCCCCAGGGCATCCGGCGGCCGGGGGAGCCGTCCGGCGGCAGGGCGTGCGCCCAGGTGTAGTGGCCGAAGGGCTCGTGGTAGGAGGTGACGGCCAGCACCTCGCCGTCCGGCAGCCAGCCGCGCACCCGGGTGTCGTGGCTGCCCCAGAAGCTGAGCCGGCTCGCCTGGCCGCCCTCGACCGGGGCGGTCCACACCTCGGGGGTCAGGCCGAACCAGCTGGTCCAGGCGAGGGTGGTGCCGTCGGGGGAGAAGCGGGGGTGGCTGACCCGGGTGCGGTCGCAGCCGACCCGCCAGGCCCGACCGGCGCCGGCGCCGTCGGCGTCCAGCGGGGCGATCCAGACGTCGTCCTCGGCGGTGAAGGTGAGCAGGCCGCCGTGGAGGTGGGGGTAGCGGAGGTAGCCGGGCGGGGTCACCCCTCCATCCTTCGACGGGGTGTCACCCCCGGCAACCGGAGAAGTCGGGAACCGGTCTGGACCATTGACACCGCCCTGTCGAATCCACTTCAGTGGTCTAGTCCAACTTGGGTGCCAGGCCGGGCCGTTCCCCCCACTGGCGCGTGCTCCGGCGTGCCCTCGGACGTCCCCCACGACCGCGCCATCGCAGGAGCACCCGCATGCGCAGAACACCCATGCCCAAGACCCCGGTCAGGGGCCGCCGCGCGGCCCTCGCCGCCGGTACCGCCTCCGCCGTCGCCGCGGCCGCCCTGGTCGGCGTCACGCTGGGTCTGGCGCCCGCCGCCTCGGCCGGCGAGTTCCTGGTCAACGGCGGCTTCGAGTCCGGCTCGCTCGGCCCCTGGAGCTGCACCGGCGACTCCGGCAGCGTCGTCACCGCCCCCGTGCACGGGGGCGGTCGCGCGCTCGCCGCGGGCGCCACGGCCGGCGACACGGCCCAGTGCGCCCAGACCGTCACCGTCGCCCCGAACACCACCTACACGCTCAGCGCCTTCGTCAACGGCTCGTACGTCTACCTGGGCGTGGACGGCGGCGGCCCGAGCACCTGGACGCCGGGCACCGGCGGCTCGTACCAGAAGCTCAGCGTCAGCTTCACCACCGGGGCCAACCAGACCAGCGCCACCGTGTACACCCACGGCTGGTACGGGCAGGGCACCTACTACGCGGACGACATCTCGCTGGACGGCCCGGGCGCGCCCAGTCCGACGCCCACGCCGACCGCCACCGCCTCCCCGACCGCCACCGCCTCGCCGACCGCGACGCCCACCGGCACCCCCTCGCCGACCGCGACGCCGACCGGGACTCCGACGGGCACCCCGACCGGCACGCCCACCAGCCCGCCCGCCGGCAGCCACGCCCTGGTCGGCTACCTGCACGCGAGCTTCGCCAACGGCGCCGGCTACACCCGGATGGCCGACGTCCCGAACTCCTGGGACTTCATCGACCTGTCCTTCGGCGAGCCCACCTCCGTCACCTCCGGCGACATCCGCTTCAACCGCTGCCCGGCCACCGAGTGCCCGACCGTCGAGTCGGACGACGAGTTCAAGGCCGCCATCGCCGCCAAGCGGGCCCAGGGCAAGAAGGTGCTGATCTCCATCGGTGGCCAGAACGGCCAGGTCCAGCTGACCACCGCCGCCGCCCGGGACACCTTCGTCAGCTCGGTCTCGGCGATCATCGACAAGTGGGGCCTGGACGGCCTGGACATCGACTTCGAGGGGCACTCGCTCTCCCTCAACACCGGTGACACCGACTTCAGGAACCCGACCACCCCGGTCATCGTCAACCTGATCTCCGCGCTGAAGACCCTCAAGGCCAAGTACGGCCCGGGCTTCGTGCTGACCATGGCGCCGGAGACCTTCTTCGTCCAACTTGGCTACCAGTACTACGGATCCGGCCCCTGGGGCGGCCAGGACCCGCGCGCCGGGGCGTACCTGCCGGTCATCCACGCGCTGCGCGACGACCTCACCCTGCTGCACGTCCAGGACTACAACTCCGGCTCCATCATGGGCCTGGACAACCAGTACCACTCGATGGGCGGCGCCGACTTCCACGTCGCGATGACCGACATGCTGCTCAAGGGCTTCCCGGTGGCCGGCAGCGCGAACAACGTGTTCCCGCCGCTGCCCGCCTCCAAGGTGGCCATCGGCATGCCGGCCACCACCAACGCGGGCAACGGCTACATCGCCCCGGCCGAGGTGAACAAGGCGCTCGACTGCCTCACCAGGCTGGCCAACTGCGGTACTTACGTGCCGCGTTCGGGCGCCCAGCCGAACCTGCGCGGACTGATGACCTGGTCGATCAACTGGGACCGGTTCGGCGGCCAGGAGTTCTCCAGGAACTTCAACGGCTACTTCGGCCGCTGAGCCACTGAGCCGTTGAGCCACTGAGCCGTTGGGTCGCTGAGCCGTTGAGCGGCCGATCCGACGGGCCGCCGGCCCCGATCGCCCGCGGGGCCGTGCTTGAACCTGACACCGGTGTGAGGTCCAAGCATGGTCCCCATGGCGACCACACAGCTCACAACCCCGCTACCCCACAAGCCCTTTCCACTCCCCGCCCTGCTCGCACTGGCCACCGCGGTCTTCGTCACCGGCCTCACCGAGAACCTGCCGGCCGGCGTGCTGCCCGGGATGAGCGCGGCGCTCGGAGTCAGCGAGTCCGCGGCCGGGCAGACCGTCACCGTCTACGCGATCGGCTCCGCCGCCACCGCGATCCCGCTCAGCGCGGCCACCGCCGGCTGGGGCCGCAAGCGGCTGCTGCTCACCGCGATGGCGGGCTTCGTGGTGGCCAACACCGTCACCGCGGTCTCCACCAGCTACCCGCTCACGCTGGCCGCCCGCTTCCTCGCGGGCGTCGCGGCCGGCCTGGCCTGGGCCCTGCTGGCGGGGTACGCGCGCCGGCTGGTACCGGTCGAACAGCAGGGCCGGGCCATGGCGGTCGCGATGGCGGGCGTGCCGGTGGCGCTGTCGCTGGGAGTGCCGGTCGGCACTTTCCTCGGGCAGGCGCTCGCCTGGTGGGTGCCCTTCCTGGCCATGACGGCACTGGCGGTCGGCGTGATCGGCTGGATCGCGGCGCTGCTGCCGGAGCAGCCCGGGCAGCCGGCCGGCGGGCGGGCACCGGTCCGGCAGGCGCTCACCGTGCCCGGTGTGCGGCCGGTGCTCACCGTGACGGTGCTCTACGTGCTCGCCCACACCATCCTGTACACCTACGTCGCGCCCTTCCTGGACCGGGCCGGCCTCGGCGGCGCCACCGGCACCGTGCTGCTGGTCTTCGGGCTGGGCTCGCTGGCGAGCGTCTGGCTGACCGGCGCCCACATCCACCGCCGGCTGCGGCGGCTGACGATCCTCGGCACGCTGCTGGTCGCGCTGGCGGCGGCCGCCCTCTCCGGGTGGTCCGCCGACGCGCCGCCGGTGTACGTCGCCGCACTGTGCTGGGGCGTGGGCTGGGGCGGCGCCCCGACCCTGCTGCAGACCGCGCTGGCCGACGCGGGCGGGGAGCGGGCGGACGCCGCCCAGGCCGCGCTGGTGACCCTGTGGAACGCGGCGATGGCGGGCGGCGGCGTGGTCGGCGGGCTGGTCCTGAGCGGCCTGGGCACCGGCGCCCTGCCCTGGACGGTGCTCGCGCTGGTGCTCCCCGTCCTCGCCGTGGTCACCGCCGCCCGCCGCCACGCCTTCCCGCCCCGGCGTTAGCGCTCCATCAGCCGGTGCACCGCCTCGACCACCTCGGGGGAGGCCTTCGCCATGGAACCCGACACGTACGGCGGCTGGGGGTCGTACTCGATCAGCAGCTGGATCGCCTGCGCGGTGGTGTCCCCGCTGATCAGGCCGGCCAGCGTCAGCGCGAGGTCGATCCCGGCCGAGACGCCGGCGGCGATGGCGTACTTGCCGTCGATGACGACCCGCTCGGTCCCGGTCGGCTCCGCCCCGTACGCGGGCAGCCGGTCCAGGACGCCCCAGTGAGAAGTGGCCCGACGGCCCTTGAGCAGCCCGGCGGCGCCCAGCAGCAGCGAGCCCGAGCAGACCGAGGTGGTCCAGGTGGTGGTCGCGTCCACCCGGCGCAGCCAGTCGAGCAGTTCCTCGTTCGCGAGCTGCGCCTGCGTGCCGGGCCCGCCGGGCACCAGCAGCAGGTCGGCCGAGTCCACCTCGTCCAGGGTGGCCTCGGCGGTGATCGACAGGCTGCCGACGTCGTTGCGCACCGGCCCCCGTTCGGCGGCGGTGAACACCACCTCGGCGCCGGGGATCCGGGACAGCACCTCGTACGGGCCGACCGCGTCCAGGGTGGTGAAGTCGGGGTAGAGCAGGATGGCGATGCGCATCAGTGACCTCCGGTCGGTTCGGGTCGGAAGCGGCGTCGGTACTCGGCGGGCGGGGCGGCCAGGGCCCGGACGAAGGCGCGCCGCATCGCCTCCGGGGTGCCGTAGCCGCAGGAGCGCGCGATCTCCTCGACGCCGTCGTCGGTGTCCTCCAGCAGCCGCCGGGCGGCCTCCAGCCGGACCCCGTCCACGTACCGGCCCGGGGTCACCCCCACCTCGGCGGCGAAGGCCCGGGCGAAGTGCCGCGGCGACAGCGCCGAGCGGCAGGCCAGGGCCTCCACCGAGAGGTCGCCCTCCGGGTGCTCGGCGATCCACCGCTGCACCTCGCGCAGCGGCTGCCTGGCCGCCACCTGGGCGGCCAGCTGGGTGCTGAACTGGGCCTGGTTGCCCGGTCGGCGCAGGAAGACCACCAGGTGGCGGGCGACCAGCAGGGCCGTCTCCCGTCCCAGGTCCTCCTCGACCAGGGCCAGCGCCAGGTCGATCCCGGCGGTGACCCCGGCCGAGGTGGCGACGTTCCCGTCCCGGACGTGGATCGGGTCCGGGTCCACCTCGACGTCCGGGAACCGCCGGGCCAGCTCCTCGCCATAGGCCCAGTGGGTGGTCGCCCGGCGCCCGGCCAGCAACCCGGCCTCGGCGAGCAGGAAGGCGCCGGTGCACACCGACACCACCCGCTCGGCCCGGCCGGCCAGCTCCCGGATCCGGGCCACCAGTGCCGGGTCGGCGAGCTTGGTGCCCTCCCCGCCGGGAACCAGCAGGGTGTGCACCGGTCCGACCTCGGCCAGGTCCGCGTCCGGCAGCAGCCGCAGTCCGCTGTGGCTGCGCACCGGACCGCCACCGGGGGAGGCCGTGGTCACCCGGTACGCGTCCGGCTGCCCGGAGGCCTTGTCCGCACCCGCGAACACCTCCAGCGGGCCGGTCACGTCGAGGCTCTGCACGCCCTCGAAGAGGACGATGACCACGTTGCGCGCTCTCATGCGACCAGCCTCCCAACGGGTGACGGTGGCAGCAATGACCTGTTTCCCACCTTTCCTGCCATCCGCCGCGCGGGCGGACGCGGAAACGGCGGGCGGACTCGGGAAGAAGCAGGGGGACGCGGAAACGCCGGAAGGCCCCTCGCTCTCGCGAAGGGCCTTCCGGCTGTCTGTGCGCCGCCAGGGACTCGAACCCCGGACCCGCTGATTAAGAGTCAGCTGCTCTAACCAACTGAGCTAGCGGCGCCTGCTGACGTGGAGAACATTACCTGGTCAGCAGCCGAAACTCACAATCGGGCCGGAGCGGGGGCCCGGCCCGCTCACATGGTCAGCACCACCTTGCCCCGGACGTGCCCGGCGCCGACCAGCCGGTGGGCCTGGGCGACCCGCTCGATCGGGAACGACTCCTCGACCTCCAGCCGCAGCGCGCCGGCCTCCCACAGCTTCACCAACTCGGCCAGCCGCCCGGCCGTCCGCTCGCCCCGCAGCCCTCGGACGCCCAGCCGCTCGGCGCCCGGGTAGTCGACCACGGTGCCGATCCGGCTCCGGTCGGCGACCAGTTCCACGGAGGCCTCCAGGGCGCCCCGCCCGGCGGCGTCGAACGCCGCGGTCACCCCCTGCGGCGCCACCGCCCGGACCCGCTCGACCAGCCCCTCGCCGTACGCGACCGGCACCGCGCCCAGCTCCCGCAGGTACGCGTGGTTGCGCTCGCTCGCGGTGCCGACCACCGTGGCGCCCCAGGCCCGGGCCAGCTGGACGGCGACCGTGCCGACCCCGCCCGCGGCGCCGTGCACCAGCACGGTGTCGCCCGGGCCGACACCCAGCCCGGTGAGCGCCACGTGCGCGGTCTGGCCGGAGGCGGAGAGCGAGCCGGCCTGCTCCCAGGGCATCCCGGCGGGCTTGGCCACCAGCCGGCCGGCGTCGACCGTGACCCGGTCGGCCTGGCAGCCCAGCACCCGGAAGCCCAGCACCTCGTCCCCGACCCGCCAGTCGCCGGCGTCCTGGCCGAGGGCGTCCACCACTCCGGCGAACTCGTTGCCGAGGACGAACGGCGGCTCGACCGCCGTCCCCGGCGGGCGGAACCCCTCGCGGATCGCGAGGTCCACCGGCTGCACCCCGGCCGCGTACACCCGTACCCGCACCTCGCCCGGCCCGGGTTCCGGGTCGGGCACCTCGGCGACCCGCAGGACCTCCGGACCGCCGCTCCGCGTCACGGTGACCGCCTTCATCCTGTGCCCACCCCTCTCCGATCGTTCCGATGCCGACGATCCTCCGACCTGAAGTGCACTTGAGGTCAAACCCTTGTTCAGCGTGTCGACAGCAATGGGCGCATTGTCAGATTTATCCTGGACGGCGCTCAGCCGTCCGTCGTCGAGAGGAACCTCCCCGTGGGCCAGCTGCCCCTGTTCTTCCTGGTGCTGCTCGCCTCCGTGGTGACCATGCCGCTCGGACGGAAGACCGGAGTGCCGCAACCGGTACTGATGACCCTCCTCGGCATCGTCATGGCCCTCGTCCCGCAGATCCCGGACGTCACCATCGAGCCCGAGCTGATCCTGCCGCTGGTCCTGCCGCCGCTGATCTTCGCGGTGGCCCGGCGCTCCTCGGTGCGCTACTTCAAGGCCAACGCCCGCTCGATCCTGCTGCTGGCGGTCGCCCTGGTGGTGGTCACCACGGTCGCCGTGGCCGGCACCGTGCACTGGCTGCTGCCCACCCTGCCGCTGGCCGCCGCGATCGCGGTCGGCGCGCTGGTCTCCCCGCCCGACCCGGTCGCCGCCGTCGCGGTGGCCGGCAGCGTCGGGCTGCCCCGCCGCCTGGTGGCGATCCTGGAGAGCGAGGGGCTGTTCAACGACGTCACCGCGATCGTCATCTACTCGCTGTCCATCGAGGCCATGGTCAGCGGCGACTTCTCGGCCGGCGACGCGGTGCTGCGCTTCGTGCTGTCCGCGGTGCTGGCCGTGGTGGTCGGCGTCGCGCTCGGCTGGGTCAACACCAAGCTCGCCGAACGGCTGGACGACCCGACCCAGCAGGTCGCGCTCAACCTGCTGGTGCCCTTCGCCGCGTACGCCCTGGCCGAGGAGATCCACGGCTCCGGCGTGCTCGCGGTCGTGGTCTGCGCGCTCTACCTCGCCGAGCGGGCCTCCGACGCGGACGCCGTCTCCTACCGGCTGGTCGGCAACGCCTTCTGGGAGGTGGTCGAGATCCTGATCACCGGCGTCGCCTTCGGCCTGATCGGCCTGGAGCTGGCCACCGTGCTCAAGGAGGCCGGCCGCGGCTGGACCGGCTTCATCGGCGACGCGGCCGTGGTCATCGCCGTGGTCGTCCTGGTCCGGCTGCTCTGGCTGCTGCCGGCCGGCTGGCTGTCGAAGAAGCTGCGCTCCGGCGACGACGAGGACACGCCGTTCAGCTGGAAGGAGAGCGTGATCCTCTGGTGGTCCGGCATGCGCGGCGTGGCCACCGTCGCCCTGGCGCTCGCCATCCCGCTCACCCTGCACTCCGGCGAGGACTTCCCCGAGCGCGGCCGACTGGTCTTCATCGCCTTCAGCGTGGTGCTCTTCACCCTGCTGGTGCAGGGCCTGACCCTGCCCTGGCTGGCCAAGCGGTTCGAGCTGGACATCGACCAGGACAAGCACGAGCAGGCCGTGCGCCAGCTCTGGTGGCGGGCCGCCAAGGCCGGGCTCAGGCGGCTCGGCGAGATGGAGGAGCAGGACCGGCTGCCCGCCGAGGTCGCCGACCGCCTGCGGGACCGTCAGCACGACCGGCTGGCCCGGCTCTGCCCGGAGAACTACGCCGAGGAGGAGGCCGCCGAGGCCAGGCTGCGGATGGCCCAGTGGCGGGCCGCCCGGGACGTCGAGCAGGAGATGATCGCCGCCTCCCGCCGCGAGATGCTCGCCGCCCGCAGCGAGCCCGGCGCCGACCCTGAGCTGGTCGACCAGGTGCTGCGCGGACTCGACCTGCGCTCCGAACGGAAGTGACGGGGCGTCCACTCGCCCCGCGGCGCACCGTCCGCGTCCCGCAGTGCACCGTCCGCGTCCCGCGGGCGCACCGTCCGCGCCCGCGGGGCGGAATGTGCGCGACCGGCCCCGGGGTTGCATAGGCTGAACCCGGGCAGGCCGTCAACGGAGTCGGCGCACCACCAGTACCCGCACGACCTCGGCGAACCCTCACGCCTGGCCCTGCCGGTTTCTGCACCCAGATGAATCGAGGACCCACCGATGTCGGAGACCCGCGCCGACGCCCGCACCCCGCTGGACCGCACCCCGCAGTGGGCCGCCTTGGCCAAGCACCGGGCCGAACTGGGCGACACCCACCTGCGTCAGCTGTTCGCCGCCGACCCCGAGCGCGGCCGCCGCTACACCCTCCAGGTCGGCGACCTGCACGTGGACTACGCCAAGCAGCTGGTCACCGACGAGACGCTGGAGCTGCTGCGCGAGCTGGCCGCCGCCACCGGCGTCGCCGAGCTGCGGGACGCCATGTTCCGCGGCGAGAAGATCAACAACACCGAGCACCGCGCGGTCCTGCACACCGCGCTGCGCGCCCCGCGCGGCGCCGTGATCGAGGTCGACGGCGAGAACGTGGTGCCCGCGGTGCACGCGGTCCTCGACAAGATGGCCGCCTTCGCCGACCGGGTCCGCAGCGGCGAGTGGAAGGGCCACACCGGCAAGCCGATCCGCACCGTCGTCAACATCGGCATCGGCGGCTCCGACCTCGGCCCCGCGATGGCCTACGAGGTGCTCCGCTCGTACGCCAAGCGCGACCTCGACGTCCGCTTCGTCTCCAACGTGGACGGCGCCGACCTGCACGAGGCGGTCCGCGACCTCGACCCGGCCGAGACGCTGTTCATCGTCGCCTCGAAGACCTTCACCACCATCGAGACCATCACCAACGCGGTCTCCGCCCGCGACTGGCTGCTCACCGGCCTGCGCGCCGACACCGACGCGGTGGCCAAGCACTTCGTCGCGCTGTCCACCAACGCCCAGGGCGTGCAGGACTTCGGCATCGACACCGCCAACATGTTCGAGTTCTGGGACTGGGTGGGCGGCCGCTACTCCTACGACTCGGCCATCGGCCTCTCGCTGATGATCGCCATCGGCCCGGACGCCTTCCGCGAGATGCTGGACGGCTTCCACCTGGTCGACGAGCACTTCCGCACCGCCCCGCCGGAGCAGAACGTCCCGCTGCTGCTCGGCCTGCTCGGCGTCTGGTACGGCGCGTTCTTCGACGCCCAGGCGCACGCGGTGCTGCCCTACTCGCACTACCTGTCCAAGTTCACCGCCTACCTGCAGCAGCTGGACATGGAGTCCAACGGCAAGTCGGTGACCCGCGACGGCACCCCGGTGGACTGGCAGACCGGCCCGGTGGTCTGGGGCACCCCCGGCACCAACGGCCAGCACGCCTACTACCAGCTGCTGCACCAGGGCACCAAGGTCATCCCGGCCGACTTCATCGGCTTCGCCAAGCCGGTCGCCGACCTGCTCCCCGGCCTGGTCGCCCAGCACGACCTGCTGCTGGCCAACTTCTTCGCCCAGACCCAGGCGCTGGCCTTCGGCAAGACCCCGGAGGAGGTCGTCGCCGAGGGCGTGCCCGCCGAGCTCGTCCCGCACAAGACCTTCAAGGGCAACCACCCGACCACCACCATCCTGGCCGGCGAGCTGACCCCGTCGGTGCTCGGCCAGCTGGTCGCGCTCTACGAGCACAAGGTGTTCGTCCAGGGCGCGGTCTGGAACATCGACTCCTTCGACCAGTGGGGCGTCGAGCTGGGCAAGGTGCTCGCCAAGCGGATCGAGCCGGTGCTGCTCACCGGCGAGGGTGCCGACCAGCTGGACAGTTCCACCGCCGAGCTGGTCGCCCGCTACCGGGCGCTGCGCGGCCGCTGAGCCCGGGTCGGGCCGTCCGCTCCGGCGGGTCTCCCGGTCGGGTCTCCCGGTCGGGTCTCCCGGTCGGGGCCCCGACCGGGGTCTCTCGGTCCGGGCTTCTCGACCTAGGGAGGCGCCGGAAACACCGGAAACGCCGGAAGGCCCTTCGCTCTCGCGAAGGGCCTTCCGGCTGTCTGTGCGCCGCCAGGGACTCGAACCCCGGACCCGCTGATTAA
>NZ_JBSFKF010000015.1:49298-186661 GCF_053598415.1 Kitasatospora sp. NPDC001132 | reverse complement strand
GCCTCGGGCGCGGACGCGCTGCGGGTGCGGCTGGTGTCCGCCGGTACGGACGCGGTGTCGCTGACGCTCGCGGACGCCGAGGGGCAGCCGGTCGGGACCATCCGATCGCTGGCCCTGCGGCCGGTGGTGGCCGAGCAGTTGGCGGTGGCCGGTGGGTCGACCGACTCGCTGTTCGGCGTGGACTGGGTGGAGATCGCGCTCGGGGCCGGGTCAGCCGCCGACGTTCAGCTGTTCTCGTCACTGGCCGAGCTGGCCGGGGACGAGGTTCCCGAGGTCGTGGTCGTCGAGGCTCCGCAGGCGGGCGGCGGTGACGTGGCCGAGGCCGCGCACGCTGCCGGTGTGTGGGCCCTGGAGCTGGTGCGGGGCTGGCTGGCGGAGGAGCGCTTCGCCGCTTCGCGGCTCGCCGTGGTGACGCGTGGCGCCGTTGCTGCGGGTCTGGCGGAGTCGGTGGTCTGGGGTCTGGTGCGCTCGGCGCAGTCGGAGAACCCGGACCGGTTCCTGCTGGTGGACCTGGAGGCGGGCGCCGAACTGCCGTCGGGCGTCCTCTCCTGTGGTGAGCCGCAGGTGTCGGTGCGCGGGGGCGTGGCGTTCGCGCCTCGCCTGGTTCGCGTTGCCGCTTCCTCGGAGAGCAGCGTGTCGCTGGGCGAGGGTACGGTCCTCGTCACGGGTGGTACGGGTGGTCTGGGTTCGCTGGTGGCCCGGCACGTGGTCACGGCGCACGGGGTGCGGAGCCTGCTGCTGACCAGCCGTCGCGGCCCGGAAGCGCCTGGCGCTTCCGAACTGCGCGACGAGCTGGCCGGGTTGGGCGCGGAGGTGGATGTCGTCGCCTGCGACGTCACCGACCGCGCGGCCGTCGCCCGCATGCTGGAGGGTCGTTCGCTGTCGGCGGTGGTCCACACGGCCGGCGTCCTGGATGACGGTGTGGTGTCGTCGCTGACGCCGGAGCGGCTGTCGGCGGTACTGCGTCCGAAGGTCGACGCGGCTTGGCACCTGCACGAACTGACCGCCGGGATGGACCTGTCGGCGTTCGTCCTGTTCTCCTCCGCCTCCGGCGTCTTCGGCGCCGCGGGCCAGGGCAACTACGCCGCCGCGAACGCGTTCCTCGATGCTCTGGCGGCCCGCCGCCGGGCCGACGGCCTGCCGGGCACGTCGCTGGCCTGGGGCCTGTGGGCCGAGGACGGCGGCATGGCCACCAGCCTGTCCGAGGCCGACGTCCGTCGCCTGGCCCGGGCCGGCGTGGCGCCGCTGCGTTCGCAGGAGGGCCTGGGCCTGTTCGACGGCGCGCTCACCCTGGACCGCGCCCTGCTCGTCCCGATGCACCTGGACCCGGTGGCCATGACCGGCGCCGGCGAGGTCCCGCCCCTGCTGCGCGGACTCGTCCGTACGCCGCGCCGCCGGACCGCCGCCAGCGGCGGTTCCGCTGCCGCCGGTTCGCTGGCCGAGCGCCTGCTGGCCCTGCCGGTGGCGCGCCGCGACGAGGCCGTCCGCGAGGTGGTCCGCACCCAGGTGGCCGAGGTCCTGGGCCACGGTTCGGCGGAAGGGGTGGACCCGGCCCGCGCCTTCCGTGAGCTGGGCTTCGACTCCCTCACCGCCATCGAGCTGCGCAACCGCCTCAACGCGGCCACCGGCCTGCGCCTGCCGGCCACACTGGTCTTCGACTACCCGACGCCGTCCGCGCTCGCCGACTTCATCCGCGACGAACTCGTCGGTGAGGCCCCGGCGACTGCCGGCGTGCTGTCCACGACCGTCGTGGACGAGCCGATCGCGATCGTCGGCATGGCCTGCCGCTACCCGGGCGGGGTCGCCTCGCCCGAGGACCTGTGGCGGCTGGTGCACGGCGGCGGCGACGGCATCTCGCTCTTCCCGACCGACCGTGGCTGGGACCTCGACGCCCTGTTCGGCGCGGACGGCACCCAGCCCGGAGGCAGCCACACGCGGGAAGGCGGATTCCTGCACGGCGCCGCCGAGTTCGACGCCGGCTTCTTCGGCATCAGCCCCCGCGAGGCGCTCACCATGGACCCGCAGCAGCGCCTGCTGCTGGAGACGTCCTGGGAGGCCTTCGAGCGGGCGGGCGTCGACCCGGCCGCTCTGCGCGGCAGCGCCACCGGCGTGTTCACGGGCGTGATGTACCACGACTACGCCTCGCTGCTGGAGTCGGTCCCGTCCGGCGCCGAGGGCTACCTGGGCACCGGCAACGCGGGCAGTGTCATCTCGGGCCGCCTGGCGTACACCTTCGGTCTTGAGGGCCCGGCGGTGACGGTCGACACCGCCTGCTCCTCCTCCCTGGTCGCCCTCCACCTGGCCGCCCAGGCCCTGCGCAACGGCGAGTGCACGATGGCCCTGGCGGGCGGTGTGACGGTGATGTCCACCCCGGCCGCGTTCATCGACTTCAGCCGCCAGGGCGGGCTCTCCTTCGACGGCCGCTGCAAGGCCTTCTCGGCCGACGCGGACGGTACCGGCTGGTCCGAGGGTGTCGGCATGCTCCTGCTGGAGCGCCTGTCCGACGCGCAGCGCAACGGGCACCAGGTTCTCGCGGTGGTCCGTGGCAGTGCGATCAACCAGGACGGTGCCAGCAACGGCCTGACCGCCCCCAACGGCCCGTCCCAGCAGCGCGTCATCCGCCAGGCCCTCGCCAACGCACGCCTCACGGCCAACGACGTGGACACGGTCGAGGCGCACGGCACCGGCACCACCCTCGGCGACCCGATCGAGGCGCAGGCGCTGCTGGCCACCTACGGCCAGGAGCGTGCCGAAGAGCCGCTGTGGCTGGGGTCGTTGAAGTCCAACATCGGCCACACCCAGGCGGCGGCCGGTGTCGGCGGCATCATCAAGATGGTGCTCGCGATGCGGGAGGGTGTGCTTCCGCAGACGCTGCACGTCAACGAGCCGTCCCCGCACATCGACTGGGCCTCGGGCGCCGTCGAGCTGCTGACCGAGGCCCGGCCCTGGCCGGAGACCGGGCGTCCGCGTCGCGCGGCCGTCTCCTCCTTCGGCTTCAGCGGCACCAACGCCCACGCCATCATCGAGCAGGCCCCGGCCGACGCTCCGCGTGAGGCGGGCACCACCGCCCGGCAGCTGCTTCCGTGGGTGCTGTCCGGCCGTACCGAGGCCGCCCTGCGGGACCAGGCGCTTCGCCTGCGTTCCCACCTCGAGGGCCCCGTCGAGTCGGCGGACGTCGCCTTCTCGCTGGCGGTCACGCGGGGCCGGTTCGACCACCGGGCCGTGCTGACGGCGGCCGACCGGGACGAGGTGCTGCAGGCTCTCGCCGCGCTCGCCCGGGGCGAGTTCGCGGACGGCCTGGTGCGAGGCACGGCCGACACCGGGAAGCTGGCGTTCCTGTTCACCGGGCAGGGCAGCCAGCGTCCCGGGATGGGCCGGGAGCTGTACGAGGCCTACCCGGTGTTCGCGGAGGCCTTCGACGCCGTGTGCGCCAAGGTCGAACTCCCGCTGAAGGAGGCGGTGTTCGGCGAGGACGCTGACGTCCTGGTGCGGACGGAGTTCACCCAGCTCGCGCTGTTCGCCGTCGAGGTGGCGCTGTTCCGGCTCTTCGAGAGTTGGGGCGTGCGCCCCGACGTCCTGGTGGGCCACTCGATCGGTGAGCTGGCGGCCGCGCACGTCGCGGGCGTTCTCTCCCTCGACGACGCCGCCGCGCTGGTGGCGGCCCGTGGCCGGCTGATGCAGGCGCTGCCCGAGGGTGGCGCGATGGTCGCGGTGAAGGCCGCCGAGGCCGAGGTGCTGCCGCTGCTCACCGAGAACGTCAGCATCGCCGCGGTCAACGGGCCGACGTCCGTGGTGGTCTCGGGCGAGGAGTCCGAAGTCCTGGCGATCGCAGGGAAGTTCGAGAAGACCAAGCGCCTCAATGTCTCCCACGCCTTCCACTCCCCGCTGATGGACGGCATGCTGGACGACTTCCGCGAGGTGGCCGAGCGCCTGACGTACAGCGCCCCGCGCATCCCGGTGGTCTCCAACGTCACCGGCACCCTGGCCACCGCCGAGGAGCTGTGCGAGCCCGAGTACTGGGTGCGCCACGTCCGCGAGGCCGTCCGCTTCGCCGACGGCATGCGGGCCCTGGAAGCCCAGGGCGTCACCACGTACCTGGAGCTGGGCCCCGACGGTGTCCTCACCGCCATGGCCCAGGACTTCCTCGCGGACGGCGTGTTCGTGCCCGCGCTGCGCTCCGGCCGGCCCGAGGCGCGGACCGCGCTGACCGCCCTGGCCACCGCCCACGCCCACGGCGCGTCCGTCGACTGGCCGGCGCTGTTCGCCGGCACCGGCGCCCGCCGCGCCGACCTGCCCACCTACCCCTTCCAGCGCGAGCGCTACTGGCCGACGGTCGGTGTCCGCCGGGCCGGGGACGCGACGGCCTTCGGGCTCGGGCGGACCGACCACCCGTTGCTGGGTGCGGCGGTGGCGCTGGCCGACGGTGAGGGCCACCTGTTCACCGGCAGCCTGTCGCTGCGCACCCACCCGTGGCTGGCGGAGCACGCGGTCGCGGGCACGGTGATCCTGCCCGGCACGGCCTTCGTCGAGCTCGTGATGCGGGCAGCGGACGAGGTCGGCTGTGCGGTGCTGGAGGAGCTGACGCTGGCGGCGCCGCTGGTGCTGTCCGAGCAGGGCGGGCTGGCTGTCCAGGTGCTGGTCGGCGGGCCGGACGAGGACGGGCGCAGGCCCGTGAGCGTCCACTCCCGTTCGGAGCGGGCCTCGGCGGACGAGCCGTGGACACGGCACGCGACCGGTGCGCTGGCCTCGGCCGCGCGTACGGAGGGCGAGTCGCTGACGGAGTGGCCGCCGGCCGGGGTCGAGCCCGTGGCCGTCGACGGCTGGTACGAGGCGCTGGCCGTGTCCGGGTTCGACTACGGACCGACGTTCCAGGGACTGCGGGCCGCCTGGCGGCGCGGCGACGAGGTGTTCGCCGAGGTCACCCTGCCGGAGGAACCGGCCGACCACGCCGCCGGCTTCGGACTGCACCCGGCGCTGCTGGACGCCGCGCTGCACGCGATCGGGCTGGGCGTCCTGGCCGACCGGGAGGGCGGCGGTCTGCTGCCGTTCTCCTGGAGTGGCGTCGAGCTCCACGCCTCGGGCGCGGGCGCGCTGCGGGTGCGGCTGGCGGCGGCGGGGCGCGACGCGGTCGCGCTGACCGTCGCGGACGCCGGGGGCCGTCCGGTGGCGACGGTGGACTCTCTGGTGCTGCGGCCGGTGGACCGGGAGCAGCTGGCCCGGGCGGGCGGTGCGTCGCACGAGGACGCGCTCTTCCGGCTGGACTGGTCGGCTCCGGCCGTCGCGTCGGCGGCCTCGCCGGCCGAGCCGGTGGCCGAGGGCCGGTGGGCGCTGCTGGGCGAGGACGCCTTCGGCGTGGCCGAGGCCCTGGCCGCCGCGGGTACGGTTCCGGACCGCCACGCCGACCTGCTCGGCCTGGTGGAGTCGGGCACCGCCCCCGACGTGCTGCTGCTGACCTGCCCGGCCGGCGGGCTGCTCGCCGACGCCGCCCCGGGAACCGCCGACGCCGCCGATGCCGCCGACAACGCCCGGGTCGCCGCCTTCCGCGTGCTGACGCTGGTGCAGGCGTTCCTCGCCGAGGAGTGCTTCACCGGCACCCGGCTGGTGCTGCTCACCCGGGGTGCGCTGGCCGCCGCCCCGCGGGACGGCGTGCCGGACCCGGGCGCGGCCACGGTCTGGGGCCTGGTGCGGTCCGCGCAGTCCGAGTACCCGGGACGCTTCGTCCTGGTCGACCTGGACGAAGCGCCGGACGCCGCCCGGGCGCTGCCCGTCGCCCTGGCGGCCGAGGAGCCCCAACTGGCGGTGCGCGACGGCGCCTTGCTGATCCCGCAGCTCGCCAGGGCGCAGACCCCGGGCACCGCCCGGGGCGCCCTCGACCCGGACGGCACGGTGCTGCTCACCGGTGCCACCGGAGCGCTGGGCGGCCTGGTCGCCCGGCACCTGGTGGCCGAGCACGGGGTGCGTCACCTGCTGCTGCTCAGCCGTCGCGGCGAGGCCGCCGACGGGGCCCGGGAGCTGGCCGGGGAACTGTCCGGGCTGGGCGCCGCGGTGGCCTTCGCGGCCTGCGACGCGGCCGACCGGGAGGCGCTGGGCAAGGTGCTCGCCACCGTCCCGGCGCAGCACCCGCTGACGGCCGTCGTGCACACCGCCGGTGTGCTCGACGACGGCGTGATCGGCTCGCTCACGCCCGAGCGGCTGGACGCCGTGCTGCGGCCCAAGGTCGACGCGGCGCTCAACCTGCACGAGCTGACGGCCGGTTCGGGCCTCGCCCGGTTCGTCCTGTTCTCCTCCGCGGCGGGCACGCTGGGCAACGCCGGTCAGGCGAACTACGCCGCGGCCAACGCCTTCCTGGACGCGCTGGCGCAGCACCGCGCCGCCCGTGGCCTGCCCGGCACCTCGCTCGCCTGGGGGCTCTGGGAGCAGTCCGGCGGGATGGCCGCCGCCCTGGAGGGCACCGGCGCCCGCCGGATGGCCCGGGGCGGTGTCTCGGCGCTGACCGCGGAGCAGGGCCTGGCGCTGCTCGACCGGGCGCTGGCCGGCGACGAGTCGGTGCTGGTGCCGATCGCCCTGGACCTGCGAGCGCTGCGGGCCCGCGCCGCCGGGGCGGCCGTACCGGCCGTGCTGCGCACGCTGGCGCCGTCGGCGGCCCGTCGGGCGGTGGACGCCTCGGGCGACGCCGCCCACGCGCTGCGGCAGCGGCTGGCCGGTGCCGAGCCGGAGGAGCGGGACCGGATCCTGCTGGACCTGGTCCGCTCGCACGGCGCGGCGGTGCTCGGCCACGCGGGCCCCGACGCGGTGGTGCCCGGGCGCGGCTTCCTGGAGCAGGGCTTCGACTCGCTGACGGCGGTCGAGCTGCGCAACCGGATCGGCGCCGCCACCGGGCTGCGGCTGCCGGCCACCCTGCTGTTCGACCACCCGAGCCCTGCCGCGCTGGCCGGACACCTGGCCGGCGAGCTGCGGACCTCCGGTGCCGGCGGTTCCGTCGAGCCGGTGCTCGGCGAACTCGGGCGGCTGGAGGCGTCCCTGGCGGCGCTGGCGGCCGGTCCGTTGGACGACACGGTCCGGGCCGGGCTGACCGCCCGCCTCCAGGACCTGCTCGCCCTGTGGGGCGCCGCCGCCCCGGCGGCCGGCGAGGCCGTCACCGAGCGGCTCGACGAGGCCAGCGACGACGACCTCTTCGACTTCATCGACAACGAGCTGGGGCTCTGACCTCGTGCGTATGGATATCTGTGACAACTTCCGGACGGGGGAGCACCGTGGTGAATGAGGACAAGCTTCGCGACTACCTCAAGCGGGTGACGGCCGATCTGCACCAGACGCGGCTGCGGCTGCGCGAGGTGGAGGCGGCCGACCAGGAGCCGATCGCGATCGTCGCGATGAGCTGCCGCTACCCGGGCGGCGTGGCCTCGCCCGAGGAGCTGTGGAAGCTGGTCGCGGCCGGCGGTGACGGCGTGTCGGCGTTCCCGACCGACCGCGGCTGGGACCTGGAGGCGCTGTACTCCCCGGACCCGGACAGCCCCGGCACCTCGGTGACCCGCGAGGGCGGCTTCCTGCACGACGCGGGCCGCTTCGACCCGGCGTTCTTCGGCATCTCGCCGCGCGAGGCGATGGCCATGGACCCGCAGCAGCGGCTGCTGCTGGAGACCTCCTGGGAGGCCTTCGAACGCGCGGGCATCGACCCCGGCACGCTGCGCGGCAGCGCCACCGGCGTGTTCGCCGGCGTGATGTACCACGACTACGCCGCCCGGCTGTCCGTGGTGCCGGAGGGCGTCGAGGGCTACCTCGGCACCGGCAGCTCGGGCAGCATCGCCTCCGGCCGGGTGTCGTACACCTTCGGTCTTGAGGGCCCGGCCGTCACCGTGGACACCGCCTGCTCCTCCTCGCTGGTCGCCCTGCACTGGGCCGTCCAGGCGCTGCGCCGCCAGGAGTGCACCCTCGCCCTGGCCGGCGGTGTGACGGTGATGGCCACCCCCGGCGCCTTCATCGACTTCAGCCGCCAGCGCGGCCTGGCCCTCGACGGCCGCTGCAAGGCCTTCTCGGCCGACGCCGACGGCACCGGCTGGGCAGAGGGCGCGGGCATGCTCCTGCTGGAGCGCCTCTCCGACGCCGAGCGCAACGGACACCCGGTGCTGGCCGTCGTGCGCGGCAGCGCGATCAACCAGGACGGTGCCAGCAGCGGCCTCACCGCGCCCAACGGCCCGTCCCAGCAGCGCGTCATCCGCCAGGCCCTGGCCGACGCCCGGCTCACCTCCGACCAGGTGGACGCCGTCGAGGCGCACGGCACCGGCACCACCCTCGGCGACCCGATCGAGGCCCAGGCGCTGCTCGCCACCTACGGCCAGGAGCGCCCGGGCGACCGCCCGCTGTGGCTGGGCTCGCTCAAGTCCAACATCGGTCACACCCAGGCGGCGGCCGGCGTCGGCGGCATCATCAAGATGGTGCTCGCGATGCGGGAGGGCGTGCTGCCGCGCACCCTGCACGTGGACGAGCCGTCCCCGCACATCGACTGGACCGCCGGCGCCGTCGAGCTGCTGGCCGAGGCCAGGGACTGGCCCGAGACCGGCGCGCCGCGCCGCGCGGGTGTCTCCTCCTTCGGGTTCAGCGGCACCAACGCCCACGTCATCCTGGAGCAGGCGCCCGCGCCGGCCGCCGAACCTGCCGACACCGCCGCCTCCCCGGCGGTGCTGCCGTGGCTGCTCTCCGCCCAGACCGAGGACGCGCTGCGTGAGCAGGCCGTCCGGCTGCAGGCCCGCCTGGCGGACGGGGCGGCGGACGCGTCCGCGCTCGACGTCGCCTACGCCCTGGCCACGGGCCGGGCGCAGCACCGGTACCGGGCGGTGGTCGTCGGCCGGGACGGTGAGGAACTCATCGCCGGCGTACGGGCGTTGGCGGAGGGGCGACCGGCGGCCGGCACGGTCGTCGGCGAGGCCTCCGAGGGGCGGACGGCGTTCCTGTTCACCGGGCAGGGCAGCCAGCGTCCCGGGATGGGCCGGGAGCTGTACGAGGCCTACCCGGTGTTCGCGGAGGCCTTCGACGCGATCTGCGCTCGGGTCGAACTGCCGCTGCTTGACGCCGTGTTCGGCGAGGACGCTGACGTTCTCGCCCGTACCGAGTACACCCAGCTCGCGCTGTTCGCCGTCGAGGTGGCACTGTTCCGGCTCTTCGAGAGCTGGGGCGTGCGCCCCGACGTCCTGGTGGGCCACTCGATCGGTGAGCTGGTGGCCGCGCACGTCGCGGGCGTTCTCTCCCTCGACGACGCCGCCGCGCTGGTGGCGGCCCGTGGCCGGCTGATGCAGGCGCTGCCCGAGGGTGGCGCGATGGTCGCGGTGAAGGCCGCCGAGGCCGAGGTGCTGCCGCTGCTCACCGAGAACGTCAGCATCGCCGCGATCAACGGCCCGACGTCCGTGGTGGTCTCCGGCGACGAGTCCGAAGTCCTGGCGATCGCCGGGAAGTTCGAGAAGACCAAGCGCCTCAACGTCTCCCACGCGTTCCACTCCCCGCTGATGGACGGCATGCTGGACGACTTCCGCGAGGTGGCCGAGCGCCTGACGTACAGCGCCCCGCGCATCCCGGTGGTCTCCAACGTCACCGGCACCCTGGCCACCGCCGAGGAGCTGTGCGAGCCCGAGTACTGGGTGCGCCACGTCCGCGAGGCCGTCCGCTTCGCCGACGGCATGCGGGCCCTGGAAGCCCAGGGCGTCACCACGTACCTGGAGCTGGGCCCCGACGGTGTCCTCACCGCGATGGCCCAGGGCTGCGTCGCGGACGGCGTGTTCGTGCCCGCGCTGCGCTCCGGCCGGCCCGAGGCGCAGAGCGCGCTGACCGCCCTGGCCACCGCCCACGCCCACGGCGCGTCCGTCGACTGGCCGGCGCTGTTCGCCGGCACCGGCGCCCGCCGCGCCGACCTGCCCACCTACCCCTTCCAGCGGGAGCACTTCTGGCTCCACCCGCCGGCCGTCCCGTTCGGCAGCCCGGTCGCCCTGGGCCAGAGCCCGGTGGGCCACCCGCTGCTCGGCGCCGCGGTGTCCGTGGCGGACGCGGACGGGGTGCTGTTCACCGGCCGGCTCTCGCTGCACTCGCACCCGTGGCTGGCCGACCACGCGGTGGCCGGCACGGTGATCCTGCCCGGGACGGCCTTCGTCGAACTGGCCCTGCGGGCCGGTGACCAGGTCGGCTGCGCGCTGCTGGACGAGCTGACGCTGGAGGCCCCGCTGGTGCTCCCGGCGTCCGGCGGCGTGCAGGTCCAGGTCCGGGCCGGCGCGGCCGACGGTGCGGGCCGCCGCCCGGTGACCGTCCACGCGCGGGCCGAGAGCGCCGGCGAGGACGGCCCCTGGACTCGCCACGCCTCGGGCACGCTCTCGGCGGCGCTGCCGGCCGCCCCGGCCGGGGACGTCGAGGGCAGCTGGCCCCCGGCCGGCGCCGAGGCGCTGGACGTGGACGGTCTGTACGCCGGGATGGCGGCCGCCGGCTTCGGGTACGGCCCGGCGTTCCGCGGCCTGCGGGCGGCCTGGCGGCACGGCGACGAGGTGCTCGCCGAGGTCGCGCTGCCCGAGCCGGTGCGGGGCGACGCCCGCGCCTTCGGCCTGCATCCGGCCCTGTTGGACGCCGCCGTGCAGGCGGTGGGCCTCGGCGGGTTCGTCGCGGCCGACGGCGGGGCCCACCTGCCCTTCGCCTGGACCGGCATCGCCCTGCACGCCACCGGCGCGGACGCGCTGCGCGTGCGGCTGGCGGCGGCCGGCCAGGACACGGTGGCGCTGAGCCTCGCCACCGCCGACGGCCGGCCGGTCGGCTCGGTCGAGTCGCTGGCCCTGCGCCCGCTCGGGGCCGGCGCCCTGACGGCCGGCGACGGCGCCGACGCGCTGTTCGCCGTCGACTGGACGGCGCTGCCCGCCGCCGACGGCCCGGCCGGTGCGTCCTGGGCCGTCGCCGGCCAGGATCCGCTGGGCCTGCTGGCGGACCTGCCCACCGTCGTCGACGGGCTCGACGTCCACGCCGGTCTGCCGGACCTGCTGGCGGACCTGGACTCCGGCGCCGAGGCCCCCGCGACCGTCCTGGTCCCGTGGGCCACCGAGCCCGCCGCCGACCTGCGTACGGCGGCCCGCGACGCCGCCTGCTTCGCCCTGACGCTGGCCCAGGCCTGGCTGGCCGAGGAGCGGTTCGCCGCCTCCCGGCTGGTCCTGGTGACCCGGGGCGCCGTCGCGCTCCCGGGCGAGGCCCTCGCGGACCCCGCCGCGGCCGCCCTGTGGGGCCTGCTGCGCTCGGCCCAGTCCGAGCACCCGGGCCGCCTGGTGCTGCTGGACCTCGACCCGGCGGACGGCCCGGACGCCGTCACCGCCCTGCCGGGCGCGCTGGCGAGCGGCGAGCCCCAGCTGGCGCTGCGGGCCGGCCGGGCCCACGCGCCCCGGCTGGCCCGGGCGGCGGGCGGCACCGACCTCCCGGCCCTGGACCCGGCGGGCACCGTCCTGGTGACGGGTGCCACCGGCTCGCTCGGCGCCCTGGTGGCCCGTCACCTGGTGACCCGGTACGGCGTGCGGCACCTGCTGCTGCTCAGCCGCCGCGGCCCGGTGGCCGAGGGCTGGCCGGAGCTGGCCGGGGAACTCGCCGGGCTGGGCGCCGAGGCGACCATGGTCGCCTGCGACGCGGCCGACCGCGAGGCGCTGGGCGAGGTGCTCGCGGCCGTCCCGGCGCAGCACCCGCTGACCGCCGTGGTGCACACCGCCGGTGTGCTCGACGACGGCGTGGTCGCCGCCCTCACCCCCGACCGGGTCGACGCGGTGTTCCGTCCGAAGGTCGACGCGGCGCTCAACCTGCACGAGCTGACTGCCGGCCAGGACCTCGCCGCCTTCGTGCTGTTCTCCTCGGCGGCCGGCACCTTCGGCAACGCCGGCCAGGGCAACTACGCGGCGGCCAACGCCTTCCTGGACGCGCTCGCCGCGCACCGCCGCGCCGGGGGCCTCCCGGCGACCTCGCTGGCCTGGGGCCTGTGGGCGCAGCAGTCCGGGACGCCCGGCACCGGCGGCATGGCGGGCGAGCTGCAGGACGGCGACGCCCGGCGCCTGTCGCGCTCCGGCGTCGACGCCCTCACCGCCGAGCAGGGCCTCGCCCTGTTCGACCGGGCGCTGTCCGCCGAGCGGGCGGTCCTGGTGCCGATCCGGCTCGACCTCGGCGCCCTGCGGGCCGGGGCGCAGGCCGGGCTGCCGCACCTGCTGCGCGGCCTGGTGCGCGTCCCCGTCCGCCGCGGTGCGGCCGCAGGTGCCGACCCGTCCGGCTCCGAACTGGCCCGCCTGCTGGCGCCGTTGGCGCCGGAGCAGCGGACGGCGCGGCTGCTGTCGGAGGTCCGCGACCAGGCGTCGGCCGTTCTCGGCCACAGCTCGGCCGAGGCCGTGGAACCCGCGACCTCCTTCACCCGGCTGGGCTTCGACTCGCTGACCGCCGTCGAGCTGCGCAACCGGCTCGGTGCGCTGACCGGCCTGCGGCTGCCCGCCGGCCTGGTCTTCGACCACCCGACACCGGCGGCCCTGGCCGCCTACCTGGCCGAGGAGCTGTTCGACGGCGCCCGGGCCGACCGGACGCTCCCCGCGCCGGTGACGCCGGCCGGCGGCGACGAGCCGATCGCCATCGTCGGCATGGCCTGCCGCTACCCCGGCGGGGTGCGGACCCCCGAGGAGCTGTGGGCCCTGGTCGCCGGCGGTCGGGACGCCGTCACCCCGTTCCCGGCCGACCGCGGCTGGGACCTCGACGGCCTGCACGACGACGACCCGGACCAGCAGGGCACCAGCTACGCCCGCGAGGGCGGGTTCCTGCACGACGCGGCCGAGTTCGACCCGGCGTTCTTCGGCATCTCGCCGCGCGAGGCGCTCGCCATGGACCCGCAGCAGCGGCTGCTGCTGGAGACCTCCTGGGAGGCCTTCGAACGCGCGGGCATCGACCCCGGCACGCTGCGCGGCAGCGCCACCGGCGTGTTCGCCGGCGTGATGTACCACGACTACCTCAGCCGGCTTCCGGCCCTGCCCGCCGGCGTCGAGGGCTACCTCGGCACCGGCGGCTCCGGCAGCGTCGCCTCGGGCCGGGTGTCGTACACCTTCGGTCTCGAGGGCCCGGCGGTGACCGTGGACACCGCCTGCTCCTCCTCCCTGGTCGCCCTGCACCTCGCCGCCCAGGCGCTGCGCGGCGGCGAGTGCGAGCTGGCGCTGGCCGGCGGTGTGACGGTGATGTCCACCCCCGGCCCGTTCGTCGAGTTCAGCCGCCAGCGGGGCCTCGCCGCCGACGGCCGCTGCAAGGCCTTCTCGGCCGACGCGGACGGCACCGGCTGGGCCGAGGGCGCGGGCATGCTGCTGCTGGAGAAGCTGTCGGACGCCCGCCGCAACGGCCACCCGGTGCTCGCCGTGGTCCGCGGCTCCGCCGTCAACCAGGACGGCGCCAGCAACGGCCTGACCGCCCCCAACGGCCCCTCCCAGCGCCGCGTCATCCGCCAGGCCCTGGCCGCCGCCCGGCTGACCGCCGCCGAGGTGGACGCCGTCGAGGCGCACGGCACCGGCACCACCCTCGGCGACCCGATCGAGGCCGACGCGCTGCTCGCCACCTACGGGCAGGAGCGCGGCGAGAACGGCGAGCCGCTGTGGCTGGGCTCGCTCAAGTCCAACATCGGCCACGCCCAGGCGGCGGCCGGTGTCGGCGGCATCATCAAGATGGTGATGGCGATGCGGGAGGGCGTGCTGCCGCGCACCCTGCACGCGGACGAGCCGTCGCCGCACATCGACTGGACCGCGGGCGCGGTCGAGCTGCTCACCGAGGCCCGGCCGTGGCCGGAGACCGGGCGTCCGCGTCGCGCGGCCGTCTCCTCCTTCGGGTTCAGCGGCACCAACGCCCACGTCGTGGTCGAGCAGGCGCCGGCCGCGCCCGAGACCGAGGCCCGCATCATGCCCCCGGCGCTCCCGTGGGTGCTCTCCGGCCGGGACGAGACCGCGCTGCGCGAGCAGGCGGTCCGGCTCCTCGGCCGGCTGGGTGCGGCCCGGACCGGCGTCGAGCCGGTCGATGTCGCGTACGCGCTGGCCACCGGCCGCGCCGTGCACAAGCACCGGGCCGTGGTCGTCGGCCGTGACGGCGGCGAACTCCTGGCCGGTGTCAGGGCGTTGGCACGCGGTGAGGCGGCGGCCGGGGTGGTCGCGGGGGAGGCCGGCGGGAAGCTGGCGTTCCTGTTCACCGGGCAGGGCAGCCAGCGTCCCGGGATGGGCCGGGAGCTGTACGAGGCCTACCCGGTGTTCGCCGAGGCCTTCGACGCCGTGTGCGCCAAGGTCGAACTCCCGCTGAAGGAGGCGGTGTTCGGCGAGGACGCTGACGTCCTGGCGCGGACGGAGTTCACCCAGCTCGCGCTGTTCGCCGTCGAGGTGGCGCTGTTCCGGCTCTTCGAGAGCTGGGGCGTGCGCCCCGACGTCCTGGTCGGCCACTCGATCGGCGAGCTGGCGGCCGCGCACGTCGCGGGCGTTCTCTCCCTCGACGACGCCGCCGCGCTGGTGGCGGCCCGTGGCCGGCTGATGCAGGCGCTGCCCGAGGGTGGCGCGATGGTCGCGGTGAAGGCCGCCGAGGCCGAGGTGCTGCCGCTGCTCACCGAGAACGTCAGCATCGCCGCGATCAACGGCCCGACGTCCGTGGTGATTTCGGGCGAGGAGTCCGAAATCCTGGCGATCGCCGGGAAGTTCGAGAAGACCAAGCGTCTGAGCGTCTCGCACGCCTTCCACTCCCCGCTGATGGACGGCATGCTGGACGACTTCCGCGAGGTGGCCGAGCGCCTGACGTACAGCGCCCCGCGCATCCCGGTGGTCTCCAACGTCACCGGCACCCTGGCCACCGCCGAGGAGCTGTGCGAGCCCGAGTACTGGGTGCGGCACGTCCGCGAGGCCGTCCGCTTCGCCGACGGCATGCGGGCCCTGGAGGCCCAGGGCGTCACCACGTACCTGGAGCTGGGCCCCGACGGTGTCCTCACCGCCATGGCCCAGGGCTGCGTCGCGGACGGCGTGTTCGTGCCCGCGCTGCGCGCCGGCCGGCCCGAGGCGCAAAGCGCGCTGACCGCCCTGGCCACCGCCCACGCCCACGGCGCGTCCGTCGACTGGCCGGCGCTGTTCGCCGGCACCGGCGCCCGCCGCGCCGACCTGCCCACCTACCCCTTCCAGCGCCGCCGCTACTGGCTGGAGGCGCCGGCCCTGGTCGGGGACGTCGCGTCGGCCGGGCTGCGGCTCGCCGGGCACCCGCTGCTCGGCGCGGCCGTCGCGGTGGCCGACTCCGAGGAGCTGCTGTTCACCGGCAGCCTGTCGCTGCGCACCCAGCCCTGGCTGGGCGACCACGCGGTCGCGGGCACGGTGATCCTCCCCGGCACGGCCTTCGTCGAGCTGGCGCTCGCGGCGGGCGAGCAGGCGGGCTGCCGCCACCTGGAGGAGCTGACGCTGGAGGCCCCGCTGGTCCTCCCGGCGCGTGGCGCCGTGGAGTTGCAGGTGCGGGTGGCCGCGCCGGACGCGTCCGGCCGCCGCGCGCTGACCCTGCACGCCCGTTCGCAGGACGCCGCGCCGGGTGAGCCGTGGACCCGCCACGCCGCCGGCGCGCTCACCGCCGAGCCGGCCGACACCGGGCGGACCGCCGAGGCCGGGCCGGCCGAGTGGCCGCCGGCCGGGGCCCGGGCGCTGGAACTGGACGGCCTGTACGAGGGCCTGGCCGAGCACGGTTTCGGCTACGGCCCGGCTTTCCAGGGCCTGCGGGCCGCCTGGCGGCGCGGCGACGAGCTGTTCGCCGAGGTCGCCCTGCCGGAGGAACCGGCCGACCAGGCCGTCGGGTTCGGCCTGCACCCGGCACTGCTGGACGCCGCGCTGCACGCCCTCGGCCTGCCCGACCCGGCGGCGTCCGCCGCCGGAGCGGACTCTGCCGCGGCGGACGCCGGGGAGCAGCAGGCACAGGGCCGGCTGCCGTTCTCCTGGAGCGGCGTGACCCTGGTCGCCTCCCGGGCCCGGGCGCTGCGGGTCCGGCTGGCCCCGGTCGGCCCGGACGCCGTCGCCCTGACGCTGGCCGACCAGGACGGCCGTCCGGTCGGTTCGGTCGAGGCGCTGGTGGTCCGGCCGCTGTCGCCGGAGCAGGTCGGGGCGGCCGGCGCGGCCGTGATCGACTCGATGTTCGCGGTCGAGTGGTCGCCGGTGGCGGGTCTGCCCGCCCCGGAGCCGTCCGACTGGTCCCTGGTCGGCGCGGACGGCCACGGGCTGGAGGCCCTTGAGGACGCCCTGGGCGCCGTCGGCGGCCTGGTGGACCGGCACCCGGACGTGGCCGCGCTGCTGGCGGCCCTGGACGACGGCGCGCCCGCGCCGGAGGCCGTGCTGGTGCCGGTGCGCGGGCGCGGCGGGGACCTCGCCGAGGCCACCCGGGACGCGTTGGGCGAGACGCTGGCGCTGGTGCAGCTGTTCGCGGCCGACAGCCGGCTGGCGGGCAGTCGGCTGGTGCTGCTGACCGGTGGCGCGGTGGCGGCGGGCGCCGAGGAGGACGTGACCGACCTGGCCGCCGCCGCGGTCTGGGGCCTGGTCCGCTCGGCGCAGTCCGAGGAGCCGGGCCGGTTCACCGTGGTGGACCTGGACGGCGACGAGCGCTCGCGGCGGGCGCTTGCCGCGGCCCTGGCGGCCGACGAGCCGCAGCTGGCGCTGCGCCGGGGTGCGGCGCTGGCCCCGCGGCTGGCCCGGGTGAGCGCCCCGCAGGCGGCCGAGGCCGCCGTCCCGAGCGCCTTCGCCGCGGACGGGACCGTCCTGCTCACCGGCGCCACTGGCGCCCTCGGCCGGGTGCTCGCCCGGCACCTGGTCGCCGACCTCGGCGTGCGGCACCTGGTGCTGGCCGGCCGGCGCGGCCGGTCCGCCGAGGGGATGGACGAGCTGGTGGGGGAGCTGACCGCGCTGGGCGCGGGCGTCGCCGTCGAGGCGTGCGACGCGGCCGACCGGGAGGCGCTGGCCGGCCTGCTGGCCCGGATCCCGGCCGACCACCCGCTGACCGGGGTCGTGCACGCGGCCGGGGTGCTGGACGACGGCGTCCTGTCCTCCCTGGACGCGGGGCGGCTGGAGCGGGTGCTGCGACCGAAGGTCGACGCCGCGCTCAACCTGCACGAGCTGACGGCGGGCCTGGAGCTCGACTCCTTCGTCCTGTTCTCCTCGGCCGCCGGGGTCTTCGGCAACGCCGGGCAGGCGAACTACGCCGCCGCCAACGCCTTCCTGGACGCCCTGGCCCGGCACCGCCGGACCCGGGGCCTGCCCGCCGTCTCCCTGGCCTGGGGCCCGTGGGCGGAGGCCGGCATGGCCGGTTCGCTGGAGGAGGGCGACGGCCGCCGGATGGCCCGGGGCGGTGTGAGCGCGCTCACCGAGCCCGAGGGTCTGACCCTGTTCGACGCCGCGCTCGGCCTCGCCGAGCCCGCGCCCGTCCCGGTCCGGCTTGATGTCCCCGCGCTGCGCGGCGAGTTGGGCGAAGGACCGGTCCCGCCGCTGCTGCGCGGGCTGGTCCGTCCGGTGCGGCGTGCGGCGGCGGGTGTGCCCGCCGCCGGCGGCGACCTGGCGGGCCGGCTGGCCGCGGCCTCCCCGGCCGAGCGGGAGAGGATCCTGCTGGAGCTGGTCCAGGACCAGGTGGCGGCCGTCCTCGGACACCCGGACCGGTCCGCCGTCGAGCCCGAACTGGCCTTCAAGGAGCTCGGCTTCGACTCCCTCACGGCGGTCGAGCTGCGCAACCGGCTGAACGCCGTGACCGGCCTGCGGCTGCCGGCCACCCTGGTCTTCGACCACCCGTGCGCGCTCGACCTCGCCGAGCGGCTGCGGGAGGACCTGCTCCAGGAGGGCGCCGACGCGGTCACCCCGATGCTCGCCGAACTCGACCGGCTGGAGGCGGCGCTGACCGCCGCCGCGACGGACGAGGAGGGCCGGGCCCGGGTCGCGATCCGGCTCCGGGCCCTGGCCGAGCGCTGGGCCGCGGAGGAGGCCCGCCCCGAGGACGCCACCGTCGCCGACGAGTTGGAGGCGGCCACCGACGACGAGATGTTCGAGTTCATCGGCAAGGAGTTCGGCATCTCCTGACCCGTCGCCGCCCGAACCGGCACCTCCCGCTCCGCCACCCCCGGTGGGCCGGGCGCCGCGCCACCCCGGCGCCCGAGCCGCCCGGCCCACCCCACCAGACTTCCGAACCGCGCCCTGCGGTCGCTCGATTGGGACAGAACGTCATGAACGAAGAGAAGCTCCGCTACTTCCTCAAGCGGGTCACCGCCGACCTGCACGAGACCCGTCGCCGCCTGCGCGAGGTCGAGTCCGGCGAACAGGAACCGATCGCCATCGTCGCGATGGGCTGCCGCTACCCGGGCGGCGTCCGCACCCCCGAGCAGCTGTGGCAGCTCGTCGCGGACGGCACCGACGCCATCACCGGCTTCCCCGCCGACCGCGGCTGGGACACCGACGCGCTGTACGACGCCGACGCCGAACACGGCCGCTCGGGCACCAGCTACACCCGCGAGGGCGGGTTCCTGCACGACGCGGCCCAGTTCGACCCGGAGTTCTTCGGGATCAGCCCCCGCGAGGCGACCGCCATGGACCCGCAGCAGCGGCTGCTGCTGGAGACCTCCTGGGAGGCCTTCGAGCGGGCCGGCATCGACCCCGCCGCCGTGCGCGGCAGCCGGGTCGGCGTCTTCAGCGGCGTGATGTACCACGACTACGCCAGCCGCCTGTTCACCGTCCCCGAGGGCGTCGAGGGCTACCTGAGCACCGGCACCGCCGGCAGCGTCGTCTCGGGCCGCGTCGCCTACACCCTGGGCCTGGAGGGCCCGGCGGTGACCATCGACACCGCCTGCTCCTCCTCGCTGGTCGCCGTCCACCTGGCCGCCCAGGCCCTGCGCAGCGGCGAGTGCACGCTCGCCCTGGCCGGCGGCGTCACCGTGATGTCGACGCCGGACACCTTCGTCGAGTTCAGCCGCCAGCGCGGCCTCGCCCCCGACGGCCGCTGCAAGGCCTTCGCCGGGGGAGCCGACGGCACCGCCTGGGGCGAGGGCGCCGGCGTGCTGCTGCTGGAGAAGCTCTCCGACGCCCGGCGCAACGGGCACCCGGTGCTCGCCGTGGTCCGCGGCTCCGCCGTCAACCAGGACGGCGCCAGCAACGGCCTGACCGCCCCCAACGGCCCCTCCCAGCAGCGCGTCATCCGCCAGGCCCTGGCCGGCGCCGGGCTCTCCCCGGACCAGATCGACGCCGTCGAGGCGCACGGCACCGGCACCACCCTCGGCGACCCGATCGAGGCCCAGGCCCTGCTCGCCACCTACGGGCAGGAGCGCGGCGAGGGCGGGGCGCCGCTCTGGCTCGGCTCGATCAAGTCCAACATCGGCCACACCCAGGCCGCGGCCGGCGTCGCCGGCATCATCAAGCTGGTCATGGCGCTGCGGCACGGCGAACTGCCGCGCACCCTGCACGTCGACGAGCCGTCCCCGCACATCGACTGGGCCTCCGGCGCCGTCGAACTGCTCACCGAGGCCCGCCCCTGGCCGGCCGGCGAGCGGGTCCGCCGGGCCGCCGTCTCCTCCTTCGGTTTCAGCGGCACCAACGCCCACACCGTCATCGAGGAGGCCCCGGCCGAGCTGCCCGCCCAGGAAACGGACGGGGAACCGGCCTCCGGCGAGCCGCAGCGCCCGCCGCTGACCACCCGGGCGACCCCCTGGTTCCTGTCCGCCCGCGGTGAGGACGCCCTGCGCGAGCAGGCCCGGCAGCTGCACGACCACCTGACGGACCGGCCGGAGCTGGACGCCGACCGGGTCGCCTGGACGCTGGCGGCCGGCCGCGGCGCCTTCGAGCACCGGGCCGTCCTGCTCGCCGACGGCCGCGAAGGCGCGCTCGGCGCCCTCGCCGCGCTCGCCGAGGGCGAGGAACACCCCGCCCTGGTGCGCGGCACGGCCCGCGGCGCCGCGGCCGGCAAGGCCGTCTTCGTCTTCCCCGGCCAGGGCTCGCAGTGGCCCGGCATGGCCGTCGGGCTGCTGGACGCCTCGCCGGTGTTCGCCGCCCGGCTCGCCGAGTGCTCGGCGGCCCTCGCCGAGCACGTGGACTGGCGGTTGGAGGACGTGCTGCGCGGGGTCGAGGGCACGCCCCCGCTCGACCGGATCGACGTCGTCCAGCCCGCCCTGTTCGCCGTGATGGTCGCGCTCGCCGAGCTGTGGCGCTCGTACGGGGTCGAGCCGGCCGCGGTGGTCGGCCACTCGCAGGGCGAGATCGCCGCGGCCTGCGTGGCCGGCGCGATCAGCCTCGCCGACGCCGCCTACCTGGTGACGGCCCGCAGCGCCGCGCTGTCCCGGATCTCCGGCCTCGGCGGCATGCTCGCCGTCGCGGAGGGCGCCGAGCGGATGCGCGAGCTGATCGGGGAGCGCACCGACCGGCTCCAGCTCTCCGTGGTCAACGGCCCCCGGACCGTCGTCGTCGCCGGCGACCCGGCCGCGCTGGCGGAGCTGGCGGCCGAGTGCGCCGCGCTCGACGTCCGCGCCAAGTTCCTCCCGATCGACTACGCCGCCCACTCCCCGCAGACCGAGGCGCTGCGCGAGGAGATGCTCGCGATCGGCGCCAGGGTCACCTCCCGCTCCTGCGACGTCCCGTTCTACTCCACGGTGACCGGCGGCCTGCTGGACACCGGAGCGCTGGACGCCGAGTACTGGTACCGCAACATGCGGCAGACGGTCGAGTTCTCGCAGGCCGTCCGCACCCTGGCCGAGCACGGCCACGGCGCCTTCCTGGAGGTCAGCCCGCACCCCGTGCTGGTGACCGGCATGGAGGAGACCCTCGACGGGATCGGCGCCGAGGCCGTCGTCCTCGGCTCGCTGCGCCGCGACGAGGACGACGCCGAGCGCTTCCTCGCCTCGCTCGCCGCCGTCCACGCGCACGGCGTGCCGGTGCGGCGCACCACGCCGTTCGACGGGCGCGGCCTGGCCCAGTGCGAACTGCCCACCTACCCGTTCCGGCACCGCCGCTACTGGCTCGACGTCCCGGCTCCGGCCGCCCTGCCCGGCGCGGCCCCGGAATCCGCCGCGGACCAGGGCTTCTGGTCCGCCGTCGAACGCGGGGACCTGACCGAGCTGACCGCCGCCCTGGCCGTGGACGGCGAGGACCCGCTGAGCGCCGTGCTGCCCGCCCTCGCGGCCTGGCGCCGCCGCCGGCAGCAGGCCGACACGGTGGACGGCTGGCGCTACCGGATCGCCTGGAAGCCCGTCACCACCCAGGGCCGGCCCCGGTTGACCGGCCGGTGGCTGCTCGTCGAGCCCGCCGCCGGGACCGCGTGGGCCGACGCCGCCCAGCGCGCCCTGGAGACGGCCGGCGCCCGGGTGCGCCGGGTCACCGCCGACGCCACCGCCGACCGCGGCCGCCTCGCGGCGCTGCTCGCCGCCGAACTCGCCGAGGCCGCCGAGGACGGCGCCGCCGAGCCGCCCCGCTGGACCGGCGTGCTCTCCCTCCTGCCGCTGGACGACCGCCCGCACCCGGACGCCCCGCTCGTCCCGGCCGGGACGGCCGGCACCGTCGCCCTGGTCCAGGCGCTCGCCGACGCGGGCCTGGACGCCCCGCTCTGGTCGGCCACCACCGGCGCCGTCCGCACCGGCGGCGCGGACGGCCCGGCCGACCCGTCGCAGGCCCAGGTCTGGGGCCTGGGCCGGGTGCTCGGCCTGGAGCAGCCCGAGCGCTGGGGCGGCCTGGTCGACCTGCCCGCCGACCCCGACGACCGCGCCGCCGCCCGACTCGCCGCGGTGCTCGCGGCCGAGGACGAGGAGGACCAGCTGGCCGTGCGCGCCACCGGCGTGCTGGCCCGCCGACTGGTCCGCGCCCCCGGCGTCGAGGTGCCCGCCGAGCGGGCCTGGCGCCCGCGCGGCACCGTACTGGTCACCGGCGGCACCGGCGCCGTCGGCGCCCACGTGTCCCGCTGGCTGGCCGCGAACGGCGCCGAGCACCTGGTGCTGACCAGCCGCCGAGGCCTCGAAGCCCCGGGCGCCGCCGAACTCGCCGACGAACTGCGCGCGGCGGGCGCCGAGGTGACGGTCGTCGCCTGCGACACCGCCGACCGCGCCGCCGTGGACGCCCTGGTCGGGCGGTTCGCCCTGCAGGGCGCGCCGATCCGCGCGGTGCTGCACGCCGCCGGCCTCGGCCGCACCGGCGCCCTCGCCGACCTGCGGCCCGCCGACCTCCAGGAGCTCGCCGAGGCCAAGATCGCCGGCGCCCGCAACCTGGCCGAGGCGCTCACCGGCACCGAACTGGACGCCTTCGTCCTGTTCTCCTCCAACGCCGGCGTCTGGGGCGGCGGCGGCCAGGGCGCCTACGCCGCCGTCAACGCCTTCCTCGACGCCTACGCCGAACGGCTGCGCGCGGCCGGCGTCCGGGCCACCTCGGTCGCCTGGGGCGCCTGGGCGGACGGCGGGATGGCGGACGGCCCCGCCGGGGAGGCCATGCGCCGCCGCGGTGTCCCGGCGATGGCGCCGGAGCTGGCCGTCGCCGCCCTCCAGCAGGCCCTCGACCTCGACGAGACCTTCCTCGCCGTCGCCGACGTCGTCTGGGAGCGCTTCCAGCCCGCCTTCACCGCCACCCGCCGCCGCCCGCTGATCGAGGACCTGCCGGAGGTCCGCGCCCTGAGCGCGGGCACCGGCACCGCCGAGCCCGGCACCGAGGTGCCCGAGCAGTCGGCGCTGCGCCGCAAGCTCGCCGGACTGTCCGCCGCCGACCAGGAGCGCGTCCTGACCGACCTGGTGCGCGCCCAGGCCGCCGGCGTCCTCGGCTTCGCCGGACCGGAGTCCGTCGACCCCGTGCGCGCCTTCCGCGAACTCGGCTTCGACTCGCTCACCGCGGTGGAGATCCGCAACCGCCTCGGCAGCGCCACCGGCCTGAAGCTGCCCACCACGCTGGTCTTCGACTACCCGACCCCGGCGGCCCTCGCGGGCTACCTGCGCGCCCAGACCCTCGGCGCGGACCAGGACCAGGCCAGGGCCACCAGCGCGGCGGCCGCCGACGACGAGCCGATCGCCATCGTCGCGATGGGCTGCCGCTTCCCCGGCGGCGTCGCCTCGCCCGAGGACCTGTGGCGGCTCGTCACCGAAGGCCGGGACGCCGTCACCGGCATGCCCACCGACCGCGGCTGGGACCTGGCGGCGCTCTACGCCGACGACCCCGACCAGCCCGGTACCAGCTACTGCCGCGAAGGCGCCTTCCTGCACGACGCCGGCCTCTTCGACGCGGGCTTCTTCGGCATCTCCCCGCGCGAGGCCGTCACCATGGACCCGCAGCAGCGCCTGCTGCTGGAGGTCACCTGGGAGACGCTGGAGCGCGCCGGCATCGACCCCGGCACGCTGCGCGGCACCGCGACCGGCGTCTTCGCCGGCGGGTCCACCCAGGACTACACCACGGTGCTGACCAACAGCGAGGGCGGCGCCGAGGGCTACATGCTCACCGGTACGGCAGCCAGTGTGATGTCCGGCCGGATCTCCTACACCCTGGGCCTGGAGGGCCCGGCCGTCACCGTCGACACCGCCTGCTCCTCCTCGCTGGTGGCGCTCCACCTGGCCGCCCAGTCGCTGCGCCAGGGCGAGTGCTCGCTGGCCCTGGCCGGCGGCGTCACCGTGATGCCGCTGCCCGGCCCGTTCATCGAGTTCAGCCGCCAGCGCGGCCTGGCCGCCGACGGCCGCTGCAAGCCCTTCGCGGCCGCCGCCGACGGCACCGGCTGGGGCGAAGGCGCGGGCATGCTGCTGCTTGAGCGGCTCTCCGACGCCCGCGCCAACGGCCACCCCGTGCTCGCGGTGGTGCGCGGCAGCGCCGTCAACCAGGACGGTGCCAGCAACGGCCTCACCGCGCCCAACGGCCCCGCGCAGCAGCGCGTCATCCGCCAGGCCCTGGCCAACGCCCGCCTGACCCCCGGCCAGGTCGACGCCGTCGAGGCGCACGGCACCGGCACCACCCTCGGCGACCCGATCGAGGCCCAGGCGCTGCTGGCGACCTACGGGCAGGAGCGCGGCGGGGACCCGCTGTGGCTCGGCTCCCTCAAGTCCAACATCGGCCACACCCAGTCGGCTTCGGGCGTCGGCGGCGTCATCAAGATGGTGATGGCGATGCGCGAGGGCGTGCTGCCGCGCACCCTCAACGTGGACGAGCCCACCCCGCACGTCGACTGGTCGGCGGGCGCGGTCGAGCTGCTCACCGAGGCCAGGGCCTGGCCCGAGACCGGCGAACCGCGCCGCGCGGGCGTCTCCGGCTTCGGCGCGAGCGGCACCAACGCCCATGTGGTGCTGGAGCAGGCGCCGGCGGCGGAACTCCCGCAGGTCGAAGAGGAGTCGGCTGCCGGTGGTGTGGTGCCGTGGGTGCTGTCGGCCCGGAGTGAGGCGGCGCTGCGGGAGCAGGCGCGGCGGCTGCTGGCGGCGGTCGCGGAGGAGCGGCCGGCGGATGTCGGTTTCTCGCTGGTGTCCTCGCGGGCGGTGTTCGAGCACCGGGCCGTGGTGGTCGGCGAGGGCCGGGAGGCGCTGCTGGCGGGCCTGGGCGCGCTGGCGGACGGCCTGCCGGGCGCGGGCGTGGTGTCCGGGCGGGTGCGTTCGGGGCGTCCGGTGTTCGTGTTCCCGGGTCAGGGTTCGCAGTGGCTGGGCATGGCGCAGGGGCTGCTGGCGGATGAGCCGGTGTTCCGTTCCCGGATGGAGGAGTGCGCCAAGGCGCTGTCCCTGTATGTGGATTGGGATCTGCTGGAGGTCGTCTCGGGTGGGGACGGCGGGTGGATGGAGCGGGTGGACGTGGTCCAGCCGGTGCTGTTCGCCGTGATGGTCTCGCTCGCCGAGCTGTGGCGTTCGTACGGCGTGGAGCCGTCGGCGGTGGTGGGGCACTCGCAGGGCGAGATCGCCGCCGCTGCCGTCTCCGGCGCTCTGTCGCTGGAGGACGCGGCGCTGGTGGTGGCGCTGCGCAGCCAGGCGATCATCGAGCTCTCCGGGCTGGGCGGCATGGTGTCCGTTCCGCTGCCCGTGGAGCAGGTGCGTGAACTCCTTTCGGGCCGTGAGGGCTTGTCCGTCGCGGCGGTCAACGGCCCCAGCTCGGTGGTGGTTTCCGGCGATGCCGGTGCCCTGGACGAGCTGATGGAGCACTGCGCCGCGCAGGAGGTCCGGGCGCGTCGGATCGCGGTGGACTACGCCTCGCACTCGGCGCACGTCGAGCGCATCGAGGGCCGTCTCGCGGAGTTGCTGGCCCCGGTCGCCCCGCGCGTGCCGGAGGTCCCGTTCCACTCGACGGTCACCGGCGAGGTCATCGACTCGGCCGCGCTGGACGCCGGCTACTGGTACCGCAACCTGCGCCAGACCGTGGAGTTCGCGAGCACCATCGACGCCCTTCTGGCGTCCGGCCACTCACAGTTCGTCGAGGTGAGCGCCCACCCGGTGCTGACCGTCGGTATCCAGGAGTCCGTCGACGCCGCCAACGCCGAGGCCACGGTCCAGGGCACCCTGCGCCGTGACCACGGTGGCCGGGAGCGCTTCCTGACCGCCCTCGCCGAGGCCTGGTCCAACGGCGCCACCGTCGACTGGGCCGCCCAGTTCCCCACGGCCCGCCGCGTCGACCTGCCCACCTACGCCTTCCAGCACGAGCACTACTGGCCGAAGCCGGGCACGCGCGGTATCGGTGACGTGCTGTCCGCCGGCCTGGGCGCGGCCGACCACCCGCTGCTGGGTGCTGCGGTGGCGCTGGCCGACCGCGACGGGCACGTCTTCACGGGCCGCCTGTCGGTGCAGACCCACCCGTGGCTGGCCGACCACGCGGTGGCCGGCACGGTGATCCTGCCGGGTACGGCGTTCGTCGAGCTGGCCGTCCGCGCGGGTGACCAGGCGGGCTGTGACGTGCTGGAGGAGCTGACCCTGGAGGCGCCGCTGGTGCTGCCCGTCCAGGGTGGCGTGGCGGTGCAGGTGGTGGTCGGTTCGCCCGACGCCGACGGCCGCCGCGAGGTGGAGGTCTACTCCCGCGCCGAGGACGCGGCGCCTGACGAGCCGTGGACCCGCCACGCCACCGGCGCCCTGTTCCGCGGCGCCGCCGTGCCGGACTTCGACCTCGCCGTCTGGCCCCCGCAGGGCGCCGAGCCGGTGTCGGTGGACGGGTACTACGACACCCTGGCCGGCCTCGGCTTCGCCTACGGTCCGGCGTTCCGCGGCCTGCGGTCCGTCTGGCAGCGCGGCTCCGAGGTGTTCGCCGAGGTCGCCCTCGCGGCGGACCAGCAGGGCGACGCCCAGCGCTTCGGCCTGCACCCCGCGCTGCTCGACGCCGCGCTGCAGGCGGCGGGCCTGGGCGACGCGACCCGGGACCTCGCCGCCGGGCGGCTCCCGTTCGCCTGGACGGACGTGACCCTGTTCGCCACCGGCGCCGGGATCCTGCGGCTGCGCCTCACCCCGACCGGTGCGGACGGGGTGGCCCTGGAGCTGGCCGACGAGGAGGGCCGCCCGGTCGCGACGGTCGGCTCGCTGGTGCTGCGCCCACTGGCCGAGCGGGCGACGGCCGCCGAATCCGCCTTCCAGGACTCGCTGTTCCGGGTCGACTGGACGCCGGTGCCGCTGCCCGCCGCGACCCCCGCGGCGGAACTGGCGCTGCTGGGCGCCGTCGAGGGGGAGTGGACCGCCTCCGCGCGCCGCTACCGCGACCTGGCCGAGCTGGCCGAGGCCGTCGACGCCGGTGCCGAGCTGCCGTCCGTGGTGGTGGCCGCGGTGGCCACCGGCGCCGACGACCCGCTGCTGGACGGCCTGCGGCGCAGCACCGGCGACACCCTCGCCCTGCTGCACTCCTGGCTGGCGGACGAGCGCTTCGAGGCGGCCCGCCTGGTGGTGCTGACCCGTGCGGCGGTCGCGACCCGCCCGGACGAGGACGTCCCGGCGCTGGCCCAGTCCCCGGTCTGGGGCCTGGTGCGCTCGGCGCAGACCGAGAACCCCGGCCGGCTGGTCCTGGCGGACCTGGACGGCACGGCCGGCTCCGCTGCCGCGCTGCCCGCCGCCGTCGCCACCGGCGAGCCCCAACTCGCCCTGCGCGCCGGTGAGGTGCTGGCGCCCCGGTTCGCCCGGGTTCCCGCCGGGACGGACGAGCCGCGGCGCGTCCTCGACCCGGAGGGCACCGTCCTGCTGACCGGTGCCACCGGCACCCTGGGCTCGCTGCTGGCCCGCCACCTGGTGACCGAGCACGGCGCCCGGCACCTGGTGCTGCTCAGCCGGCAGGGCCCGGCGGCGCCCGGCGCCGAGGAGCTGAGCGCCGAACTCACCGGCCTGGGCGCCGAGGTGACCGTCACGGCCTGCGACGCCGCGGACCGCGCGGCGCTCGCCGCCGTGCTGGACGCCGTTCCCGCCGAGCACCCGCTCACCTCCGTGGTGCACGCGGCGGCCGTGCTGGACGACGGCGTCCTGGACTCGCTCACCGCGGAGCGGCTGGACCACGTCCTGCGGCCCAAGGCGGACGCCGCCCAGCACCTGCACGAGCTGACGGCCCACCTGGACCTGGACTCCTTCGTCCTGTTCTCCTCCGCGGTCGGCCTGCTCGGCAACGCCGGCCAGGCGAACTACGCCGCCGCGAGCGCCTTCGTCGACGCGCTGGCGCACCACCGCCGGGCGAACGGCCTGCCCGCCGTCTCGCTGGCCTGGGGCTTCTGGGCCGAGCGCAGCACGCTCACCGGCGCGCTGGACGAGGCGGAGGTCCGCCGGATGAGCCGGGGCGGTGTCGCCCCGCTGTCCTCGGCCGAGGGGCTCGCGCTCTTCGACGCGGCCGGGGCGGGCGTGGAGCCGCTCCTGGTGCCGATGCGGCTGGACTCGGCCGCGCTGCGCGGCCAGGCCGCCGCGGGGGCCCTCGCGCCGCTGCTGCGCGGCCTGGTGCGTACGCCGTTGCGCCGTACGGTCGCCGCGGCGAGCGGGACCGGCGAGGCCTCGGCGTTCCAGCAGCGGCTGGCCGACCTCGACGGGCAGGACCGGGCCCGGCTGCTGCTCGACCTGGTGCGCGGCCAGGCGGCCGCCGTGCTGGGCCACGCGTCCGCGGACGCGGTGGAGGCGAACCGGGCGTTCCGCGAGCTGGGCTTCGACTCGCTGACCGCGGTCGAGCTGCGCAACCGGCTGAGCGCGGCGACCGGGCTGCGGCTGCCGGCCACCACCGTGTTCGACTACCCGACCCCGGCCGAGCTGGCGGCCCGGCTGGAGTCCCGGCTGTCCGGCGGCGGGCGTGCCCGTCCGGCGGCCGCCGTCGCCCCGGCGTCGCGGCACGCGGACGACGACCCGATCGTGATCATCGGCATGGCCTGCCGCTACCCGGGCGGCGTCCGCACGCCCGAGGAGCTGTGGCAGCTGGTCGCGCAGGGCACCGACGCGATCTCGCCGCTGCCGACCGACCGGGGCTGGGACACCGAGGGCCTGTACGACGCCGACCCGGACCACGTGGGCACCAGCTACGCCCGCGAGGGCGGGTTCCTGTACGACGCGGGGCACTTCGACGCCGGGTTCTTCGGCATCAGCCCGCGCGAGGCGCTGGCGACGGACCCGCAGCAGCGCCTGCTGCTGGAGACGGCGTGGGAGGCCCTCGAGCGGGCCGGCATCGACCCGACCACGCTGAAGGGCAGCGCCACCGGCGTGTTCGCCGGGAAGATGTACCACGACTACGCGATCACCCTGCCCGCCGTCCCCGCCGACGTGGAGGGCTACCTGGCCACCGGCACCACCGGCAGCGTCGCCTCGGGCCGGATCTCCTACGCCCTGGGGCTGTCGGGCCCGGCGGTCACCGTGGACACCGCCTGCTCCTCCTCGCTGGTCGCCCTGCACCTGGCCGCCCAGTCGCTGCGCAGCGGCGAGTGCACGATGGCCCTGGCCGGCGGTGTCACGGTGATGGCCACCCCGCAGGTGTTCATCGAGTTCAGCCGTCAGCGCGGCCTGGCCACCGACGGGCGCTGCAAGTCCTTCGCGGCCTCGGCCGACGGCACCTGCTGGTCCGAGGGCGTCGGCATGCTGCTGCTGGAGCGCCAGTCCGACGCGGTGCGCAACGGCCACCGGGTGCTGGCGGTCGTCCGCGCCACCGCCGTCAACCAGGACGGCGCCAGCAACGGCATCACCGCCCCCAACGGCCCCGCCCAGGAGCGGGTCATCGAGCAGGCGCTGGCCGCCGCCCGGCTGACGCCGTCCCAGGTGGACGTCGTCGAGGCGCACGGCACGGGCACCCGGCTGGGCGACCCGATCGAGGCGCAGGCCCTGCTGGAGACGTACGGGCAGGGGCGCACCGGGGACCCGCTGTGGCTCGGCTCGCTGAAGTCCAACATCGGCCACTCCCAGGCCGCCGCGGGTGTCGGCGGCGTGATCAAGATGATCATGGCGATGCGGCACGGCGTGCTGCCGAAGACCCTGCACGTCGACGAGCCGACCCCGGACGTCGACTGGAGCTCCGGCGCCGTCGAGCTGCTGACCGAGGCCCGGCCGTGGCCGGAGACCGGCGAACCGCGCCGCGCGGGCGTCTCCTCCTTCGGCGTCAGCGGCACCAACGCCCACGTGATCCTGGAGCAGGGCCCGGCGCCCGCCGAGGCCGAGCAGGGCCCCGCCCGGGTGCTGCCCTGGGTGCTGTCCGCCAGGACGCCGGACGCGCTGCGCGCGCAGGCCGAGCGGCTGGCCGCGCACCTGGCCGCCGAGCCCGGGCCGACGGAGGCCGACGTCGCCCGCACGCTGACCGTGCACCGCTCGTCCTTCTTCCACCGCGCGGTGGTGGTCGGCACCGACCGCGCGGAGCTGCTGGCCGGCCTCGCCGCGGTCGCCGACGGCAGCGGCGCCGGGGTGGTCCGGGGTTCCGGCACCACCGTGGGCCGCACCGCCTTCCTGTTCACCGGACAGGGCAGCCAGCGCCTCGGCATGGGCCGGGAGCTGTACGGCGCCCACCCGGTGTTCGCCGCGGCCTTCGACGCCGTCTGCGAGCGGGTCGACGCCCATCTGACCCGCCCGCTGCGCGAGGTCGTGTTCGGTGCGGACGCCCGGCTGCTGGACCGCACCGAGTACGCCCAGCCGGCGCTGTTCGCCGTCGAGGTGGCGCTGTTCCGCCTGGCGGAGAGCTGGGGGGTGCGCCCGGACCTGCTGCTCGGGCACTCGATCGGTGAGATCGCGGCCGCCCACGTCGCGGGCGTCCTGTCGCTGGCGGACGCGGCCGCCCTGGTGGCGGCCCGCGGCCGGCTGATGCAGGCGCTGCCCGAGGGCGGCGCGATGGTCGCGGTCAAGGCCACCGAGGCCGAGGTGCTGCCGCTGCTCACCGGCAACGTCAGCATCGCCGCGGTCAACGGCCCGACGTCCGTGGTGATTTCCGGCGACGAGTCCGAAGTGCTGGACATCGCCGGGAAGTTCGAGAAGACCAAGCGCCTCAACGTCTCGCACGCCTTCCACTCCCCGCTGATGGACGGCATGTTGGAGGAGTTCCGCCGGGTGGCGGAGGGCCTGACGTTCAGCGCCCCGCGCATCCCGGTGGTCTCCACCGTCACCGGCGCCGAGGCGGGCGAGGAGCTCACCGACCCGGCGTACTGGGTGCGGCAGGTCCGCGCGGCCGTCCGGTTCGCGGACGGCGTCGCCGCCCTGCGCGCGGCGGGGGCCGGCCGGTTCCTGGAGCTCGGCCCCGACGGCGTCCTGACCGCCGCCGCCCGGGACTGCTTGGGCGCCGACGCGGACCACGCCCTGCTGGTGACGCTGCTGCGCGCCGACCGGCCGGAGGAGGTCGCGCTGACCACGGCGCAGGCCGAACTGCACGTCCACGGCGTCCCGTTGGACTGGCCGGCGATCGCCGCCGACTGGGGCGGGCGCCTCGTCGACCTGCCGACCTACGCCTTCCAGCACGAGCGGTACTGGCTGGAGGCCCCGGAGGAGGCCGCCAAGGAGTCCGCGCACGCGGGCGAGGGCGGCTTCTGGGCGGCCGTCGAGGAGACCGACCTGGAGGGCCTGAGCGGCGCGCTGGACCTCGACGGCGAGGGCCGCGAAGCGCTCCGGGCGCTGCTGCCCGCGCTGTCCGGCTGGCACCGGCGCCGGCGCGGCCAGGCGGCCGCGGAGGCGGTGCGCCACCGGGTGGAGTGGCAGCCGCTGGCGGCCCGGCCGAGTGCCGAACTCAGCGGGAACTGGCTGGTGGTGGCCCCCGCGGAGGCCGCCGAGAGCGAGCCGGTGACGGCGCTGCTCGGCCTGCTGGAGTCCGCGGGCGCCACCGTGCTCGGCGCGGTGCTGGACCCGCAGGACACCGACCGGGCCGCCGTCGCGGCGGGCCTGGGCGAGCTGCTCGCCGGGGAGGCGCCGGTGCGCGGCGTGCTGTCCCTGCTGGCGCTCGACGAGCAGCCGCACCCGGCCGTCCCCACCGTGGCGGGCGGACTGGGCCTCAACCTGACGCTGGCCCAGGCCCTCGGCGACGCCGGGGTGGACGCCCCGCTCTGGTGCGCCACCAGGGGTGCCGTCGCGGTCGGCCGGAGCGAGGTGCCGAACCCGGCCCAGGCACTGACCTGGGGCCTGGGCCGGGCGTTCGCCGCCGAGCACCCGCGGCGCTGGGGCGGTCTGGTCGACCTGCCCGAGCGGCTGGACGGCCTGGCCGGCGAGTGGCTGACGGCCGTCCTGGCCGGGCGCACCGGGGAGGACGAGGTGGTGCTGCGGTCCGCCGCGGCCTTCGCCCGCCGCCTGGTGCCGGCCCCGCTGGGCCTGGCGGCCGAGGCCGCGACCTGGCGGCCGCAGGGCCCGGTGCTGCTCACCGGCCCGGCCGACGCCCGGCGCGAGGCGCTGGCCGGCTGGCTGACCGAGCGCGGCGCCGTGCCGGTGTCCGGGCCGGCCGAGGCCGACACCCCGGCGCAGGTGCTGCTGCACCTGGTGGCCCCGGCCGAGCCGGTCGCCCTGGACGGCCTGGACGCGCGGACGCTGGCGGAGGCGGTCGCCGCCGCCACCGCGCTGCCGGCCGGCGGCCCCGGACTCGCCGCGCAGGTCGTCTGCCTGCCGGGCGAGTCGGTGTGGGGCGGCACCGGGCAGGCCGTGGCCGCGGTCTGCGGCGCCCACCTGGACGCCGTCGCGCGCGGCCGCGCCGAGGGGGAGGTCCCGCTGCGGACGGTCGCCCTGGCCGACACCGGCTCGGACGGGCCGACCGGGCGGGCGCCCGGCGTCGACGAGGCGGCATCGGTCCTCGGCCACGCCGTGACCCTCGGCGAGCACGGCCTGGTGATCGCCGGGGACGGCTGGAGCTGGTTCGCCCGCACCCTGCGTGACGGTGCCGCCGTCCCGCTGCTGGCGGCCCTGGCCGGTCCGGACGCGGCCGACCGCGACCCGGTGGCCCGGTCCGCCGAGCCGGTCCGGGACGCGGCCGGAGCGCTGGCCCGCCGCCTGGCCGAGGCGGGCCCCGGCGGGCGGCACGCCGTCCTGCTGGAGACCGTCCGGACGGAGGCCGCGCTGGCGCTCGGCCACCGCTCCGGCGACGCGGTCGACCCGGACCGGGACTTCCTGGAGCAGGGCTTCGCCTCGCTGACCGCGGTGGAGCTGCGCAACCGGCTGACCGCCCTGACCGGGCGGGAGCTGCCGGCCGCGCTGATCTACGACTACCCGACCCCGGCGGCCCTCGCCGGGCACCTCGCCGCCGAGGTGCCGCAGGACGCGCCGCCGGCCGCCGCGACCGGCACGCTGGCCCCGATGCTCCGTCAGGCCGTCGCGTCCGGGCGGATCGCGGACTTCGCGGCGATGCTGCAGAGCGTCGCCGGGTTCCGGCCCGCCTTCACCGACCCGGCGCTGGCCGGGCTGCTGCCGGCCCCGGTGCGGCTGTCCGGCGGCGCGGGGCGGCCGGTGGTGGTCTGCTGCCCGTCGGTGACGGCGATCTCCGGCCCGCACCAGTACGCCCGGTTCGCCGCGGCGCTGGGCGACCGGTTCCGGGTCGGCGCCCTGCGGGCCCCCGGCTTCGGCACCGGCGAGCCGCTGCCGGCGACGCTGGCGGCGGGGGTGCGCGCGCTGGCCGAGCAGACCGCCGAACTGGCGCAGGGCGAGCCCGTCGTCCTGGTCGGCCACTCCTCCGGAGGGGTCCTGGCGCACGCCCTGGCCCGGTACCTGGAGGAGATAGGGGTGCCCCCTGTCGCGCTCGTTCTGCTAGACATCTACGCGCCGGGCAGTGACCTGGTGGCTCCGCTGCTGCCCGCGCTCATGGGCGGCATGGCGGAGCGGGACGGGGTGTTCGCGTCGATGGACGACGACCGGTTGACCGCCATGGGAGGCTGGTTCCGGCTCCTGGAAGAGGCGGAGCCGAGCCCGGTCGGGGCGGCCACGCTGCTGGTCCGTGCCGCCGAGCCGATGACCGGTTGGGGGGAGCGCGAGTGGCGGTCCGGCTGGGAGTCCGCGCAGACCGTCGTGGACGTCCCGGGGGACCACTACTCGATGATGGAGGAGCAGCACGTCGAGGCGGTGGCCTCGGCGGTCGGTGAGTGGTTGACCTCCCGGACGAGCTGATTCCGTCCGACCCGCCGCCAGTCCGGCCGGGGCGCGCGCCCGCACCGCGCGCCCCGGCCGGGCTCTGGAAACCCTCCGCCGCCCCGGCCCCGGGGCGGCGGACCGACGAGGGGAACACCCTGAGATGTCCGTGTCCGTGAGCCAGGCCGCCCTGTGGGTCCGGCGCTTCCACCCGAACGACGACAGCCCGACCCGGCTGGTCTGCTTCCCGCACGCGGGCGGTTCGGCGAGCTTCTACTTCCCGGTGTCGGCGGCCCTCGCCGACCGCACCGACGTGCTGTGCCTGCAGTACCCGGGCCGCCAGGACCGCCGCACCGAGCCGTGCGTCGACTCCATAGCCGAGCTGGCCGACCTGGTCCACGCCGCGCTCGCCCCCTGGGCCGACCGCCCGACCGTCTTCTTCGGCCACAGCATGGGCGCCGTGCTGGCGTTCGAGGTGGCCCGCCGTCAGGAGCGGGAGGGCAACGGCCCGGTCGCGCTGTTCGCCTCCGGCCGCCGCGCGCCGTCCTGCGTCCGGGACGAGACGGTGCACCTGCGCGACGACGACGGCATCGTCCGCGAGCTGCACGAGCTCAGCGGCACCGACGCCGCCCTGCTCGGCGACGAGGAGCTGCTGCGGATGATCCTGCCGGCGATCCGCGCCGACTACACCGCGATCGAGACCTACCGGCCCGAGCAGGACGCCGTGATCGCCGCCCCGGTGCACGTGCTGACCGGTGACGACGACCCGAAGACCACCATCGACGAGGCCCGGGCGTGGGAGCGGCACACCACCGGCGGCTCGGACCTGACCGTCCTGCCGGGCGGGCACTTCTTCCTGGCCCACCACCAGCGGGACATCAACGGCCGGATCGCCGACCGGCTGGCCCGGGTGGCGGCCGGCTGACCGAGCAGGGCCCGGTTCCCGCCCCCGCCCGCCGGGGCCCGGGGCGGGAACCGGGCCCGGGCCGCCGCGACGGCCCGACCGTTCGCAGCACCGGGGGGTGGTAGGGGTTCCGACAGGGGTGCCCGCCGCGAACCCCCGTCCCTAGCCTGACCGCAGAGGAACGGGCGGACTCCGCGCCGTTTCCATTCCCTCTTGGAGAACCAACATGGCCGAGCACACCACCCCCTGGCGGGTGCTGCACAGCGGAGACCCGACGGACCTCGTCCTCGCCGTCGACTTCTTTGCCCCGGGCCGGGCCGAGGCCGCCTTCGGCGACCTGGTGCCCATGCTGGACGGGCCGTACTCGGTCTGGGAGACCATGCAGCCCGCGCCCGGCGAGGAGACCGGCATGCGCGGCGACGACTACCTCGACCGCTGGATCGAGGCGCTGCCCGTGGGCGCGGTCGTCCGCGGCGTGCTCGGCTTCTGCGTCGGCGGGATCTTCGGCTCGGCGCTCGGCGAGAAGATCGCCGCCCGCCAGGGCCACCACCCGGTGATGGTGCTGTTCGACCCCGAGCCGGTCAGCCCGCTGGTCATGTACTGGCAGTTCCACAAGCTGGTGGACCGGCTGACGGGCGTGCTGACCCCCGAGGAGATCCAGGCGGCCCAGAGCGCCGGCTACCGGATGCAGGAGACCGAGACCGACCCGGTCGCGGTCGGTGCCGCGCTGGTCGCGCTCTACCGCGAGTACGGCGACCTCGGCCTGGAGCGGGTCGGCCTGGACGCCGACCGCCGCGCCGAGCTGATGGCCATGTTCGACTCCTACCTCGCCTACCTGGTCGCCGCGACGCAGGTCACCACGGCCGCGGACGTCAGCACCTCCACCGTGGTCAGCTCCGACACCCCGGTCGACGGACTGCACCTGGGCGCGCGGGAGCTGCCCTTCGCCATCGACCGGCACGAGCTGCTGCGCCGGCCGGAGGTCGCCGCCGCGGTGTCCGACCTGCTCGCGGCGCGCTAGGGGGAGCCGACAGATGCGACGCCTGGTACGCAAGAACGACGCCGGCGAGCCGGAGCGGGCGGCGACGGCGGTCACGCCGAAGGAGGAGGCCCTCTGGCTGATGGACCGGCTCGTCCCGGGCACCGCGGCCAACACCGTCGCGGTCGCCTTCCGGGTGGACACCGCGCTGGACCCGGCCGCGCTGGCCGGGGCCGCCCGGCTGCTGGTCCGCCGCCACCGGGTGCTGCGGACCGGCTTCGAGGTGCGGGAGGGCCGGCTGCTGCACCGGCTGCTGACGGAGGCCGAGGCCGCGTTCGAGCCGGAGTACGCGCAGGTCGCCGAGGACGCCGTCGACGCGGAACTCGCCGCCATGGCCCGGCACGCCTTCGCGGTGACCGACCGTCCGCTGGTGCGGCTGCGGCACCTGCGCACGCCCGCGGGCGACGTGGTCTGCGTCGCCGCCCACCACCTGGTCTTCGACACCATCTCGGCGACCTTCCTGTTCGAGGAGCTGGCCGCCGCGTACGACGCCGCGCTCGCCGGCCGCCCGGTCCCCGCGGAGCTGCTGCCCGAGGTCCCCGTCGTCGAGTCGGCCGCCCCGAGCGCGGAGAGCGTCGAGTTCTGGCGCCGCGGCCTGGCCGGCTACCGGGCCGATGAACTCGACCTGTGGCTCGGCGAGGACGAGACCACCGAACCGACCCTGGCCGGCGGCTACGTCGAGCGGGTGCTGTCGCAGGCGGCCGCCGACGCGCTCGCCCGGCTGCAGCGCGACCTGCGCGCCCCGGAGGCGGTCGTCCTGCTGGCCGCCTTCGACCTGCTGCTGGCCCGGCACGGCGCCGGTCCCGACCTCGTGGTCGGCACCCCCGTCAACGTCCGGGACCAGCGGACCGCCCGGGCCGTCGGCTACCACGTCAACGTGCTGCCGCTGCGCCTGCCGGTCGACCTCGGCGGCGGCTTCCGGGAGCTGGTCGCCCGGGCGCGGACGGGCTACTTCGACGCCCTCGCGCACGCCGACGTCCCGATCGACCTGATGCTGCCCGAACTGCCCCGCACCGGCGGCTCCTGGCGCACCACCGCGTTCCGGCACCTGTTCAACTACGCGCCCGGCGGCGGACTCGCGCCCTTCGCCATCGCCGGCCGGCAGGCCGCCGCGGTCAGCCTGGAGAACGGCACCAGCAAGTTCGACCTGGAGTTCGTCGTCGCCCCCGGCAGCGACGCGCTGCGGGTCAAGGGCCGCTACTCGACCGACGTGCACACCGCCGGCGAGGTCGAACGGCTGCTGGAGCGCTACGACGCCCTGCTGGTCTCGCTCGGCGCCGACCCGGACCTCCCGGTCGGCGAGCACCCGCTGCGCGGCGCCGCCGACACCGAGCTGATCGAGGCCGCCAACCGGACCGGGCGCACCGACGTCCCGCCGACCGTCCTCGCCGCCGTCGCCCGCCACGCCGCCCTGACACCGGACGCCCCGGCCATCCAGGACGGCGAACGCACCGTCACCTACCGGCAGTTGTGGAACGCCGCGGCCGCCACCCGGGAGCTGCTGCGGGAGTCCGGCGTCACCCCCGGCGAGATCGTCGGCCTGTGCGCCCGGCGCGGCCCCGACCTGGTCGCCGCCGTGTTCGGCATCTGGCTGGCCGGCGCCGCCTACCTGCCGATCGACCCGGACCACCCGGACCACCGGGTCACCGACACCCTGGCCGACTCCGGCACCCGCACCGTCGTCACCGGCCCCGGGATCACCCTGCCCGAGGACACGGCGGCCGACGGCCGGCCCCGCGCGGCCGTCCCGCTCGTCACCGTCGAGGACGCCCCGGCCGCGGACCCGTCCCGCGCGCTCGACGGCGCCGGCGCACCGGACACCCGCGCCTACCTGATCTACACCTCCGGCTCGACCGGCCGCCCCAAGGGCACCCTGGTCAGCCACGGCAACCTGGCCAACCTGGTGGCGCACTTCCGCGAGGAGATGCGCCTGACGCCGGAACACGGCGGCCTGTGGATGACCACCTTCGCCTTCGACATGTCGGTGATGGACCTGTTCCTGCCGCTGTTCGCGGGCGGTCGGCTGGTCGTCGCCCCGGACGCGGCGAGGACCGACGGCCGGGCGCTGGCCGAGGTGCTGCGCCGCCACCGGGTGGACGTCATCCAGGCCACCCCCACCACCTGGCGCCTCGTCCTGGACGAGGCCGGCGGGGAGCTGGCGGGCTGCCGGCTGGTCTGCGGCGGCGAGCCGATGCCGCCCGCGCTGGCCCGGCGGCTGCTGGCCACCGGCGCCGAGCTGCGCAACCTGTACGGGCCGACCGAGACCACGGTGTGGTCCACCGGTGCCGTCATGGAGTCGGCGGAGCGGATCGGCGTCGGACGCCCGATCCGCAACACCCGGGTGTTCGTCGCCGACCCGGACGGCCGGGAACTGCCGCTCGGGGTGCGCGGCGAACTGTGCATCGCGGGCGAGGGCGTCACCCTCGGGTACCACGGGCGCCCGGAGCTGACGGCCGAGAAGTTCCGCGAGCACCCCCGCTACGGGCGGTACTACCGCACCGGCGACCAGGCCCGCTGGAACCCGGACGCCAGCCTGGAGCTGCTCGGCCGGGCCGACCGGCAGATCAAGCTGCGCGGCAACCGGATCGAGCTCGGCGAGGTCGAGGCGGTGCTGGCCGAGCACCCGGAGGCCGAGGGGGCCGCGGTCGTGGTCGCCGGCGACACCAGCGCGGACGGCCTGCTGGTGGCCTTCGTCGAGGTGCCGCGCAAGCCGGGCCAGTCCGAGGCGGAGGCGGACGAGGCGGCCCGCGGGATCGGCGACCGGCTCTGGGAGCACGCCCGCGACCGGCTCCCCAGGGCGGCCGTGCCGCACGACTTCGTGCTGCTCGACGAACTGCCCAAGACCGTCACGGAGAAGGTCGACTACCCGAGGCTGACCCGGATCGCCGAGGAGCGGCGCGCCGCCTCCGCCGGCCGGGCCGCGGCGGCCGGAACGGAGGCGCGGGTGGAGGAGGAAGAGGGCCTGCTGGGCGCGCTGGTGGCGATCTGGGCGTCGCTGCTGTCCCGCTCGGACCTCTCGGCGGACTCCAACTTCTTCGCCAGCGGCGGTCATTCGCTGCTCGGCGCCCAACTGGCGCAGCGGATCGAGGAGAAGCTGGGCGTGAAGCTGGGCCTGGCGGACGTCTTCGCCATGCCGACGCCGCGTCAGATCGCCGAGTTCATCGAAGGCACGGCGGAGAAGAAGGACTGACCCGCGAAGCCCCGAAGCGCCGAAGCGCCGAAGCGCCGAAGCGCCGAAGCGCCGAAGCACCGAGGCCCTGCCGGACGTCCGGCAGGGCCTCGGCGCGTTGCGTACGGGATCAGGAGGCCGTCACCGGGAAGGCGTGCAGACCGCGGATGAACGGCGACAGCCGCCGGCGCACCGGGCCGGCCTGGCGCAGCCCCGGCAGGCGCTGCGACAGCACCCGGAAGGCCACCTCCGCCTCCAGCTTGGCGAGCGGGGCGCCGAGGCAGTAGTGGATGCCGCTGGAGAAGGAGATGTGGTCCGGCTCGCCGGCGCGGTCCAGGTCGAAGCGGTCCGGCTCGGCGTACGCGCCGGGGTCGCGGTTGCAGGCGCCGGTGAGGATGATCACCTGGGCGTCCACCGGCAGCCGGCGCCCGGCGATCTCGATCTCCTGATGGGTGAAGCGGCTCTGCATCAGCACCGAGGTGTCGTAGCGCACCGACTCCTCGACCGCGCGCGGCGCCAGCTCCGGGTCCGCGCACAGCCGCTCCCAGACCGCGCGCTCGCCGAGCATGGCCAGGGTGCCGTTGCCGATCAGGTTGACGGTGGTCTCGGTGCCCGCCAGCGCGAGCATCCCGCACATCGCGACCAGTTCCTCGGCGGTCAGCCGCTCGGCGTCCACGTCGGCCAGCAGCCGGCTCACCAGGTCGTCGCCGGGGGAGCGGCGGCGCAGCTCCAGCAGCTCGGTGAACAGCTCCCTGGTGCCGTCCACGGCGGCCTGCAGCTCCTTGACCTCGGCGAGCGAGACCACGCCGTCCAGGACCAGGCTCAGGCCCCGGCAGAGCTCGTCGAAGCGCGGCTGCTCCTGCTCGGGGATGCCGAACAGCGCGCCGATCACCCGGGCCGGCACCTGCTTGGCGTAGGCGTCCATCAGGTCGAACGGGGCACCGGTGTCGACCCGGTCCAGCAGCTCGTGGCAGGCGCGCTCGATCTCGGGCCGGAACGCCGCCACCGCGCGCGGCCCGAAGGCCGGGGTGGCGATCCGGCGCAGCCGGGTGTGCTCGGGCGGGTCCATCGCCAGGAAGGAGTTGTCGAAGTCGGACGGCCCCTCCGGCCACTCGCCCTTGGTGGTGCGCCGGCCGAAGCGCCGGTCGCGCAGGATCTCGTCGGCCAGCGCCCGGTCGACGACCAGCCAGGACCCGATCATGCTGCGCTGCAGCGGCCCGCGCGGGCGCATCCGCTCGTACAGCGGGTACGGGTCCTCCTGGCCGAGCAGCAGCTGGGCGTAGATGTCGCCGAGTGCGCCCACGGACTTCAGGGCCGCACGGGCGGTGCGCAGCTGGGTGTCCAGCTCGCTGTCGGACAGGGTGGGCATGGGTACGCCTCCGGCCGGGTCGACGCGTGGTCAGCAGGACGGTCCTGCGGTCGGACGGTATGTGCGGATCCTGTGGTGCTGAACCCCTAACCGGGCGGCCTCGACCCCTTCGTGGGCGCACGCTCCGTAGGGGTGGGTCCAGACCCACCCCCTGACGGGGGCGAAGGTGGATTCTGCTCGTCCGCGCCGCCGCCTACTGTCGTTGACGAGCCGCTCGGAGCTGCGAGGCGGTGACGGGCGGCGGTGGCCGCGGGTGAGGTGGGAGGAAGAGGTGCGAGGAACGGTGCACACGGGCCAGGGATCCCGTCCGCCGGTCGACGAGGGGGCGCCGGCGCTGCGGCTGTCGGGTCTGCGCAAGCGGTTCGGAGCGTACACCGCGGTGGACGGCGTCGAACTGGTCGTGCCGAGCGGGTCGTTCTACGGACTGGTGGGCCCCAACGGCGCGGGCAAGACCACGTCCCTGTCGATGGCGGTCGGCCTGCTGCGGCCGGACGCGGGGACCTCGGAGATCTTCGGGGTCGACGTCTGGAGCGACCCGGTCCACGCCAAGTCCCTGGTCGGGGTGCTGCCCGACGGCATGATGCTGCCCGAGCGGCTGACCGGCCGTGAGCTGCTGCACTACCTGGGCCGGCTGCGCGGCATGGACGCCCGCACGGTGGACGCCCGGGCCGAGGAGCTGCTGACCGTCCTGGAGCTGACCGAGGCCGAGCGGACGCTGGTGATCGACTACTCCACCGGCATGCGCAAGAAGATCGGCCTGGCCACCGCCCTCCTGCACGCCCCCCGGCTGCTGGTGCTCGACGAGCCCTTCGAGGCGGTCGACCCGGTGTCCGCCGCGACCATCCGCGTCATCCTCCAGCGCTTCGTCGCCTCCGGCGGCTCGGTGGTCTTCTCCAGCCACGTGATGGCCCTGGTCGAGCAGCTCTGCGACCACGTCGGGGTGATCGCCAAGGGCCGCGTGGTGGCCGCGGGCACGGTGTCCGAGGTCCGGGCCGGCCGCACCCTGGAGGACGTCTTCGTCGAGCTGGTCGGCGCCCGTACCGGAGGAGCGGAGGGGCTGTCGTGGTTGGCGTCCTGAGCGGGATGAAACTGACCGTCCTGCGGCGGTCGATGTCCGGGCCCCGGGCCGCGAGCCTGATCCTCGGGGCGGTGTTCGGCGGCCTGGTCGCGGTGGGCACCGCGCTGCTGGGCCTGGTGGACTACGACACCCCGGAGGCCGGGGTCGGCGTGCTGGCCGTGGTGATGCTGCTGTGGACCCTCGGCTGGGCCCTCGGGCCGATGCTGACCGGCGGTGACGCGACACTGCGGCTCGACTACTTCACCCTGGTGCCGCTGCGCCCGCGCACCCTGGCCCTCGGGCTGCTGGGCGCCGGCTTCATCGGCATCACCCCGCTGCTCGGCCTGGTCGCGTTCAGCGTGCTGATCGTCCGCGGCGCCTGCCTGGGGCTGCTGCCCCTGCTGGTCGCGGTCCCCGCCACCCTGCTGCAGCTGCTGTTCGTGGTGGTGCTGGCGAAGTTCACCATGCAGGGCCTGGGCAGCGTGGTGCGCTCGCGCCTCGGCTGGGAGGTCTCCTCGCTGGTGGTCGGCTTCGTGGTGGCCTTCCTGAACACCGGCTGGTTCGCGATCGGCTTCTTCATCAAGCTGTTCACCGGCGAGTGGGCGGCGAACGCCGGCACCGTGGTGCGGCTGCTGCCCTCGGGCTGGTCCGTGGTCGCGGTCGACGCCGCCCGGCGCTCGGACTGGGCGACGGTCGCCGCCGCCCTGGGCGGGCTGGCGGTGCTGTGCCTGCTGCTGTTCGCGGTCTGGACGGCCATGCTGTCCCGGCAGCTGGTGCGGGGCACCACCGGCGGCAAGGCCCAGCAGGGCTCCGCCCGCGCCACCGGCGGGCTGCTGCCGGACTCCGTCGGCGGCGCCGTGATGGGCAAGGAACTGCGGCTGTGGGCGCGTGACCCGCGCCGGGCCCGCTTCCTGCGGATCGCCCTGTGGACGGGCGTGTTCACCGGCCTGCTGCCGCTGCTCAGCGGCTTCCAGGTGATGCTGCCGTGGACGGGCGTGGTCGCCGCGCTGTTCGCCGGCGCGCTGTGCGCCAACCTGTACGGCCTGGACGCCGGGGCGATCTGGCTGACCCTGGTCGTCCCGGGCGCCGAGCGGGTCGACGTCCGGGCCCGGCAGGTGACCTGGCTGCTGATCGTCGCCCCGGTCACCCTGGTGCTGACCCTGGCCCTGACCGCGGTCTCCTCGGCCGGCTGGGCGTGGCCGTGGGTGCTCGCCGTCCTGCCCGCCGTGCTCGGCGGCGCGGCCGGCCTCATCCCGCTGATGTCGGTGCTCGGTGCCGCGCCGTTCCCGGACCGGCCCGGCGGCAACCCGCTGGACGGCTTCAACGACGAGAGCGGCGACCAGGTCCGCCTGCAGACCCTGGTGGTGCTGCTGTTCCAGCTGTTCTGCGCCCTGCCCGCCGTGGGCGTGGTGGTGGCCGGCACGGTGCTGGACAGCGCGCCGCTGCGCTGGGCCGGCGTGGTGGTCGGCGTGGCCACCGGCCTGCTGTACGCCTGGGGCCTGGGCCGGGCGGCCCAGCGCCGGCTGGAGAACCGCGGGCCCGAGCTGCTCGACGTGATGCGCAAGGGCGTGCGCCGGGCGCCCGAGGCGGCGAAGTCCGAGGCCGAGGACGGCTCGGCCTCCGAGGCCGGCGGTCTGGGCGACCTCTCCGGTGGCCGCGCCGCGGCCGTCGGCACCCTGATCACGCTCGGCATCCTGAGCTTCGCCCCGCAGGGAGCGGTGGCGCTCTGCCTGTCGGCCTTCGGCGTGCCGACCCGGTCCTGGTTCGTCGCCCTGTACGCCCCGTCGGCCCTGCAGATCCCGGTGGCGGCGGCCTTCATGGTGCTCGGCCTGGTCTGCTTCTGGACCGTCTACCTGCTGGTGCGGGCCAACCGGCCCGGCACCCCCGACCACGAGGCGCCCCGGCCCACCGAGGCGCCGCGAGAGCGGGCGGCGGTCCGCTGATCAGGACCGCCCGCCCGGCCCGGCCCGCCCTGGACCCCCGTCAGGGCGGGCCGGGCCGCGTCCCGTGCCCGCCACGCCGGGCTGGGATCATGACCAGCGCGGCCGCCCGCCCGGCGGCCCCGCCCGACCCCGCACCGGAGGTGCCGTGACCAGCACGCAGTCCCGAGCGGCCGTGGAGCCGAGCGAGGCCGCGCCGACCGACGCGGCGCGGGCCCTGCGCCGGGCCGCGCGTGCGCTCGGCCGCCTCGTCGTCCTGACCCTCCTGACCCCGGTGACCGCGCTGCTGCTGGCGGTGTCCCTGGTCGGCTTCCTGCTCTGGTGCTGCCTGGGCGTCTTCCCGCTCTTCCCGGCCGCGACCAGGCTGGTCCGGGCGGCCGCCGAGCGCGCCCGCTGGGTGGCCGGCCACTGGTCGCAGGTGCCCGTCCCGTCGCCGTACTCGCCGCGCCCGGCGCTGGAGCGCACCCTGCACGGCTGGTTCTGGACCGGCCACGACTACCACAAGAGCCGCTGGTTCGCGGACATCTCGCGCACCGTCCGCTGGCTGTGGAACGACCCGGCGACCTGGCGGGACGCGCTGTGGGTGCTGCTCAACCCGCTGGTCGGCGGCGTGATCGCGCTCGCCGCCCCGCTGCTGACCGGCTACGGCCTGTACGGGCTCGCCCAGCCGCTGCTGCCGCCCGGCCCCGGCTACGAACTGCTGCCGCTGGGCGGCGCGCTGGCGCCCGTGCTCGGTCTCGCGCTGACCCTCGCCGGCCTGGCCCTCGCGGAGCCGTCGCTGTGGCTGTACGGCCACTGGACGCGCGCCCTGCTCGGCCCCACCGAACGCTCCCGGCTCGCCCGGCGGGTCGAGCAGCTGACCGAGATCCGCCTGGACGCCACCGAGGCCCAGGCCGCCGAGCTGCGCCGGATCGAACGCGACCTGCACGACGGGGCCCAGGCCCGGCTGGTCGCGGTGAGCCTGCGGCTGGGCGCGGTCGCGGCGCTGATCGACCGCGATCCCGCCTGTGCCAAGCAGGTGGTGACGGAGGCGCAGGAGAACGTCACCCAGGCCCTGCAGGAGCTGCGCGACCTGGTCCGCGGCATCCACCCGCCGGTGCTCGCCGAGCGCGGACTGGTCGAGGGGGTGCGCGCCCTGGCGCTGGACGTGCCGCTGCGGGTCGAGGTCCTGGCCGACCTGCCGGGCCGGGCCGAGTCGCCGGTCGAGTCCGCGGTCTACTTCGCCGTCAGCGAGGCGCTGACCAACGCCGTCAAGCACGGCGGGGCCCGCGCCGCGACCGTCGAACTGTCCCACGCCGCCGGGCTGTTGCGGGTCGAGGTGACCGACGACGGGCAGGGCGGGGCGGACCCGGGCCAGGGCAGCGGGCTGCGGGGCATCCAGCGCAGGCTGGCGGCCTTCGACGGTACGCTCACGCTGAGCAGCCCCCCAGGGGGGCCGACCCGGCTGATCATGGAGCTACCGTGCGTGTTGTCCTCGCCGAGGACCTCGTCCTCCTGAGGGATGGACTGGCCCTGCTGCTGCGTGCCCACGGGCACGACATCGTCGCGGCGGTGGAGAGCGGCCCGGAGCTGGCCGCGGCCCTCGCGGAGCACCGGCCCGACATCGCGGTGGTGGACGTCCGGCTGCCGCCCACCTTCACCGACGAGGGGCTCCAGGTGGTGCTGGCCGCCCGCCGGGAGCAGCCCGGACTGCCCGTGCTGGTGCTCTCCCAGCACGTCGAGCAGCTGTACGCGCGCGAGCTGATCGCGGACGGCGTCGGCGGTGTCGGCTACCTGCTCAAGGACCGGGTGTCCAAGGCCGACCAGTTCGTCGACGCGGTGCACACCGTGGCGGCCGGCGGCACCGTGATGGACCCGCAGGTGATCTCCCGGCTGCTCGCCCGCAACGCCTACGACCAGCCGCTGGCCCTGCTCACCCCGCGCGAGCGGGACGTGCTGGCGCTGATGGCCGAGGGCCTGTCGAACGCGGCGATCGCCCAGCGCCTGCACTTCAGCGAGGGGGCCGTCAGCAAGCACACCTCGAACATCTTCGCCAAGCTCAACCTCGGCGTCTCCGAGGGCGAGAACCGCCGGGTGCTGGCCGTCCTGGCCTACCTCGACGGGACCAGGCCCTAGGCCCGGGCCCTAGCGGTGCTTTAGCGGCGTCGGTCATGCTGGAGGGGTGTCCGGGGGGCGGGCCGCCGAGGTGTCACAGGCGAGGGGTTTCGCACAAGGTAAAAGCCTGGTGTGATGTAGGCAAAGACGTGGCCATTTCCGTCTCGATCCGTGAACGACCGTGGGTTGCCTATCCGTTGAACCGGATAGTTCGGGCGCGCCGCCCGAAGTCGCAAGCCCCGGACAGGAGCTCGCGGTGCCGGATGGGACGATCGACTACCGGCTTGTTCCGCGTACGACCCCGGAGCGGGCGACCTCCGGGGAAATCCCCACAGTTCTGGAGTGAGAAGGCATGACACAGCCGGGGACCTCCACGCTCGACCCGCCGGTCGGCGACCCGATCGAGGTGGACTCCGGCGGCGACGCGTGGAACCGGGCGAGGGCGGACCTGTCCGACCACGGCACCGTGCTGATCTACACCCGGCTCGCCCGACTGGGCACGCGCCCCTCGGCCGACGGGGCCTCGACCTGCTCACTCGGCCGGGACTGGTCGCGCTACCTGGGCCTGGCCGGCCCCGACGTGGTCCACCGCTACGCCGCCTCCCGGGAGTTGCTGCGGCGCGCGGCGGGCACCCTGTTCGACGGCGACCCGGACGGCGCCGAACTCGTCTACGGTCCCACCGGCCGTCCCTACCTGCGCGGCCACGACCGGCTCGACGTCGGCCTGAGCCTGTCCGAGGACCTGCTGCTGGTCGGCCTGACCACCCGCGGCCTGATCGGCGTGGACGTCGAGAGCGCCGAGCGCCAGCTGTACCCGCAGGGCCTGGACCGCCACCTGTGCACCCCGTACGAGCTGGTCGCCCTCGCCGCCCGGCCCGAGGAGCAGCGCAACCCGGCCCTGGTGCGGCTGTGGAACCGCAAGGAGGCCTACCGCAAGGCCCTCGGGCCGGGCCGGTCCTTCGACTTCACCGAGTTCGGCTTCGGCCCGGACGACAGCCCGGTGCGGGTCGAACGCCCCGACGGCAGCGCCGGGAGCCACCGCGAGTGGGCCTTCCGCACCTTCGAGTTGGACAGCGGACACTACGTCAGCGCCGCGCTCTACGAGCCGCGTCCGGGCCGGGGGTGAGGGACGATCCACCCCGCAACCCGCCCCGCGACCCCCGGCCTAGACCGGCTCGCCGTCCTGCGGCGCGACGAGCGCGGACTCGCTCTCCAACAACCGCGCCAGCGCCACGTTGTAACCCGCCTGGAACCGGCTGGCCGCGTCCAGTTCCTCGGTGATCTCCGAGATGTGACGCCGGCAGGTGCGCACCGACATGCCGAGCCGGCGGGCCACCATCTCGTCCTTGTGGCCGCGGGCCATCAGCCGGATGATCGACAGCTTGAGCTCGTCGGTGCTCGGGACGGCCTTCGGGGTGTCCGCCACGAACGGGCTGGCGCTCTCCCACAGGTGCTCGAAGACCGCGCACACGAAGGCCACCAGGGTCGGCTCGCGGACGATCGCCGCGCCCATGGTCGCCTCGCCCGCGACGCGCGCGGGCAGGAAGACCGTCTCCCGGTCGTAGACGAGCATCCGGTCGATCACCTGGTCCGCGGTGCGGACCTCGGCGCCGAGCGCGGTGACGTCCCGGACGTACGACTTGGTCGCCAGGTCGCAGCGGGCGGTGTGCTGGTAGATGGTGCGCATCCGCACCCCGCGCCCCAGCATCCCCTCCGCCGACCGTCGGGCGGCGGGCAGCAGGGTGGCGGGGCGGCCGCCGCCGGGCTGGACGGTCAGCACCTCCTTGCGGCAGGTCTGGCCGAGCTGGTCGAGCATGTTCTGGATCGTGTCGACGTCGTTGACCACGTCGAAGGCCTCGACCCGGTTCCGCAGCCGCCGGCCCTCGTAGTACAGCGGCGTCAGCGACAGCAGCTTGCTGCGCACGTTGGTGACCGCCTGCTTGAGGTCCCGGATGTGGTGCTCGGCGGGCCCGACCAGGTCGGCGGCGGCGACGTCCGGGCTGACCGGGACGAGCACGCTCGGATCGCCCGGCCGGGGCTGGAGCAGGCGCATCACCTTCAGGACCTGCTCGATGCGGTCGACCTCGGCCTCGTCCTCGAGTTCCAGCCGCGCGGCGATGGCGGCCCGGTCGAACCGGCCGGACTCGACGGCGTGGCCGTAGGCCAGGGCGCTGAGATCGTCCAGCTCCGCGAAGCCGGACTGGACAGGTTGGTGTCCGAACACCCGGTGTCCCCCCGTCGGTGTTTGCGAAGTTCCTGCCATGCAACTTTACGCCATCGAGATCCACTCGGACGGGGGCCTCGGGAAGCGGCAGAGTAGGGCCCGAGCGACGCCAGGCTGCGGGGCGGCGCGGGATCAGGGCGTACTGACGCCCGCTCAATACTGCTCAAGGGGAAAGCCGTGAAGATTTCAACGATCCGGGCCAGGGTTCTCGCCCCCACCGTCCTCCTGGCGGCCGTGATCGCCCCCCTGCTCACTCACGGGCACACCCCGGGCCTCGGCGCCGAGCTCACCGCGGACGACCGCTGGGGTCTGGCCAGGTTCTCCCACATCGGGCAGATGGACGACCGCTGGGGCGCCGACCGCAACGACATCCGCGCCATGGACGACCGCTGGGGCGCCGGCCGCCACGACATCCTCGCGATGGACGACCGCTGGGGCGCCGGCCGCCACGACGCCGGCCCCGGGGACGCCGCCCAGGCCGCCCCGGTGAGAATTCGGGCCGTCTGAGCCGACACCGGGCGGATCGGGGTGAAGACCCGTCGGCCGACACTCCGCCGGCACGGTTTTCCCGGGCTTCCCAGCACGGGGCCGTGCTTTTCCCTGCCGCCATACGGGATTGGTTCTGCGGTACCGAAGAAACCGGGGGATGACAAGAGTGTTGATCGATCGTGAGCGAGAACTGGATCTGTTGGATTCGGCCCTCGACGAATGCGTACGGGGAATTCCCGGGATCGTACTGATCGAGGGAGCCGTCGGCTGCGGCAAGAGCGAACTCCTGGAAACCCTCGCCGAGCGGGCCGCCACCGCCGGGGCGGTGGTGCTGCGCGCCATCGGCACCGCGGTGGAGCGCGACCTCGAGCTCGGCGTCGTCGGCCAGCTGCTGGCGGCCGCCCCGGCCGGGGCCCTGCCCGATCCGGCGCACGCCGCGGACCCGGACCGGACCGACGTGATGCAGGCGCTGTGCGCCGCGGTGCACCGCCTCGCCGAGACCGCGCCGGTGGTGATCTGCGTCGACGACCTGCACCACATCGACGAGCTGTCCTGCCGCTACCTGCTCCACCTGGTCCGCCGCACCCGCTCCGCCCGGGTCCTGCTGGCCTGCACCGAGTCGCTGCACAAGTCCGGGGAAGACCGCTACGGCACCGAGCTGCTGCGCACCCGCAACTTCGTCCGGATCAGGGCCGAGCGGCTGCGCCCCGACGCGGTGGCCCGGCTGGTCGCCGCCGAACTCCGCGACGCCCCGGCCGGCGGCCGGCCGCCCGCCGAGGTGGCCGGCGGCAACCCGCTGCTGCTCCGCGCCCTGGTCGAGGAGCACCGCGTCGGCGGACGGGCCCCCGAGCCCGGCCGCGCCTTCACCCAGGCCGTCCTGGCCTGCCTGCGCCGCTGCGGACCGGCCGCCCGCCGGCTCGCCGAGGTGACCGCGGTCCTCGGCGAGCACGCCTCGGACGACCTCGCCGTCCGGATGCTCGACAGCACCGCCGGCACGGTCGGCCGCGACACCGCCGCGCTCACCGCCGCCGGCATCCTCGACGGCCACCGCTTCCACCACCCGGTCGCCCGCCAGGCGGTGCTGGACCGGATGGACCCGCGGGACCGCGCCGACCTGCACCGGCGGGCCGCCGAACTCCTCTACCGGGACGGCGCCCCCACCGCCGCCGTCGCCGCCCAGCTCCTGTGCGTCGGCTCCACCGACCTGCCCTGGGCGGTCGCGGTGCTCTCCACCGCCGCCGAGCAGCTGCTCGCCGACGGCGACACCGACCGGGCCGCCGCCTGCCTCGAACTCGCCCACCGGGGCCGGGTCGACGAGGAGCAGCGCAACCACTTCCGCACCATGCTCGCCGGGATCACCTGGCGCACCAACCCCAGCGCCGCCGAGCGCGACCTCGCCGGGCCGCTGGAGACCCTGCGGGCCGGCCGGCTCGGCCAGGCCAGGCTCGGGCCGCTCGCCCGGCTGCTCACCGAGCAGGGCCGCATCGACGAGGCGGCCGAGGTGCTGGACCGCTTCACCACCGACCGGGACGCCGAGCAGGCCGACCCGCCCGCCCACCCCGTCCGGTTCGGCCGCGGCAGCGACCCGCTGGACGGCCTCTCCGCCTTCCCGTGGTGGGGCGGCGGCCCGACCCCGGCCGAGAGCGGGGCCGCGGCCGAGCCGGCCGCCCCCGGCGCACCCCTGCTGGTCAGGCCCTGTGCCCCCGCCGGACTGTGGGCCGTCCCCGAGTACTCGGCGGGCGGCGCGACCGTCGCCGCGGCCGAGATGTTCCTGCGCGGCGCCACCCTCGGCGGCGGCACCGCGGCCCCCATCGTGCAGGCCATCCGGGCCCTGCTGTGCGTCGACGGACCGGCCCGCGCGCTGCCCTGGTGCCAGGTCTTCATGGAGGAGGCCGTCCGGCGCGGCGCCCCCGGTTGGCAGTCCACCTTCACCGCCCTGTACGCCGACGCCCTGCTCCGCCAGGGCGACCTCGCCGGTGCCGGGGAGCACGCCGAGGCGGCCCTGGACCTGCTGCCCGAACGCGGCGGCAGCGTGTTCGCCGGGGGAGTGGCCTCCGTCCTGATCCGCGCGGCCACCGCCGCCGGCCGCCACGACACGGCCGCCCGCGAACTCAGCCGGCCGCTGCCCGAAGGGCTCGGCACCAGCATCCACGGCATCCGCTACCTGCGGGCCCGCGGCCAGTACCACCTCGCGACCCACCGCTTCCACGCGGCGCTCGGCGACTTCCTGGAGATCGGCCGCACCCTCAAGCGGTGGGGGCTCGACCGGCCGCTGCTCGCCCCCTGGCGCACCGGTGCGGCGGAGGCGCTGATCCAGCTCGGCGAGCCCCAGCAGGCCGCCCGACTGATCACCGACCAGCTCGCCTTCCGCGACGCCGCCCACCCGTGGATCTCCGGCCTCACCCTGCGGGTCCGGGCCGCCCTCAGCGACCCCCGCGAGCGGCACGCCCTGCTCGCCCGCGCGGTCGACGAGCTGCGGGACTCCGAGGACCGCTACGAACTCGCCCGCACCCTGGTCGACTTCGCGTGGGTGTTGAAGGAGAACGGCGACTCCGGCCGGGCCAACATGGTCAACCGGCGCGCCTGGCAGCTCGCCAAGGAGTGCGGCGCGGACGCCCTGCGCGAGCAGATCGCCCCCGGCCTCGACCTGCCGCCCGGCGGCGACGCCGAGGACAACGGCCGCTGCGCCGGCGGCCAGGTCGAGGTGGAGGCCCGGCTCAGCGACTCCGAGAAGCGGGTGGCCATGCTCGCGGTGTACGGCCACACCAACCGGGAGATCGCGGCCAAGCTCTACATCACCGTCAGCACCGTCGAGCAGCACCTGACCCGGATCTACCGGAAGCTCAACATCACCCGCCGTCAGGAACTGGCCGCCGAGATGCACCTGCTCGGCTCCGGCGGCCGGGTGTGACTCCCGGGCCCCGGCTGTTCTGACCCCTGTGCGCGGCCGGGCCGGACGACCACCGTCGTCCGGCCCGGCCGCGTCGTCCTGCCCTGGCCCCGGCCGGTCAGCGCAGGACGTACGGGGCCGGCCGGGGAAGGCGCCAGACGCCGGGGCGGAACTCGACGGGCCGGGCCGCGGCCGGCCGGTCGCCGTGCAGCGCGTGGATCGCGCGCTGGGCGAAGGACTCCAGCCGCCGGTCGTGCAGGGCGAGGGCGAGGTCGCGGCACGCGGTGAAGTGGGCGAGGGCGCCGAGGTGGTCCTCGCCCGCCAGGGCCAGCAGGGCCAGCGCGCGCCGCACCTCGAACCGGGGGCGCGGCTCGGCGACGTCGGGGGCGGCCGCGAGCAGCTCCGCCGCCGCGCCGAACTCGCCGCGGTCGCAACGGAGTTCGGCCAGTCCCACCAGGGTGAGGGCGAGTTCGGCGCGGTCGCCGGTCTCCTCCGTGATCCGCCGGGCCAGCTCGTAGTGCTCCTCGGCCTGGGCCGGGCGCCGCTGCTCCCAGGCGAGGTCACCGAGCGAGCGGAGCATGCGACCCTCGGCGGCGCGGTCGCCACAGCGGCGGGCCGCGTCGAGGGCGAGGGTGTGCGTCCGCGCCCAGGCACTCCAGTCGGCGTGCGCCTCGAGGTGGCCGCGCAGCGCGCCCGCGAGCCGTACCACCGCGGCCCAGCGGCCGTACCCGTGGGCCTGCCGGACGGCCCGGACCAGCGCGTCACGTTCCCGGGTGAACCAGTCGGAGGGCCGCAGCTGGGCGGTGTCCCACCGGGCGCCGTCGGCCGACAGGCCGTGCGTCAGCACGGCGGTGACCTGGGTGGCGGCCCGGGCGTACTCCGTGCAGAGCCGCTCCACGGCGGCCGCGGCCTCGGCGGGCCCCTCCTCGTCCGCCAGCCGTTCCACGGCCAGCACCCGCAGCAGCTCCGGCAGCCGGTAGCGCCCCTGCTCGGGGCCCGCCACCAGCAGCCGGTCGTCGACCAGTTCGTCCAGCAGCCGGGTGGTCTCCGAGCGCGGCAGCCCCAGCACGGCGTCCGCCGCGGCCGGCCCGAACGGCCCGGCCGGCAGCAGCCCGAGCAGCCGGAACGCCCACCGCAGCACCGGCCCGGTGTCGCGGTACGCGCGCACCAGCGCGGCCCGCGCGTCGAGCCCGCCGATCCGCAGCTCGCCGAGCCGGGTCCGCTCCTCGCGCAGCCGCTCCACCAGCGTGGCCGCGCTCCAGTGCGGACGGGCCGTCAGCTGGGCCCCGGCGATCCGGACGGCGAGCGGCAGGTGGCCGCACAGCTCCAGCAGCTCGGTGACGGCCTCCGGCTCGGCCGCCTCCCGCCCGTGGCCCGCCACCGCGGCGAACAGCCGCCGGGACTCGGCCGGATCGGGCACGTCCAGCACCACAGGCCGGATCCCGCCGAGCCCCACCGGCAGCCGGCGGCCGGTGACGATCGCGGCGCTGCCCGGGGTGCCGGGCAGCAGCGGGCGCAGCTGCGCCTCGGAGTCGACGTTGTCCAGCACCAGCAGCAGCCGGCGCCCGGTCAGTTCCTGCTGCCAGGTGTCCAGGAGCTCGCCGGCGCCGGCGCCGGCGGCCGGCCGGACCCCGAGCCGGCGCAGCAGGGCGGTGACCGCCTCGACCGCGCCCAGCGGCCGGCCGGCCTCGGGCTGGAGGTCGAGGAAGAGCCGGCCGTCGGGGAAGGCGGGCCCGCTGCGGTGGGCGGCCTCCAGGGCGAGGGCGGTCTTGCCCACCCCGGGCTGGCCGGCGATCGCGACGAACGTGCCGGCGGGCGCGTTCCGCAGGAACTCCTCGACCAGGGCCAGGGCGGGCCCGCGGCCGGTGAAGGCCGGGTCGGCGGCGGGCAGCGCGGTGCCGGCCCGGACGTCGGGCGGTTCGGCGGCCGGCCCGCGCGGTGTGGCGGGGCCGCCCGCCGCCGGCTCCGGGGTGCGCAGCAGCCCGGGGTCGCCGGTGAGGATCCGCCCGTGCAGCCGCTGCACCGACGGGCCGGGTTCGACGCCGAGTTCGGCGACCAGGTGGGTGCGCAGCGCGGCGAAGGCCTGGAGGGCCTCGGCCTGCCGGCCGGCCCGGTAGAGGGCGAGCAGCAGGTGCTCGTGCAGCTCCTCGCGCAGCGGGTACCGCGCGGTGAGCGTGCGCAGTTCGCCGATCAGTTCGTGGTGCCGGCCGAGTTGCAGGTCGGCGTGGATCCGGTGGGCGAGGGCGGTGCTCTCGGCCTCGGCGAGCTGGGTGGCGACGGACTCCAGCAGCGGGCCGTGCGGGGTGTCGGAGAGCAGCGGGCCGCGCCGCAGGGCCGCGGCCCTGCGGTAGAGGTCGGCGGCGTCGCGGTGGTCGCCGGCGGCCAGGGCCTCCCGGCCGCGGCGGTGCAGGTCCTCCAGGGCGGCCAGGTCGAGCCCGCCGTCCTCGACGGCGAGCCGGTAGCCGCGGGCGTGGGTGAGCAGGAGGTCGCGTCCGCGCCCGGGGTCGGCGGCGTCCAGCAGCTTGCGCAGCTGGGAGATGTAGACCTGGAGCGTGGTGCTGACGGTGCGCGGCGGCGCGTCCCGCCACAGCTCGGCCACCAGGGTGTCGACCGTCACGACCTGGTTGGCCTGCACCAGCAGGGTGCCCAGGACGGTCCGCACCTTCGGGGGCCCCGGGGTGAGCGGTACCGCCGGTCCCCCGTCCCCCTCGATCTCCATCGGTCCCAGGATCCGGAACCTCACCCCTGCCCCCTGTCTGCTCCGCCCGTCACCCGCTCCCCGCGGCGACGCCCCCGTCTGCCACCTCGTCCGTCCCCCCGTGGGGTCCGTCCCCCTCAGAAGTCCTGGACGACGAGCGTCCGGGCCTCCCCGACGGTCACCCGGTCCTGGACCAGGGTGACGGTGACCGGGACGGCGGGCCGGCCGGCCGCGTCCCGGTCGAGCGCCCCGGGGACGGCCGCGCAGCGCAGCGGCGAGGCGGACCTGGGCCGGCCGTGGAAGCGGATCTCGCAGCCGGCCGGCACGGACCGCTCGGGCACCAGCCCGACGGCCCGTCCGGCGGTCAGCACCGCGCACTGCCGTACGGCCTCCAGCAGCAGCGTGCCGGACAGCCGTCCGCCGGCGGCGGCGCCGAGCGCCGGGTTCTGCCGGCTGGGCAGCACCCAGGTGCTGAGCCGACCGCTGGGCGCCGGGGTGGGTTCGGCGACGACCACGTTGGCCGGGTCGAGCCGGCCGACCTCGGCCGGGGTGACCGGCCGCACGGCAGGGGCCGGCCAGGCGGCCCGCAGCGGCCAGCCGGGGCCGCCGCGGGCGGCCGGGGGGAAGGCGAGGGCCGCGGCGCCGGTCGCGCACGGCACGTCGTCCAGTGAGACGTCCAGCCGCAGGTCCAGCCCGGACGGCGCGCCGGAAGCGGTGCCGGTGGGGGCGGCCCACAGTTCGACGGTCATCCGGGCCGGGTCGGGGCCGGTGCGCCAGGCGGCGAGGTCGGTGAGCCGCAGGCCGAACCGCTGGTAGAGTCCGGGCCGGTCGGCGGCGATGCCGAAGTACTGGCGGCCGATGAACTCGCCGGTCTCCTGGAGGGCTTCGGCAACCACCAGCGGGTCGTGGAACTGGCCGGGCCCGTCGTTGAACAGCGGGTGGTCGCCGGGCATGTCGCCGGTGAGCAGGAAGCGGTCCTCGCCGGTGGCGGGGGCCGCGAGCAGGTAGCGGTCCCACGAGGGAGGGCAGTGCACCAGGTGCCGCACGCCCCGGCGGACCGGCGCCGCGGCGGGTGCCGGGGCGACGATCGCGGTGCTCTCGATGGTCATGGCGGTTCCCTCACCCGGCTGCTCGGCGGCCGCGGTGTCGACGGGCCCAGGGTCAGCATGACCCCGCGGCGCGCCCGAGGACAGCCCGTCACGGTGGCAGCAAGCTGCACCGCCGGTTTTCCCGCCCGCCGACGACTTGCCGTGGGTGTATCCGCCCGGGGAGTGTGGCGCGAACGCCCGGCCGGGAGACCCCGGCCGGGCGTTTCGCGTGGGCCGCGGTCAGGAGTGGGCGAGGCGCAGGGCCAGGTCGCGGGCGTGAGCGGTGGCGGTGGGGGCGAGGGCGGGGTCGGGGGCTTCGGAGAGGAAGACCAGGGCGAGCATCAGGGCGGCGTCCAGGCGGCAGGCGAGGAGGCAGGGGTCGTCCTCGGCGGGGACGGGGGCGAGGGTGGCGTAGCCGGCGCGCAGGGCGGTGAGGTCGAGGTCGTTCTCCGGGTAGCGGGCGTATTCGGCGAGGCGGCCGAACTCCAGGGCGGGGGTGCCGAGCAGGGCGTTCGACCAGTCGAGGAGGGCGGTGGTGCGGCCCTGGTGACGGCGGATGTTGGAGCTGCGGACGTCGAGGTGGAGGAGGCTGCTCCCGGTGAGCGGGGAGAGGTGGCGGGCGAGGAGCCCGGGGGCCGGGGGCGCGGGCCAGTCGTCGACGCGGTGGGCGAGTTCGGCCCAGCGGCGGGTTATCCGGGCGGCGAGGGCCTCGGCGGTGGTGCCGCCCTCGGCGGCGACGGGGCGCAGCGGCGGCGGGGGCACCCGGTGGAGCCGGGCGAGGAGCTCCCCGAGGGCGTGGGAGTCGAGCGGGGAGCCGTCGTCGGTGACGTAGTCGGAGAGCAGCACGTCGGGGGAGTTCGGGTCGTCGGCGAGGACCAGCTCGCGGACCCGGGCGACGGGCAGGCCGTGCTCGGCCAGGTGCCGGGCGATGGCGTGCTCCTGGACGAGCAGGGCCCGGGTGTCCACGTGCGGGTCGTTGGCGTTGGAGTCGAAGCGGCGGTGGGCGAGCCGGACGGCGACCGGTGCGCCGTCCCGCGCCCGGGCCCGGAAGACGGTGAACTCCAGTCCCTTGCCGACGAGTTCGAGGCCGCTGAGGCCCCACTGTTCGGCCAGTCGGTCCAGTGCGGCGAAGCGTTCGCTCATGGGGCGTCCTCCGGTGTCTCGTGACGGTCGGTCAGCCTGCCGTCCCGCAGCAGGGTGCAGGTGATCGGCAGGCAGGTCAGCAGGGTGACGGCGCCGCCGAGGGCGAAGGCGGCGCGCGGCCCCGCCGAGGCGCTCACCCGGCCGAAGACCAGCGCGCCGAGGGGCATCGTGCCCCAGGCGAACAGCCGGTAGACGCCGGTGGCCCGGCCGAGCATCCGGTCCGGGATGATCGTCTGGCGCAGCGAGACGGCGACGACGTTCCAGACCATCAGGGCGAAACCTGCCAGGCAGTAGGCGGCGGCGACGACGGCGACCCGGTCGGTGGCGGCCACCGCCAGGCCGGCGGCGCCCGTCAGGACCAGGTTGCCGACCAGCGCCGGGGCCCGGCCGATCGCCCTGGTCAGCCGACTCGCGACGGCGCCGCCTGCCACGCCGCCGACCGCCCCGGCGGCCAGCAGCGCCCCGTACGCGGAGTCCGGGAGCTCCAGCACGTCGCGCACCAGGATGACGAGGACGGCGATCTGGCCCAGGTAGACGGCGTTGACGACGCCGGCGGAGACGGTCAGGGCGCGCAGCAGGCGGTCGCGCAGGACGAACGCCACGCCCTCGCGGATGTCGGCCAGGAGGCGGCGCCCACCGGGGGACGGGGCGGGGCCGGGTTCGGGCTCGGGCGCGCGCACGCCGCGCAGCAGCGCCGCGGAGGCCAGGAAGGAGAGTGCGTCCAGCAGCAGCGGGACGGCCCGGCCCACCGTGAACAGCACGCCGCCGACCACCTGTCCGAGCAGGTCGCGCCCGGCCGTCTGGACGGCGAAGAGCCGGCCGTTCGCCGACTCCAGCCGCTCCTTGGGCACGACGCCCGGCAGCAGCGCGAAGGACGCGCAGTCGAACAGCACCTCGCCGACGCCCAGCAGGAACGCGGCGGTGACCAGCGGCCAGAAGCCGAGCCGGCCGGCGGCGAGCAGCACGACGGTGAGGCCCAGCACCGCGGCGCGCAGCAGGTCGGCGAGGACCATCAGCCGCCGGCGCTCGAAGCGGTCGGCGTACGCCCCGGCGGGCAGGGCGAAGAACAGCCAGGGCAGCGTGGTCGCCGCGGTGACCGCGGACACCCGGAAGGCGTCGTGCAGCACCGCGGCGGACAGCAGCGGCAGCGCGGCGAAGCGCATGCCGTCGCCGACGGCGGAGGAGGCGGCGGCGCCGAGGACGCGGCGGTAGCCGGAGTTCGGACGGACGGCGGTGTCGGTGCTCACCCGCGCGGCTCCGACCGCCGGCCGTCCCCGGCCTCGGGGCCGTCCGCCGTCGCGAGGCCGTCCCCCGGTGAGAAGACGGCGCAGCGCAGTTCGCTGGTGTACCGGTGGCCGTCCACCTCCAGCCAGCGCTGGTCGGGGGCGGGCAGCATCTCGGAGACCTCCAGGGTGCCGTCGGCCCCGCCGGCCAGCCGGACCAACTGCCGTACCAGCAGCGGGGAGTCCCAGTCGACGTAGACCGGCTTGGGCTCGCCGGGGACCTTGACGAAGACGTGCCGGGGCAGCCGGTGCTCGGCGCGCAGCCGGCAGGCGGCGACGAACCGGGCGGCGTCGTCCCGGCCCTTCTGCCGGCCGAGGGCGCCGGTGTCGCGCAGCCGTTCGGCGGGGATCCGCCAGGTCTCGCGCTGCAGCACGACCCGGCCGCAGCGGATCCGCGGGATGTGCGCCAGCTCGGGCGCGTCCAGCCCGGCGCCGCCGAAGTGCCGGGGGAAGGCGAACGGGGAGAGCGGGTCCTGCCGGATGCTCGGACCGCCGGCCGGGGGCGCCATCAGGCGCAGCCGGCCGGCGACGCCGTGGGCGCGCAGTTCCAGCCGGTCGCCGCGCAGTACCAGGTACAGCTGGGAGGGCTGCAGCACCCGGTCGCGGGACTGCCCGGAGCGGCCGTAGACCTCCAGGTCGTGGCAGGGGTAGACGAGTTGGGTGGAGGACTTGTCGGGGTGGCCGCGGGACAGGTTGGCGAGCACCTCGTCGTCCGCGAGCAGGGACCGATAGCCGCGGTACACCTCGGGGAGCAGCTCGGGGACGTGCTCCTGGACCAGCGGGCCGAAGCTGGTGTGGGTGATGACCTCGCGCACCGCGTGGCAGTCGCCGATGACGGCGGTGAACCGGCCCTCGGCCAGGTCCTCCCGGCTCCGCGCGGCGAACAGGATGTCCGGGTCGCAGAGCGCCGGCGGGCCGCCGGGCCGCGCGGCGAGGACGGCCGCCACTCGCTCCCGGTCCACCACGACCTCGGAGCGGTCCGGGTCCGTCGCGGCCTCGCCGAGCAGGGCCGCGCCGATCGCCCGGTCGAGTTCGGCGAGTTCGGCCTCGACGGCGAGGCACTCCCGGGCGATGGCGTCCCGGTCGCGGAAGAACTCGGCGTAGAGCAGGTCGAGCGGGATCTCCACCCCGGGGCCGAATCGTTCGGCCACCCACCGGGTGAGGACGGCCAGTTCGCGCCGCATCCGCAGGCGCGGGCCGGCCAGCACGGTCTCGTACACGACGGCCAGCTCGTCGGTGATGAAGCGGGCGAGGTCCGGGCCGACGGTCAGGTCGGCCGGCCGGCCGAGCGCCTCCTCGAACAGGATGCTGCGGTCGGCGTAGTGCAGGCCGCTGTTGCGGTTCGCGGGGCCGCCGGTCAGCTGCTCGAACCGGGCCTTGGTGGCGGCGAGCGCGGCCGCGCGCTCGGGCAGCGGCAGCCGGGCGAAGCGGGTCAGGTCCGCCTCGAAGCCGTCGATCGCGGTGAGCAGCGGGGCGGCCAGGTCGGCGGGGGCGGCGAGCAGCTGCTCGCGCAGGGCGGCCAGCGGGCGGTGGTCGCCGATCGGGATCTCGAACTCGACGACCACCCATTCGTGGTCGGCGAGCGCGGCGAGCACCCGGTCGAACGGGGCGGGGCAGCGCAGCTCGTCCTGCCAGGCCTGCCGCAGTTCGCGCAGGGTGCGTTCGCCGTCGCAGTGCCGCCACAGCCAGGCCTCGTACGGTTCCACCGGCCGCCCGCCGAGGTGCCGGAAGTCCCAGTCGGTGTCCAGGCCGTCGCGGGTGGTGAAGGCGTAGAGGTCGATCCTCCCGTCGCGCAGGAAGGACAGCGGGCGGCGCCGGGGCCGGGCGTGGTCGAGCAGGCCGGGAACGGCGGCGGCGCTCCGGGCGAGCCGCTCCGCGGCCCAGTGGCTGAACAGCGCCCGCCGGTCCAGCTCCCGTTCACCGGACCAGGCGATGCCGGGGGCGGTGCCCAGGCGGCCGGGGGTGAAGGGGCCGAAGTGCGAGTGGGTCTCGTTCTTGGTGGTGACCCGCTGGAGGTACATGGTCAGCAGGTCGGTCATCTTGCGGGTGCGCCGGCCCGTCCCGCCGTCGTGGCCGTCGAGCCAGGCCGCGAAGGTGGGGTAGGCGGAGTCGTTGGAGAGCAGCAGGACCTGCCGCAGCCGCTCGTCGGCGAAGGCCTCGACCACGGCGGCCCCGGCCCGGTCGAGGCGGTCCCGGTGCCGGGCGGAGAAGCGCTCCTGTTCCTCGGCGAAGTGCCGGGCGGCGTCCTGGTAGGCGTGCAGGACGGTGGCGGCGTCGGCGGGTACGGCGGCGGCCGCGGCGGCCAGTGCGGGCCCGGGGACGGGCAGCAGGAAGCCGGCCGTGGAGGACAGCCGGGCGGCGCCGGGCACCGGGTGCCGGCGCAGGACGGCCTTCAACTCCTCGGCCAGCTCCCGCAGTCGACGGCCGTGGGCGACGAGTGCGTGGGCCTCCTCGGCGGCGGCCGGGTCCACCAGGGGCGCGAGCAGCTCCATCGGGAAGCCGGCCTGGCGGAGCACGACGACCGGCGCGAGCTGCCAGGCGGCGTGCCCGGAGCCGGTCTGGGGGTCGTTGACGGTGGTCACAGCCTCACCTGGGAGTGGAGTGGACGGGCGGACGGCGGTCGTGCAGGGCGTCCAGGACGGCGAGCGGATCGGCGGGGAGCGCGGGCAGCAGGCCGGGGCGCGGCGCCCAGGGCTTGACCCGCGCCCCGTGGTAGTCGGACCCGGCGGTGGCGACCAGGCCGAGCCGCCCGGCCGCCTCGGCGAGCCGGGCGCTGTCGGCCGGGGTGTGCCAGCTGGTCCACACCTCCAGGCCGGCCAGCCCGGCGGCGCGCAGCGGCTCCAGCAGCGCGGCGCACTCCGGGGCGTTCAGACCGGCGGTGAGCGGGCCGGGGTGGGCGAGCACGGCGACCCCGCCCGCCTGCTCGATCCAGCGCAGCACGTCCACCAGGTCGGGGTAGCAGGGGTGTTCGACGTGCAGCGGCCGGCCGGGCCGGCACCAGTCGGCGGCGAGGCGCGCGAACCGGTCGCCGCCCTCGGTGTACGGGGCGAACCTGGGGTCGCCCCGCGCGGCGTCCAGCAGCAGGGCCAGGTAGTCGTCGACGTGGGCCACCCGGTCGCCGCCGATCCACCGTTCGACCCCGGCCCGGTCCAGCGGCACGCCCAGGGCCCGCACCCGCTCGGCCCAGCCGCGCCACCACGCCAGCTCGGCGTCGTGGACGCGCCCGATCCGCCGCCGGAACGGCCCGTCGCCGGGGTCGACGAAGTAGGCCAGGCAGTGGGCCTCGCCGCCGCGCCAGACGGTGGTGATCTCGCAGGCCGGCACCACGGTGAGGCGCCCGTCGGCCGCCCGCTCGAAGGCGGCGACGCCCGCGAGGGTGTTGTGGTCCGTCACGGCGGCGACCCTCAGCCCGGCCTCCACGCACCGCCGGGCCAGGTCGGCCGGCGCCTCGTCCCCGTCCGAGTGCCGGGTGTGCAGGTGCAGGTCGACCGGGGTGGCCAGGGTGGCGGGCGCCCCCCGCGTCGGCGGGCTCCCGGCCATCAGCGGGCTCCGGGCAGGGTGCGCCGCCAGGAGGCGGCCAGCCAGCGCTCGTACGCGGGGCCGGACGGCTCGTCCACGACCAGGCAGAGCGGCTCGATGATCCGCCCCGCGCCGCCGGCCAGGCCGCCGTGCAGCATGGTCAGGTTGTGGCCGAGCAGCAGGTCGCACTGCTCGCCCGGGGCGAGCACCTCCCAGCGGCGGCGGAACCGCGCCCAGGTCAGGCCGGTGGCCATCAGTACCAGGTGGCAGAAGAGCCGGGCGGCCTCGCCCCGGCACTCGCCGCAGGGGCAGTCGCGGGCCAGTGGCGCGGCGGCCGGGTAGCGACGGCGCTCCTCCTTCGTCAGCTCCGCCTCGCCGTGGTGGAAGGACAGGCCGTGCCAGAGCGGCTCCTCCAGCCCGAGCATGGCGCCCACCGAGGGGTAGGCGCAGCCGTGCTCGGGCTGGCGCTCCAGGCCGCGGTTCAGGTTGTCGCCGAGCCAGCGCGCGGCGGACGCCACCGGGTCCGCGCCCCGGTCGACGCCGCGCCGCTCCAGCACCTCGCTGATCACGCCGAGCCAGTCGTAGTACGTGGTGACGCTCAGCCCCTCGCCGACCTCGGGCAGGAAGATGCCCTGGTACATCTTGTGCGCGGGGGTGGTGGTGTACCCGGAGTCACCGTAGGTGCGCCGGGCCGGGTCCCAGTCGGGGGCGTCCCGGAGGCTGGGCGTCAGGTACGAGCAGTGCTGCCCGTCGTGGTGGGGCAGCAGGGTCCGGGTGGGGTAGCCCTCGGGCACGTACGTCTGCTGCGCCCGGTCGACCTCCAGCCGCATCCGTTCGGGGGCGCCGCGGGCGATCAGCGCGGTGCGGACGCGCTCGACGATCCCGGTGGACAGCCGGCGGCTGTCCTCGACCCCGAGCCGCAGCCGGCCGATCCGGAAGACCGCGTAGCCGACCCGGTGGACGACCTCGACGGCCTCGGCGGCGAGCGCGTCCAGCGCGCGCTCGCGCTCGGCGGGGGCGCCGGAGACCAGCGGGGTGCAGTCGAACTGCGCTTCGTGGGGCGTGAATCTCACCGGTGCTCCCGGGGTGCGGAGGGGGTGCCGCCGGTGGCCCAGGGCGCGAGTTCGGCCGGGGCCACCTCGGTGCGGAACAGGAACTCGAAGAGCAGCCGGGCGGCGATCTGCGCGGTGCCGCCGGACGGGTCGTAGCGGGGCGCGATCTCGGCGACGTCGAGGGCGCCGACGGGCAGCGCCCGCAGCTCCTCGTAGACGTCGAGGAGGTCGCCGATGGTGATGCCGCCCATGGTGACGTGCCCGGTGCCGGTCGCGGCGGCGCTGTCGAGCACGTCGATGTCGAGGGAGACGTAGACGGTGTCGCAGCGCGAGCCGAGTTCCTCGATCACCGGGCGCAGCGCCGCGGCGGTGCCGTCCCGGGTGATCGCGGAGCCGGGCACGACGTGGAAGCCGCGTTCGAGCAGGCCGCGGAACTGGTCGTACTTCGTCACGTCCCCGACACCGACGAAGGCGATGTCCTCGGGGCGCATCCGCGGGATCTCGCTGATCCGGCGGGAGTTGGAGCCGTGGTAGAGCGGGCCGTGCAGGGTGCTCCAGTTGCCGAAGTCGAAGTGGTGGTCGATGTTGACGAACCCGACCCGGCCGGCGCCGCGGTCGAGGCGTCCGGCGCGGAAGCCGGCGAAGGTGGGGAAGGTGCAGGAGTGGTCGCCGTTGAGGAAGACCAGGCGCGGGGCGTCGCGGCTCAGGCGGCGGCTCTCGGCGGCCACGGCCTGGAAGGTCTTCACCGTGTCGGTCGGGTAGACGTGCAGGTCGCCGGCGTCCGCGACGCGGGGCGCGCGGTAGCGGAAGGTCCGGCCGGTGCGGGTGTCGAGCATCCGCCACTGGCCGAGGCTGGTGAGGTAGCTGGAGAAGACCAGGCTGGCCTGGCGGACGGCGCGCGGCCCCTCCGCGGCGCCCGGCCGGGAGCTGGCGGTGGCGTCGAACGGAACGCCGGACACCACCCAGCCCGCCCCGCCGACGTCCACCCGGTCGGCGGTGGTGGTCGGGGCGCCGAACAGGGTGCCGACGCCGGCCCAGCCCGGCAGCGGGTCCTGCTCGAAGTCCTCGGGCGAGACGCTGTGCTGCAGGGCCTCGAAGTCGGGGAGTTCGGTCATGTCAGTCCTTCCGCACGGCGGGCACGGGGACGGGTGCGGGCCGGGGGCCGCGGATGACGTCGTGGGCGGTGGCGATCTTCTCCTGGAACAGGTCCCAGCTGTCCTGCGGGGACAGGTGCCGCGGCCGGTAGACGACCGGGGCGTCCTCCCGCCAGTCGGCGAAGTCCCAGTTGAAGATGCGCTCGCGCAGCCTGGGGAAGTCCGGGGTCAGCGGGTACGGCACGAAGTTGTACAGGTTGAAGAGCCACAGCGCCGATTCGTTCTCCCGCATCCAGGTGACGGTCTGGCCGTGCGAGGCCTCCGTCTCCTCGTCGAGGCCGCCCATCATGTTGAGGACGACCTTCAGCCCGGCGTCGCTGAGTTGACGGATCTTCGAAGTGTAGTCGTCCAGGCCGCGGGAGAGCTTGTCGAGCCGCTTCAGCATCTGCGAGTCGGCCGACTCGAAGCCGAGTTCGACGGCGACGACGCCGAGTTCGAGCATGGCGTCGACGATCCACTCCTTCACCTGCATCACGTGGGTCTGCACGATGAACCGGTGGCCGGGGCGGTCGCGGAAGACGTCCAGCAGGTTGCCGACGGCCTCGCGGGACTGGCCGAAGGTCTTGTCGCCGATGTAGAAGAGCCGGGTGTCCGGGAACCGGGCGGTCAGCTCGTCCACCTCCCGGGCGAGCGAGTCCCTGGCGACCAGCGTCAGCTGCCTGCTCCAGGCGTCGCCGCAGAACGAGCACTGGTACAGGCAGCCGTGGCTGGCGTTGAGCCGCAGCAGCGGCACGCGGCCCTGGTAGCCGGCGAGGTGGCGGTAGTCCGGCGCCCAGGTGATCCGGTCGGACACCAGCCCGGGCAGCAGGGGCTTCTCCAGGCTTCCGCCGGAGCCGGAGGCGAGTTCGACCAGCCGGTGTACGAAGGCGGCGTCGAGCTGGCCGCGGTGGACGGCGTGCACGGCACCGTCCGGGGCCAGCGGGGCCATGTTGCCGCCGAGGACGACGCGCCGGCGGGCTCGTTCCAGCCGCTCGGCCACCTCCAGCGCGAGGCGCAGGTTCTGGGCGAGCGGGGACATCAGCACGAGGTCTCCGGCGGCGGTCGCGTCCAGGAGCGGCTCGGCGCACCGCTCCGGCTCGGCGGGGGTCCGGGACAGGTCGCGGAAGACGGAGTCCAGGCCCGCGGTGTCCAGCAGGGCGGTCAGGTGGGCGACCCACAGCGGCATCTCCCACAGGCCGTCGGTCGGGATGAAGTACTCGGGCAGCATCGCCCGGAAGCGCCGGTCGTAGTCGTCGTAGTAGCGCGCCAGCTTCGGGTCGGGGTCGTGGCTCGAGGGGAAGGGCAACTGGACGATGCAGCTCTTGGTCATGGCGGTGCCTTCGGTCGGTGAGGGCGTGGCGTCCTCGACGTGGAGCACTGGTGGTGGAGCACGGGAGACGGAGCGCTCGGCGTGGAGCGCTCAGGGGGAACGGCGTGAGAAGACCGCACAGCGCAGCTCGCTGGTGTGGCGTTCGCCGCCGATGTCGAGCCAGAGGTGTTCCGGGGCGGGGAGCATCTCGGTGAACTCCAGGGCGGCGGCCGTCCTCCGGGCGAGCCGGAAGACCTGCCGGACGACGAGGGGCGATTCCCAGTCGACGTAGACCGGTTTCGGCTCGCCGGGGATCTTCAGGAAGCCGCGGCGCGGCAGGCCGAGTTCGCGGCGCAGCCCGCGGGCGGCGGCGAACTCGGCGGCGTCGCCCCTGGACCGGTGGACGCCCGGGCTCCAGCCGCGCAGCGCCCCGGCGGGGATGCGCCAGCGCTCCCGGTGCAGCACGACCCGGCCGCAGCGGATGCGGGGCAGGTGGTCGCGGTCCCGGTCCCGGACTCCGACGCCGCCGAAGTGCCGGGGGAAGGCGAACGGGGAGAGCGGGTCCTGGCGGATGCCGGGGCCGCCGGCGAGCGGGGCGAGCAGTTTCAGCCGGCCCGTCAGGCCGTGGGCGCGCAGCTCCACCCGGTCGGCGGTGGCCACCAGGTACAGCCGGTCGGGCCGCAGGACGTCGCCGCGGGCTTTCGGGGAGCGCCCGTACACCTCCAGGTCCGGGCAGGGGTAGGTGAGTTGGGCGGCGGTCTTGTCGGGGTGCGAGCGGGAGAGGTCGACCAGCACCTCGTCCTCGTCGAGCAGCCCCCGGTACCGGGCGTGGATCCCGTCGAGCAGCTCCGGCGCCTCGGCCTGGAGCAGCGGGGCGAAGCTCGAGTGGGTGAGCGCCTCGCGGACGGCGTGGCAGTCGCCGACGACGGCGAGGAACTCGCCACGCCCGATCGCCGCGGCGTCCGGCGCGGCGAGCATGACGTCCGGGTTGCACAGCGCGGGCGGGGCGGCCGGGTGGCGGGCGAGCAGCTCCTCCAGCCCGGCCCGCTCGACGACGCTCTCCGGTCGGCCGTCCTCGGCGCCGTCCAGCAGCAGGGCGACGACCTCCCGGTCGAGCGCCGCGATCTCCCGGTCCACCTCCTCGCACCGGGCGGCGAGCAGCGGCCGGTCGGCGAAGAAGGCGGCGTAGAAGTCCGCCAGCGGTACGGGCGTGCCGAGGCCGAAGCGCCGCGCCGTCCAGTGGTGCAGGATCGCCAGTTCGCGGCGGACGCGCAGTCGGGGGACGAGCAGCGTCAGGTCGTAGACGGGGGAGAGCTCGCGGCTGACCAGTTCGGCGACGTCCGGGCCGAGGACGACGTCCCGCACCGGGCTGTAGGCCTCCTCGTGGAGGATGCCGCGGTCGGCGTAGTGCCGGCCGCCGGAGCGGTGGGCCGGCGTCCCGGCGACCTCCTCGAAGGCTTCCTTGAGTTCGCCGAGCAGGGCCGCGCGGCCCGCCGTCGGGCCCTCGGCGAAGCGGCGCAGCCCGTCCTCGAAGCGGCGCACCACGGCGAGGTCGGGGGAGCCGTCGGGGAGGTGCCCGGCGAGCGAGCGCAGCACGTCGGTGGATCCGATCGGGATCTCCCAGCGCCCGACCAGCCAGTCCTGGTCGACGAGTTCGGCGAGCACCCGGTCGAAGGTGCGGTCGGCCGGGCGGTCCGGCCGTCCGGCCCAGTCGGCGCGCAGCCGCGCCACCGTGCGCTCGCCGTCGCAGCGCTCCCAGAGCCAGCGTCGGTGGGCGTCGAAGGTGTCGGTCCTCACCGCGACGAAGCGCCAGCCGTCCGGCATGCCGGTGGTGGCCTCGAACGCGTACAGCCGCACCACCGGGCCCTCGGCGAAGGCCAGCGGGCGCCGGCGGGGGCGCACCGTCTCGAAGGCCTCCGGCCGGGCGCTGAAGACCGCGGCCATCGCCTCGCCCGCCCAGTGGCTGAGCCGGGCGACCCGGCGCAGCGGGCCGGTGGACCAGGTGATGCCGGCGGGGCCCCGCGGGGACGTCCGGGCGACGGCGAGCGGGCCGAAGTGCGCGTGGGTCTCGTTCTTGGTGGTGACCCGCTGGAGGTACATGGCGAGCAGGTCGGTCATCCGCCTGACGTGTCCGTCCGAGCCGGCGCCGCCGGAGGCGATCCAGGCGGTGAACTCCCCGAAGCGGGCGTCGTTGGACAGCAGCAGGACCTGCTGGAGGGAGGGCTCGCGGAAGAGGTCCAGGACCGCCCCGCGGGCGGCGGCGAGGGCGGCGCCGTGCTGCCGCTCGAACGCCGCCCAGTGGGTGTCCAGGGCCCGTACCGCGTCCTGGTAGCGCTTGGCCGAGTCCAGGGCGGCCGGGCCGAGTTCGGCCTCGAGCCGGGCGAGGTCGGCGGGCGGGAAAGGGCGGAGCATGCCGACACCGGAGGCGAGGTCGCCCCGGGTGCCGGCCCGCTCCGCACGCAGGGCGGCCTTCAACCGCCGCCCCAGCTCGACGGCTTCGTCGCGCAGGGCGAGCACGGTGTCGGCGGCCCGGGCGGTCGGGGAGTCGACGACGCGGTCCAGCAGGGAGAGCGGGTAGCCCGCGTGGCGCAGCATCGCGACCGGGGCGAGCGACCACCCGCCGCCGCCCCGGAGGTTCCGAGCCTCGTCCATGATCGCCCCCAACGGCCGTTCCGGTCACGACGGTTCGCGACCAGACCATTCTGGCGGCAATCCTTCGTGTCGGCACCGTCCGGACGGGGGAAAGCGGCCGCGGTCGGTGCGTCGGGAGATCCGCGCGCGGGTGGCCGTCGGACGCGGTGGTCGGTCAGTCGGCGGCGACCGCTCGACGCGTACGCCGGAAGGGGCGCCCTCGACGGGACGCCCCTTCCGGGTGGGCCGGGGCCCCGCGGGTCAGGAGTGCGCGGTGAGCAGCGCGGCCAGCCCGTCCAGCCCCCGGTCGACGGTGGCCGGGTCGACCTGGCTGACGGAGAGCCGCAGTTGGTGCTCCCCGCCCGCCCCCGGGTAGAAGTGCGACATCGGCGTCCAGATCACCCCGTACTCCGAGGCCGAGCGCTCCAGCAGCGCGTCGTCCACCACGCACGGCACCGTGAGCACCAGGAAGAACCCGCCGCGCGGCTCGTTCCAGGTCACCCCGCTGCCGGGCGGGAAGCGCCGGGCCAGGCCCTCCAGCACCAGCGCGAGGTTGCGCCGGTAAAGCGCGGCCACCTCCGTGTTGGCGGCCCGCAGGCTGTGGCCGTGCTCCAGCAGCGCGCCGCCGATCACCGCCTGGGCGATCGGCGAGGTGTTCACCGTGGTCATGCTCTTGACCATGCCGAGCAGGTCGGCGAACAGCGCGGTGCCGCCCTGCCCGTCCGCCACCAGCTGGTCCGCCACCACGTACCCGACCCGGGCACCCGGCAGGGCCGTCTTGGCGAAGGAGCCGAGGTGGACCACCCGCCGCCCGGTGTCCAGCGCCTTGAGCGAGGGCAGCCGCTCCTCACCGGCGAAGACGCAGTACGGGTTGTCCTCCAGCAGCAGGAAGTCCTCCTCGCCGGCCAGCGCCAGCAGCTCCCGGCGCAGCTCCAGCGGCAGGCTGGCCCCGCTCGGGTTGGCCACGTCCGGCACCAGGTACAGCGCCCGCGGGCGCAGTCCCTCGGCCCGGGCGGCGGCCAGCTGCCGGCGCAGGTCGGCGAGGTCCACGCCGTCCGGGCCGTCGGCGACGGCCCGCACCGGCAGGTCGGCCAGCAGCGCCGCGCCGGTCAGCCCCACGTAGGTGGGGGAGACGGCCAGCACCACGTCCTCGGGGCCGCGGCGCAGCGCCCGCAGCACCAGGAACATCGCCTCCTGGCAACCCACCGTCACCACGATCGACTCGGCGGGCACCTCGATGCCCTCGTCCGTCGCGAGGTGGGTGGCGATCAGGTCGTGGATGATCCCCTTGGTCCGCCCGTACTGGAGCACCTGGCGGCGGGCCTGCTCCTCGGTCAGCCCGCGCTCGGTGCGCAGGTGGTCGAGGTAGCGGTCCAGGTGGCGGTGGACGGCGTCCGTCTCGAAGAACTGCTCGGCCGGGCGGCCGGCCGCGAAGGAGACCGCCTCCGGGTAGCGGATGGAGATCTCGTTGAGCAGGTTCATCGAGGTCATCGCCGGGTCGGCGAGCGAGGTGTGCAGGCCCGCCAGCAGCAGGTCGTGCGGTGCGGAGGTGGTGGTCACGGGGTGCTCCAGGTGGTGCAGGGCAGGGTGGTGGTGCGCAGTTCGGCGGCGGCCCGGAGGTCGGCGCAGCCCGCGAGGCCGAGCGCGTGCCGCAGTTCGGCGGCGAGCAGGTCGAGGACCTCGGTGCAGCCCGCCTCGCCGCCGGCCGCCAGGCCCCAGATCAGCGGGCGTCCCAGCAGCACCCCGGTGGCGCCGAGGGCCAGCGCGGTCAGCACGTCCGAGCCGCCGCGCACCCCGCTGTCCATCAGTACCTGGCAGTCCTCGCCGGCCAGCGCCTCGGCGACGGCGGGCAGGACCGTGAGCGCGGGCACGGCCCGGTCGAGCTGGCGGCCGCCGTGGTTGGAGACCACCACGGCCGCGGCGCCGATGCCGGCGGCCCGCCGCGCGTCGGCCGGGTCGAGCACGCCCTTGACCACCAGTGGCAGCTCGGTCTCCCCGCGCAGCCACTCGAGATCGGCCCAGGTGACGCCGGGGGAGAGCAGCTCGGCGGTGTGCGCGGCCACCGCCGAGACGGCGGTGGTGGACCGGTGCGCCCGCCCGGCGGCGCCGCCCTCCAGCAGCGCCGCGCGGACGCCGTCGGGCAGCGCGAAGGCGTTCCTGGCGTCACGCAGCCGGCGCCCCATGTACGGCACGTCGGCGGTGACCACCAGGGCCTCGCTGCCGGCCTCCTCGGCCGCCCTGACCAGGTCGAGCAGCCGGCCGCGGTCGCGCAGCCAGTACAGCTGGAACCAGAGCGTGGCACCGGTCTTCGCCAGCTCCTCGAAGCCGACGCTGCTGAGCGTGCCGACGGTGAACGGCACGCCGGCGGCGGCCGAGGCGCGGGCCGAGGCCAGCTCGCCCTCGGGGTGGAACAGCCGGTGGTAGGCGACGGGTGCCACCGCCACCGGCAGCGCCGCCCGGCTGCGCACCAGGGTGGCGGCGGTGTCCCGGGTGCCGACGTCGGTCAGCACCCGGGGCACCAGGCCCACCCGGTCGAAGGCGGCCCGGTTGGCGGCGAGGGTCAACTCGCGCTCGGCGCCGCCCTCCAGCCACTCCCAGACCTCGGGCGCGAGCACGGCCCGGGCCCGGTCGGCGTACTCCGCGACGGACAGCGCCGGGCGCACGTCGGCCGGGGGTTCGCTGCGGACGGACGCGCTCATCCGGCCACTTCGCCGGCGTTGCGCTGGAGTTCCACGGCCTCGTAGAGGGCGCGGATGTTGTTGCTGCCGAAGTTGCGGGCCCGGATGCGCTCGATCACCTCGAAGAAGAAGGTGTTCCGCGGGTGCTGGGAGCGGGTGAAGATCTGGAACAGCTGGCCGTCGTGGTCCTGGTCGACCAGCAGGTTCAGCTCGCGCAGCTGCTCGAAGGAGTGCCGCAGCGGCGTCAGGCGGTCCGGCAGCGCGTCGTAGTAGGTCTGCGGGGTGCGCAGGAACGGCACGCCGCGCTCGGCCATGACGGAGACGGAGTGCACCGCGTCCTCGGCGGCGAAGGCGACGTGCTGCACCCCGGCGCCGTCGTGGCCGGCCAGGAAGGAGGCGATCTGGCCGCCCGCGTCGGCGGTGAGCGGCTCGATCAGGGTGAGGGTGACGCTGCGGTCGGCGCTCTGCACGACGGCCGAGTCCATGCCGAGCGCGCCGACCTCGACCCGCTCCTCGAAGATCGTCCGGAAGCCGAAGACCTCGCGGTAGCGGTGCTCGGTCTTGCGCAGCTCGCCGAACGGGACCAGGACGGCGAAGTGGTCGACGGAGCGCAGGCCGACCTGGCCCTCGCCGGTCAGCGGGGCCGGGTCGGGCAGGCCGGGGATGCGGCCGGCCGGGACCTCGGGGCCGCGCTCGATCAGGGTGTGCACCACGTCGCCGAAGGCGTCGACCACCGCGGTGACGCAGCCGTCGGCGGCCTGCGGCTCGCGCGGGGCGGCGGCGCCGCGCGCGGTCAGGACGTGGAAGGCGTCGGCGGCGTCCGACACCCGCAGGCCGAGGGCGCCCACGCCGTCGCCGTGGCGCTCCAGGTAGTCGGTGGCCGGGTGGCCGGCGGCCAGCGGCTGGGTGACCAGCAGCCGGATGTCGGACTGGCCGAACAGTGCGGAGAGGCAGCGCTCGGCGGCGTCGCCGCGCTCGGTCGGCGGGACGAGCAGCTCGAAGCCGTACTCCGCGGTCAGCCGGGTGGTCTCGGCGCCCAGGTCGGCCACGTAGAACTCGACGTGGTCCAGCGCGACGGGGATCGGGGTGGCGGCGGGAGAAGAACGGTCGGTCATCGGAGGAGCTCTCTCGTGAGGAGGACGGGAGGTGCTGAGGGGTGATCGGGTGATCGGACGTGCGGGGTCGTGCAGGTATGTGGGGTGGGGCGGGGCGGGTACGCCGGGGCCGGTCAGCCGGCCTGGAGGTCCTTGGCGTCCTGCCGCTCGGCCGGGCCCTCGGGCGCGGGCGCGCCCTCGGGCCGGGGCTCGGATGCGGATTCGGGCCGGGGCCGGGGTTCGGGCAGGGGTTCCGGCCGGGGCTCGGTTTGGGGTTCGGTCCGGGGCTCGTCCTTGTCCTTGTCCTCGTCCTTGTCCTTGTCCTCGGACTCGGACTCGGACTCGGACTCGGACTCGGCGCCCGGCGGCTCCGTCGGGGCCTCCGGCTTGCCGATCAGGTGGGCGGCCGCGAGCAGCGCGCCGACCACCATCACGCCCAGCACCACCCGGAAGTCCAGGGCGGCCACCAGGCCGGAGCCGACGCCGACGGCCAGCGCCTGCGGTGCGGTGAGCGAGAGGTTGACGGCCGCCTGGGCGCGCCCCATCAGCTGCGGCGGGGTGGACGCCTGGGCGGCGGTGGCCAGCCCGACCATGGCGGCCGGGATGCCCGCGCCCGCGATCACCAGGCCGACCTCCACCACGTACAGCGACGGGGCGAGCAGCAGGACGGTCCCGAGGCCGAACACCGCCGACCCCGCCATGACCGTCCGGCGCGGCCCGAGCCGGCCGATCAGCAGACCGCCGACCACCGAGCCGCCCAGCGCGCCGACCGCCTCGGTGGTCTCCAGCACGCCGAGGAACTGCGGCGAGCGGTGCAGCCCGTGCTGGGTCAGCGCGAACAGCACCGGCTGGAGCAGGCTCAGCACGAAGCCGGAGACGGCGGTGGCCGCCACCAGCGACCGCAGCCCGACCGAGGCGCGCAGGTGGACGAAGCCGGCCAGCACCTCGCGGCGCCACCGCAGGCCCGAGGGTTCCGGCTTGACCTCCTCCACCCGCAGGGTGAGGAAGCTCAGCGCCGCCAGCAGCAGCACGAGGAGGTCGGCCACGGCCACCGCGTGCCCGCCGAACCAGCCGTAGAGCCCCGAGCCGACCAACGGCGCCACCAGGGTGGTGCCGGCCCGGGCGCTCTGGGTCAGCCCGGCCGCCGCGCCGAAGTCCTGACGCTCCGTCAGGATGCTGCGCAGCAGCGCGCTCTGCGCCGGAGCCAGGACGGCCCCGGCCAGACCGCAGACCGTGGCGGTGCAGTAGATGATCCAGACCGTGTCCCGGCCGTCGACCAGCAGCAGCGGCAGCAGTGACAGCGCCACCGCCAGGTTGACCCCGACCAGCAGCGGCCTGCGGCGGACCCGGTCGGCGAGCAGGCCGCCGAGCGGCAGCAGCAGCAGCGGCGCGGAGAAGCAGAACAGCACCAGACCGGCGGCGGAGTTGCTGCCGGTCAGCACCTTGGCCCAGATGCCGAGGGCGATGGAGAGGGCGCTGTCACCGAGGACGGACAGGGTCTGCCCGACGAGGTAGCGCCGGAACTCCGGGCGGGCCAACAGCGGGTGCATGGCGGTTCCTTCGCTGCGCCGACGGCGGCGCTTCGGGGTGTGCGTGGGTGTGCGGTGGTGCGGCGTGCGGGAGGTGCAGGACGTGCCTCAGGTGCGGGCAGTTCCGCAGGTGCGGGGAGTGCCCGGGGTGCGCCCTGACGCACCCGGGGTGCTCAGGGCGCCGGGCGTCAGGGTGCGACGGGGTGGGCCGGGGCGAGCGGGGCGACGGCGGCGAAACCCTCGATCACCGCGTCGTTGGCGTCCTTCTCGCCGATGGCGACCCGGATGCCGAGGCCCGGGTAGTAGCGGACGGCCACGCCCAGGCGCTCCAGCTCCGCGCGCAGCGGCAGCTGGTCCCCGGGGGCGTCGACCCACAGGAAGTTGGTGACGCTGGGCGCCACCGTCCAGCCCAGCCGCAGCAGTTCGGCCCCGGTGCGCTCCCGCTCCGCGGCGATCTCGGCGATCCGGTGCGCCATCTCGTCCCCGGCGGCGACGGAGGCGAGCAGGCCCGCCTCCTGGAGCCGGTTCACCGCGTACGGCACCTGGTGGTCCCGCACCCGCTGGGCCACGGACTCCTCCGCCAGCGCGTAGCCGACCCGCAGCGCCGCGATGCCGTGCGACTTGGACAGCGTGCGCAGCACCACCAGGTTCGGCCACTCGGCGATCCGGGCCGGCACGTCCGGGGCCTGCCAGCCCTGGGCGAAGTCGACGTACGCCTCGTCGAGCAGGATCAGCGCGGTGGACGGCACCCGGCGGAAGAACTCCGTCAGCTCGGCCCAGGAGTAGACCGTGCCGGTCGGGTTGTGCGGGTTGCACAGCACGACGATCCGGGTGCGCCCGTCCATCCGCTCGGCCATCGCCGCCAGGTCGTGCCGGGCGTCGGGGCCGAGCGGGACCGGCCGGGCCTCGGCCCGGGCGATCTCGCAGAACAGCGGGTACGCGTCGAAGCAGGGGTCCGAGTGCACCACGTTGTCGCCGGGCTCGACGACCGTGTGGAAGAGGTCCAGTGCCACGCCCGCCGAGCCGTGGCCGACCACGACCTGGCCGGCCGGGACGCCCTGCCAGTCGGCGACGATCCCGGCGATCCGCTCCGGACGGAAGTCAGGGTAGCGGTGCACGTCGGCACTGGCCTCGGCGAGCGCGGCCCGCACCGACGGCAGCGGCGGGTACGGGTGCTCGTTCTGCGCCAGCAGGTATCTGGCGCCCGACGGGGCGGCCATCAGTCGGCCTGGAGGACGTAGAGCCAGGAGTGCGGGGTGGCCAGCGCCTCGACGCGGTCGATCCGCAGGCCGGCGTCGGTGAACAGCTGCTCGTAGGTGGCCTTGGTGTGCAGCGGCACGCCCATCATCGCGTGCGCCAGCTCGAAGCCGACCGAGAAGACCGGCTGGGCGCCTTCGGAGGTGCCCGGGTCGCGCAGCATGGTGTCGCCGAGGACGAAGGTGCGGGCCTTCGGGAAGGCCTCCCGCATCCGGGTGAAGATCGAGGAGCGGGTGGTCGGGTCGGCCAGCAGGTCGTGCAGCAGGAAGAAGCTCATCACGGTGTCGACCTCGGCCACCTCGGCGGCCTCGGCGTCGTTGTCGATCTGGGTGCCGAGCAGGCCCAGCACGTCCGCGCGGACGGCGGTGACCCGGTCCTGCATGCCGGCCTCGACGATGTCGCGGCGGGCGATGTCGGTGGCCGGGCGGCTGATGTCGATGCCCAGGCCCCGGGTGCCCTCGCGCTGCGAGACCACGCGGCGCACCCGGGCGGAGGTGCCGGAGCCCAGATCGGCGATGGTGCGGAAGTCGATGCCGTTCAGCACGTCGGTCAGCTGGGCGGCGAACATCGACTGGTCGCACTGGGCGGAGCCGAGGGCGACCATCGCCTCGTCGCGGAAGACGTCCTCGTTGTAGCGGTGGGTGCCGGCGCTCAGGTGGCCGGCGCGGCCGAACACGTCGTGGTAGCCGCCGACGGCCCAGGTGAAGTAGCCGCGCGCGGCGGCGATCTCCAGGCCCGCCTCGGTGGGCAGGTAGGCGTCGCCGTCGGCCTTGAGGTAGCCGTAGTCGGCGGCGGCGCGCAGCACGGCCTCGGTGCGGGCGGTGTCGCCGGCCTGGGCGGTGGCCTCGGCGGCCGAGAGCGGCTCGCCGCGCCCGATCGACTCCAGCAGGCCGATCCGGTCCAGCGCGAAGATCACGTTGGCGGCGATGAAGCCGTTGTAGGCGTCGGTCGAGGTGATCGGCGACGGGGTGATGCCACGCCAGGTGTCGGGGATGGCCGCAGTGGTCATGGTGGTGTCCGTTTCTCCGTGGGCGGGCCGGGTGCGGCCCGCGTGGTGTGCGCAGGTCGGTTGCCTGCGGTCGGTAGGGGTGCTGAGTCGGTGGGGCGGACTGGTCAGGGAGTCAGGTGGGCGGCGAGCACCGGGCCGATGACGGCGAGCGCTTCGGAGCTCGTCATCGCGCCGTGGGTGCTCGGCACCTCGTGGACGTCGAGCCGACCGCCCAGGTACGGGCGCCAGCTCTCCGGGTCGGGGGCGTCGGTGGGCCGGTCCTTGGCGGCGGTGAAGAACACCGCGTCGCCGTCGTAACCGGGCAGCGGGAGCGCGTGGGACAGCTCGGCGTTGGCCTGGAAGACCGAGACCACCCGGGCCACCCCGGCGCCGCTGAGGCCGGCGAGCGGGCCCTCGCCGCCCCGGACGAGCGCGGCGTAGCCGTCCTCGTCCGCGGGCCAGGCGGTGACCTCCCCGACCGGGTGGCCGAGCGAGTCGAGGATCAGTTCGAGCTGCGCCGGGTCGTCCCGCCACTGCTCGGGCCCCGGCTCGCCGGTGCCCGGGTAGGCGTCCAGCAGGGCCAGCAGCCGGACCTCCTCGCCCTGTTCGCGCAGCAGCGCGGCGATCGCGTGGGCGACGGCCCCGCCGAAGGACCAGCCGAGCAGGGCGTACGGGCCCTCGGGGCGGACGGCGCGGATCTGCGCGAGGTAGGTGCGGGCCAGTTCCTCGACGGTGGCCGGGCGGGCGCTCGGGTCGGCCAGGCCGGGGGCCTGGAGGCCGTAGATCGGCTGCTCGGCGTCGAGGTGGCGCAGCAGGCCGGTGTAGACCCAGCTGATGCCGGCGGCCGGGTGGACGCAGAACAGCGGCGGCCGCGAGCCGCGGATGCGGATCGGCAGCAGGACGGGGAAGCTCTCGGCGGCCGGGCCCAGGGTGAGCCGCTCGGCCAGCCGGGCGACGGTCGGCGCCTCGAACACCGCGCGGACGCCGATCTCCTCGTCCTCGCCGACCAGTTCGCGCAGGCCCGCGACCAGCCGGCTGGCCAGCAGCGAGTGCCCGCCCAGCTCGAAGAAGTTGTCGTCGACGCCGACCTTCTCCAGCCCGAGCAGGTCGGCGAACAGGCCGCAGAGCAGTTCCTCCCGCGGCGTCGCGGGTGCCCGCCCGGAGCCGAGCCAGGTGGTGTCGGGGGCCGGGAGGGCCTTGCGGTCGACCTTGCCGTTGGCGGTCAGTGGCAGGGCGTCCAGGGCGACGACCGCCGAGGGCACCATGTAGTCGGGCAGGGACGCGCCGACGTGGGCCCGCAGCGCGGCCTGGTCGACGCTCTGCCCGGGGTGGGCGACGGCGTAGCCGACCAGCCGGCGGTCGCCCGGGCGGTCCTCCCGGACCAGCACGAACGCCTGGGCCACCGAGGGGTGCCGGGCGAGCACGGCCTCGATCTCACCGGGCTCGATCCGGAAGCCGCGGATCTTGACCTGGTGGTCGGTGCGGCCCAGGTACTCCAGGGTGCCGTCGGCCTGGCGGCGGACCAGGTCGCCCGAGCGGTACATCCGGCTGCCGGGGGCGCCGTACGGGTCGGCGACGAAGCGCTCGGCGCTCTGGCCCGGCCGGTTGAGGTAGCCGCGGGCCAGGCCCGCGCCGGCGATGTACAGCTCCCCCTCGACCCCGGCCGGGACGGGCTGCAGCGCCGCGTCCAGGACGTAGAGCCGGGTGTCCAGCACGGGCCGGCCCATCGGCGGGGCGATCCGGCCGCTGAGCGGGCTGCTCATGCTGGCGCAGACGGTGGACTCGGTCGGGCCGTAGGCGTTGACCATCCGCAGCCGGGCCGACCAGTGCTCGACCAGGTCGGGCGGGCAGGCCTCGCCGGCGACCACCAGGGTGGTGCCCGGGGGCAGCGCGTCCGGGGCGAGCACGGCCAGCGCGGTCGGCGGCAGGGTCAGGTGGGTGACGCCCTGTTCGGCGATCAGCGCCGTCAGCGAGGGGCCGGGCAGCAGCTGGTCGGCGTCGCCGAGGACGGCCCGGGCGCCGGTGAGCAGGGCCATGCCCAGCTCCCAGACGGCCGCGTCGAAGGACGGCGAGGCGAACAGCAGCACCCGGCTGTCCGGGGTGACGGCCAGGTTGCGTCGCTGGCTCTCCACCATGGCGGCGAGGCCGCTGTGGGTGACCACCACGCCCTTGGGGCGGCCGGTGGAGCCCGAGGTGTAGATGACGTACGCGGCGGAGTGCGGGGTGATCGCGGTGCCGGTGAGGTCGTGCGACGGGTGGCCGGAGGCGTCCAGGTCCTCCAGCAGCAGCCGGGGGACGGTGCTGTCGCCGAGCACGCCGTCGGCCAGCGCCTTGCTGGTGAGGACGAGCGCGGGCGAGGCGTCGTCCAGCATGTAGGCGATCCGGTCGGCCGGGTAGCGCGGGTCCAGCGGCTGGAAGACGGCGCCGGCCTTGAGCACCGCGAGCTGGGCGACGATCAGTTCGACCGAGCGCTCCAGGGCGATCGCGACGAACCGCTCGGGGCCCGCGCCGTGCTCGGTCAGCAGCCGGGCGAGGCGGTTGGCGCGCTCGTTCAGCTCGCCGTAGGTGACCCGCTCGGTGCCGAAGGCCAGCGCGACGGCCTCCGGCCGGGCGGCGGCCCGCGCCTCGAACAGCGCCGGGAAGGTGCCGAGCGGGAGGTCCTCCCGGGTGTCGTTCCAGCCGGTGAGCAGCTGCTCGCGCTCCTCGGGCGCCAGCACCTCGACCCGGCCCACGGGCTGGTCCGGGTCGGCCAGCACGGCGCGCAGGGCGCGCTCGAGGCGGGCGGCCGTCGCCTCGGCGGTGGCCCGGTCGAACAGGTCGACGGCGTACTCCAGCGTCAGGCCCAGCCCGGCCGGCCCGCCGTCCGCGTCGAAGCTCTCGCTGAAGGCGAAGGTCAGGTCGAACTTGGCGAGGTCCGAGTCCAGTTGCTCGACCCGGCCGGGCAGGCCGCCGAGGCTGATCTCCCCGGCCTCGCCGCCGGAGGTGAGCATCACCTGGCAGAGCGGGTGGCGGGCGGTCGAGCGCACCGGGTTGAGCAGCTCGACCAGCCGCTCGAAGGGCACGTCCTGGTGCTCGAAGGCGTCCAGGGTGGCGACCCGGACGCGCTCCACCAGCTCGCGGAAGCTCGGGTCGCCGCTCAGGTCGGTGCGCAGCACCAGGGTGTTGACGAAGAAGCCGACCAGGTCCTCCAGCGCCTCGTCGGTGCGGCCGGCCACCACGGTGCCGATCGGCAGGTCGGTGCCCGCGCCGATCCGGCCCAGTGTGGTGGCCAGCGCGGCCTGCATCACCATGAACACGCTGGTCCGGCTCTGCTGCGCCAACTCGACCAGGGCGGCGTGGAGTCCGGCGTCCATCCGGAGCTCCACGGCGGCGCCGCGGCGGCTCGGGGCGGCGGGGCGGCGGCGGTCGAAGGGGAGCGTCAGCTCCTCCGGCAGGTCGGCCAGGGCCTGCTGCCAGTAGGCGAGTTGGGCGTTCAGCAGGTCGCTGGGCCGCTCGTCGGTGCCGAGCAGCTCGTGCTGCCAGAGGGTGTAGTCGGCGTACTGTACGGGCAGCGGCTGCCACTGCGGCGCGGTGCCGGCGAGGCGGGCCCGGTAGGCCTCGGCGAGGTCGCGCAGCAGCGGGACCACGGACCAGCCGTCGGTGGCGATGTGGTGCATCAGCACCAGCAGGACGTGCTCCTCGCCGGGCAGCGAGAACAGGGTGGTGCGCACCGGAAGGTCGCGGGCGAGGTCGAAGACCTCCGCGCCGGCCTCGGCGAGGGCCTGGTGGAGTTCCTCCTCGTCGGCCACCGCCGCGGTGCGCAGCGGGAGTTCGGGGCGTTCCAGGATCAGCTGGTGCGGCTGTCCGTCGGTGGTCGGGTAGACGGTGCGCAGCACCTCGTGGCGGTCGAGCACGTCCGCCAGGGCCGCGTGGAGGGCGGCGGCGTCGACCGGGCCGGTCAGCCGGAGGGCGCACGGGGTGTTGTAGAGCGTGCTCGGGCCCTCGAACTGGTCGATGAACCACAGGCGTTGCTGCGCGGGGGAGAGCGGGACGCGCTCGGGCCGCGCGGCGGGCCCGAGGGCCGGACGGGCGACCGGCTCCTCGGTGCCCGGGGTGGGCAGGGCGGCGGCCAGCGCGGCCACGCTGGGGGCGTCGAACAGTGCCCGGACGGGCAGTTCGGTGCCGAGCGCGGTGCGGATGCGGCTGACCAGCTTGGTGGCGAGCAGCGAGTGGCCGCCCAGGTCGAAGAAGCTGTCGTCGATCCCGATCCGGTCCAACCCGAGGACGTCGGTGAAGAGTTCGCACAGCGCGCGCTCGGTGTCGGTGCGCGGGGAGCGGCCCTCGGCGGCCCCGGTGTAGTCGGGGGCGGGCAGGGCGCGCCGGTCGACCTTGCCGTTGGCGGTCACCGGGAGGGCGTCGAGGACGACCACGGCGGCCGGGAGCATGTAGCCGGGCAGGCTGTCGGCGACGGCGGCGCGCAGCTCGGCGGGGGTGGCCCCGCCGGTGGCGTAGACCACCAGGCGCTTGTCGCCGGGCCGGTCCTCGCGCACCACGGCGAAGGCCTGGCCGACGGCCGGGAGGGCGGTGAACGCGCCCTCCACCTCGCCGAGTTCGATCCGGAAGCCGCGGATCTTCACCTGGTCGTCGGCCCGGCCGAGGAACTCCAGCACGCCGTCGGCGGTCCAGCGGACCAGGTCGCCGGTGCGGTACATCCGGCTGCCCGGCTCGCCGAACGGGCAGGCCACGAAGCGCTCGGAGGTCAGCGCTGGGCGGCCGACGTAGCCGCGGGCCAGGCCCTCGCCGGCGATGTACAGCTCCCCGGCCACACCGGCCGGCACCGGCCGCAGCGCGGTGTCCAGCACGTACGGCCGGGTGTTGTTCAGCGGGCTGCCGAGCGGCACCACGGCGGGGACGGGCTCGCCCGGGCGCATGGTGAAGACGGTCTTGATGGCGGTGGTCTCGGTGGGCGCGTACACCGCGAGCACGTCGGTGTCAGGGCAGGCCCGGTGGATCCGGCGGACGGACTCCGGCGGGACGACGTCGCCGCCGGTCCACACCTGGCGTACGTCGCGGAAGGCGGCCGGGTTCTCGTCGGCCATCAGCCGCAGCAGGCCGGACGGGGCCTGGACCAGGGTCACCCGGTGGGTGGTGACGGTCTCGGCGAGGCGGCGGATGTCCAGCTCGCCGGGCTCGGCGAGGACGATCGCCCCGCCGGTGACCAGCGGCGCCCAGATCTCGGTGGTGGAGGCGTCGAAGGCGGTGGGCGAGTGCAGCAGCACCCGCTCGTGGTGGCCGGCCCGGAAGTGCGGGTTGCCGAGCAGGTCGACCACGTTGCGGTGGGTGACGGCGACGCCCTTGGGCACCCCGGTGGAGCCGGAGGTGTACATCACGTAGACCAGCTGGCCGGGCAGCACCGGCACGGCCGGGTTGTCCGCCGCGGGGGCCTCGTCGAGCAGCTCCCCGGTGAGCTCGACGGTGGCGAAGCCGCCGGTGGCGAGCACCGGGTGGCCCCGGTGGGCCGGGTCGACGAGCAGCAGGCCGGTGCGGGTGTCGGCGAGGATGTGCTGGAGCCGGTCCAGCGGGTAGCGGTCGTCCAGCGGGACGTACGTGCCGCCCGCCTTGGCGATCGCGAGGACGGCGGTGAGCAGCCCGGCGGAGCGCTCCATCAGTACCGCGACCGGCTGCTCGGTGCTCAGCCCGCGCTCCAGCAGCAGGGCGGCGAGCCGGTTGGCGCGGTCGTTCAGCTCGGCGTAGTCGAGCCGCTCGGTGTCGGAGACCAGGGCGAGGGCCTCGGGGGTGGCGGCGGCCTGGGCCTCGAACAGCCGGGGCAGGCTCTGCTCGGCGACGGGCGCGGCCGGCCCGTTCCAGCCGGTGAGGAGCCGCTCGCGCTCGGCCGGGTCGAGGATCTCGACGGTGCCGATCGGCGCCCCGGGGGCGGCGACGGCGGCGCGCAGCACGCGTACCAGCCGCTCGGCGAGGGAGACGGCGGTGGCGTGGTCGAAGAGGTCGGCGGCGTAGTCGACGGCGGCGCGCACGCCCAGGCAGGTGCCGTCGGGCGCGAGCCGCTCGACGAAGTTGAAGTTGAGGTCGAACTGGGCCTGCGCCTCGCCGACCTCGACGGGGGTGCCCACGGCGGCGCCGAAGGCGAGGTCGCCGGCCCGTTCCGCGTTCAGCGTGACGACGGTCTGGAAGAGCGGGTGGCGGGCGGGGGTGCGGGTCGGGTTGAGGTGCTCGACCAGGCGCTCGAAGGGGATGTCCTGGTGGTCGTAGGCGTCCAGGTTCGCCTGGCGGACCCGGTCGAGCAGCTCGTGGAAGCTGGGGTCGCCGGAGGTGTCGGTGCGCAGCAGCAGGGTGTTGACGAAGAAGCCGACCAGGTCGTCGAGGGCCTCGTCGGTGCGGCCGGCGACGGGGGTGCCGAGCGGGAGGTCGGTGCCGGCGCCGAGGCGGGTGTAGAGGGCGGCCACCGCGGCCTGCAGCGCCATGAACAGGCTGGCGTGCCGTTCGGAGGCCAACTCGGTGAGGGCGGTGTGCAGTTCGGAGTCCAGCTCGAAGTCGGCGGCGCCGCCGCGGCGGCTCGGCAGGGCCGGGCGCGGCCGGTCGTAGGGGAGTGCCAGCTCCTCCGGCAGGCCGGACAACTCCTGCTGCCAGTAGGCGAGTTGCAGGGAGACGACGCTCTCGGGGTCGTCCTCCTCGCCGAGCAGTTCGCGCTGCCAGAGGGTGTAGTCGGCGTACTGCACCGGCAGCGGCTCCCACTGCGGCTCGGTGCCGGCGAGGCGGGCCCGGTAGGCCTCGGCGAGGTCGCGGAAGAGCGGGGCCACCGACCAGCCGTCGCTGGCGATGTGGTGGGTGAGCAGCAGCAGGACGTGCTCGTCCGGCGAGGGCAGGGCGTACAGCCAGGCCCGGACCGGGAGGTCCGCGGCGAGGTCGAAGACCTGCCCGGCGGCCTCGCGCATCAGCTCGTGCAACTCGGCCTCGCCGGCCGCCGCCACCCGGTGCAGCGGCGGGCGCCCCTCGGCGAGGATGTGCTGGTGGGGCTGGCCGTCGGTGGTGGGGAAGACGGTGCGCAGCACCTCGTGCCGGTCCACCACGTCCCCGAGCGCGCCCTCGAGGGCGGCGGCGTCGAGCTCACCGGTCAGCCGGAGGGCGAACGGAGTGTTGTAGAGGGCGCTCGGACCCTCGAACTGTTCGATGAACCAGAGCCGCTGCTGGGCGAACGACAACGGGATCAAGGTCTGCCTCCGACTGGCGACGTACGGCTGCTGTGGCTGGTGGGGCCGCTCCGCCCGGTGGGGCGGGGCGGTCGAGGGGCGGGGCGGGCCGCCGCCGGTGGGCGGCCCGCGTCCCGCCGCCGGTCAGGCCTGCGGGCGGCGCATCGGCCGCAGGGCCGGGCGGGCCTTCTTCGGTGCGGGCGCCTGCTCGCCGCCGGGCAGGACGGCGGCGAGGGCGGCGACCGTGGGCGCGTCGAACAGGGTGCGGATCGGCAGCTCCGCACCGAGGGTGGCGCGGATGCGGCTGACCAGCCGGGTGGCGAGCAGGGAGTGGCCGCCGAGGTCGAAGAAGCGGTCGTCGATGCTGACCGTCGGCACGCCCAGCACCTCGGCGAACAGGGCGCAGAGTGCCCGCTCGCGCTCGGTGCGCGGGGCGCGGCCCTCGGCCGCCCCGGCGTACTCGGGCGCGGGCAGGGCCCGGCGGTCGACCTTGCCGTTGGCGGTGACCGGCAGGCTGTCCAGGACGACGACGGCGGCCGGGAGCATGTAGCCGGCGAGGCGGTCCGCGACGAAGGCGCGCAGCTCGCCGTCGGTGGCCTTGCCGGTGGCGTACACCACCAGGCGCTTGTCGCCCGGCTGGTCCTCGCGGACCACCGCGAGCGCCTGGCCGACGTTCTCGTGGGCGGTGAACGCGGCCTCGACCTCGCCGAGTTCGATCCGGAAGCCGCGGATCTTCACCTGGTCGTCGGCCCGGCCGAGGAACTCCAGGACGCCTCCCCCGGCGCCCCCAGCCTGGCGGCTGGGAGGTGCCCCCACCGGCCGGGGGGACCCCCATGCCGTCCAGCGGGCGAGGTCACCGGTGCGGTACATCCGGCCGCCCGCCTCGTCGAACGGGCAGGCGACGAAGCGTTCGGCGCTGAGCGCCGGGCGGCCGACGTAGCCGCGGGCCAGGCCGGCCCCGGCGATGTACAGCTCGCCCGCCACCCCGGCCGGCACCGGGCGAAGCCCGGCGTCCAGCACGTACAGCCGGGTGTTGGCCAGCGGGCGCCCGATCGGCACCGTGCCCGGTACCGCCGTGGCGTCCGGCATCGGGTACTGGGTGGCGCACAGGGTGGTCTCGGTCGGTCCGTAGAGCGCCCGCACCGCGATGCCGGGGACGGCCTCCAGCACCCGGCGCACGGCCGGGGCGGAGACCACGTCGCCGCCGGTCAGCACCTCGCGCACACCGGCGAAGATGGCCGGGTCCTCCTCCGCGATGACCCGGAACAGGCCGGCGGTGACGTGCACGTGGGTGAGCGCGTGGACCCTGACCAGGTCGCGGATGGCGGCCGCGTCCAGGTCGCCCTGCGGCGCGACGACCACCCGGCCGCCGGACAGCAGCGGCACCCAGATCTCGTAGGTCGAGGCGTCGAAGGCGTGCGGCGCGTGGAACAGCACCCGCAGGCCCTCGTCGTGCCGCCAGCAGGGGTCGGTGGCGAGCTGCACCACGTCCCGGTGGGTGATCGCGATGCCCTTGGGCTCCCCGGTGGAGCCGGAGGTGAACATCACGTACGCGAGCTGCTCCGGGTGGGGCGCGGCCCGGTGGGCGAGCCGCTCGCGCGGACCGTCGAACCAGCCCTCGGTGAGCGGCAGGACGGGGCAGGGGGCGTCGGCGGCCAGCGGGTGGTCCCGGTGCGCCGGGTCGACCAGGACGAGCGCCGCGGCCGTCTCGGCGGTGATCCGCCGCAGCCGCTGGGCCGGGTGCCGGTCGTCCAGCGGGACGTACACGCCGCCCGCCTTGGCCACCGCGAGGATCGCCGTCAGCAGGTCGGCGGAGCGGTCCATCAGCAGCACCACCGGCGTCTCGGCGCCGACCCCGGCGGCGGCCAGGTGGGCCGCCAGGTGCTCGGCGCGGGAGTCCAGTTCGGCGTAGCTGAGGGTGGCGTCCGCGGTGACCACGGCCGGCGCGTCGGGGGTGGCGGCGGCCTGGGCCTCGAACAGCTCCGGAAGGGTCGCGTCCGGGACGGGCGCCGTGGTGCCGTTCCAGCCGGTGAGCAGCCGCTCGCGCTCGGCCGGGTCGAGGATCTCGATGCCGCCGATCGGCGCGTCCGGGGTGTCCACGGCGGCGCGCAGCACCCGCAGCAGCCGCTCGCCGAGGGCGGCGACGGTGGCGTGGTCGAAGAGGTCGACGGCGTACTCGACCGCCACCGTCAGGCCCGCCCGGGGGCCCTGCTCGGTGAAGCGGAAGGACAGGTCGAACTTGGCCACGTCCAGCTCGAAGGGGTGCTCCGCGCAGCCCAGGTCGCCGAAGGCGGCCGGCACCGGGACCCGGCTCTCCAGGGCCACCAGGGTCTGGAAGAGCGGGTGGCGGGCGGGGGTGCGGGTCGGGTTGAGGTGCTCGACCAGGCGCTCGAAGGGGATGTCCTGGTGGTCGTAGGCGTCCAGGTCGGTGCGGCGGACCCGGTCCAGCAGCTCCCGGAAGCTCGGGTCGCCGGAGGTGTCGGTGCGCAGCAGCAGGGTGTTGACGAAGAAGCCGACCAGGTCGTCGAGCGCTTCGTCGGTGCGGCCGGCGACGGGGGTGCCGAGCGGCAGGTCGGTGCCGGCGCCGAGGCGGGTGTAGAGGGCGGCCACCGCGGCCTGCAGCACCATGAACAGGCTGGCGTTCTGTGCCGCTGCCAACTCGCCGAGCTTTCCGTGCAGTTCGGCGTCGACGGCGACCTCGACCAGGCCGCCCCGGTGCCCCGGCACGGCCGGGCGCGGCCGGTCGTAGGGCAGCGCCAGCTCCTCCGGTGCGTCGGCCAGGGCCTGCTGCCAGTAGGCGAGTTGGGCGTTCAGCAGGGCGCTGGGCCGCTCGTCGGTGCCGAGCAGTTCGCGCTGCCAGAGGGTGTAGTCGGCGTACTGCACGGGCAGCGGCCGCCACTGCGGCTCGGCGCCGGCGCAGCGGGCCCGGTAGGCCTCGGCGAGGTCGCGGAAGAGCGGCTCGACCGACCAGCCGTCGCTGGCGATGTGGTGCATCAGCACCAGCAGGACGTGCTCGTCGTGCGGCAGCGACAGCAGGGTGGCGCGCACCGGCAGGTCGCGGGCGAGGTCGAAGACCTCCTCGCCGGCGGCGACCAGCGCGGTCCGCAGCTCCGCCTCGTCGGCGACCCGCACCCGCTGCAGGGCCAAGCCGTCCGCACCGGTGACCAGTTGGTGCGGCTGTCCGTCGACGGTCGGGAAGACGGTGCGCATCACCTCGTGCCGCTCCACCACGTCCCGGACGGCCCGCTCCAGCGCGGCGGCGTCGACGGCGCCGGTGAGCCGGACCGCGACCGGGGTGTTGTAGAGCGCGCTCGCGCCCTCGAACTGCTCGATGAACCACAGGCGTTGCTGGGCGGAGGAGAGCGGCACGCGCTCCGGCCGCCCGGCCGGCCGCAGGGCCGGGCGGGCCGCGGCGGAGTCGGGCAGCGCGGCGGCCAGCAGGGCCACCGTCGGATTGTCGAAGAGCACGCGGATCGGCAGCTCGGCGCCGAGCCCGGCGCGGACGCGGCTGACCAGCTTGGTGGCGAGCAGCGAGTGCCCGCCGCGCTCGAAGAAGTTGTCGTCGATGCTGATCCGGGTGAGCCCGAGGACCTCGGCGAACAGCTCGCACAGGGCCCGCTCGGTGGCGTTGCGAGGCTCGCGTCCGCCGTCGGCGCCGTTGTAGTCGGGCGCGGGCAGGGCCTTGCGGTCCACCTTGCCGTTGGGGTTCACCGGCAGCTCGTCGAGGACGACGATCGCGGCCGGCAGCATGTAGCCGGGCAGCCGGTCGGTGACGAAGTCGCGCAGCTCCTCGGCCCGCACCTCGCCGGTGACGTACGCGACCAGGCGCTTGTCGCCCGGCTGGTCCTGGCGGACCGCCACGCAGACCTGGCCGACCGCCGGGTGGGCGGTGAACGCCGCCTCGACCTCGCCGAGTTCGATCCGGAAGCCGCGCAGCTTGACCTGGTCGTCCGCTCGACCGACGAACTCCAAGTCACCCGAAGGGGTCCAGCGGACCACGTCGCCGGTGCGGTACATCCGGCCGCCGGGCTCGCCGAACGGGCAGGCCACGAAGCGCTCGGAGGTCAGGCCGGGGCGACGGACGTAGCCGCGGGCCAGGCCGTTGCCGCCGATGTACAGCTCGCCGGCCACCCCGACCGGCACCGGGCGCAGCCCGGCGTCCAGCACGTACAGCCGGTTGTTGGGCAGCGGCCGGCCGATCGGCACGACGGCGGGCACCTCGGCGGCCGAGGTCATCGGGAAGTGCGTCGCGAAGGTGGTCGTCTCGGTGGGCCCGTAGACGTTGACCAGCCGCAGTCCGGGGCAGTTGTCCAGGACCCGCCGCATGGCGACCGGCGAGGCGATGTCCCCGCCCGTCCACACCTCGTGCAGCCCGGCGAAGGTCTCCGGGGCCTCGGCGGCCAGCACGTTGAACAGGCCGACGCTGATCCAGGCGGAGGTGGTCCGCTCGTGGCCGATCACCGCCGCCAGCTCGGCGATGCCGAGCCGGCCGGCCGGGGCGATCACCAGCTGGCCGCCGGAGAGCAGCGGGGTCCAGATCTCGTAGGTGGAGGCGTCGAAGGCGGAGGGCGCGTGCACCGGCAGCCGCTCGTGGCCGCCGCCGGTGAACTGCCCGCCGAGGGCGAGGTCCACCACGCCGCGGTGGGTGATGGCGATGCCCTTGGGTACGCCGGTCGAGCCCGAGGTGTGCATCACGTACACCAACTGGTCGGCGCGCTGCGGAAGTCCGAGGTTCTCCGGGTGCTCCTCGGCGTGCGGGTCGAGCACCGTGAGGCCGGCCAGCGCGGGGTGCTCGCGGTGCGCGTCGTCGGCCAGCACCAGCTCGGCCCCGGCGTCCGCGAGGACGGTCCGCAGCCGCTCCGTCGGCTGGGCGTCGTCCAGCGGCACGTAGAGGCCGCCGGCCTTGAGCACCGCCAGGATCGCCACCACCTGGGCGGCCGAGCGGTCGATCATCAGCGCGACCGGCGTCTCCCGGACGACCCCGGCCTCGACCAGCCGCAGCGCCAGGCCGTTGGCCCGGGCGTTGAGCTGGGCGTAGGTCAGCTCGGCGTCGTCGGCGGTGAGCGCGATCGCGTCCGGGGCGGCGGCGGCCCGCGCCTCGAACAGCTCGGGCAGCGAGCCCTCCGGCAGCGGGGTGCCGGTGCCGCTCCACTCGGTGACCAGCTCGGCGCGCTCGGCTGCCGTCAACACCTCGACGGTGCCGACGAGTTCGGCCGGGTCGGCGACGATCCGGTCGAGCAGGGCGAGGAAGCGGTCCAGCAGGGCGCGGGCCTCGTCGGCGGTGAAGGCGTCTGGCTGGTGGTCCAGGCGCAGCTGGAGGCCGTCGCCGGGGGTGAGGGCCAGCACCAGCGGGTAGTGGGCGCTGTCGACGTCCTCGACGAGGGTGACGCCGGTCGCGCCGCTCGGGTCGGCGCCGTCCAGGGCGGACGGGTCCGGGTAGTTCCCGTACACCGTGACGGTGTCGAACAGGCTTCCCATTCCGGCGAGTTGCTGGATCTCGGTGAGGCTGAGGTGCTGGTGGTCCAGCAGTGCGGACTGCTCGTGCTGCAGGCGCAGCAGCAGCTGGCCCCAGCTCTCCGCCTGGTCCAGCCGCACCCGCACCGGCACGGTGTTGATGAGCAGGCCCATCATCCGCTCCACGCCCGGCAGGTCGTGCGGGCGGCCGGAGACGGTGGTGCCGAACAGCACGTCCTCGCGGCCGGTGAGCCGGGCCAGCAGCACGCCCCAGGCCGCCTGGACCAGGGTGTTGAGGGTGACGCCGTAGCGGCGGGCGGTACGGGCGAGGGCCTCGGTGCGCTCCGGGGTGAGCCCGGTGTGCAGGCGCAGCGGCAGCTGCGGGGTGGCGGCCGAGCGGCCGGGCGCGAGCAGGGTGGGCTCGTCGGCGCCCGCCAGCGCCTGGGCCCAGGCGGCGCGGGCGGCCACGCCGTCGCGCCGGGTGATCCAGCGCAGGTACTCGCGGTACGGGGCGGCCGGGGCCATCGGCTGCTCGAAGTACAGGCCCCACAGCTCCTCGGCGAACAGCGGGGTGGACCAGCCGTCCAGCAGGATGTGGTGCGCGGAGGCGATCAGCTGGTGGCGCCCGGGGGCGAGCCTGAGCAGGGTGTAGCGCAGCAGCGGTGGGCGGTCGAGGTCGAAGCGGCGGCCGTACTCGGCGGCGGCGACCCGGGCGGCCTCCGCCTCCGGGTCGGCGTGCCCGCTCAGGTCGACGACGGTGAAGGGCAGTTCGACGCCGTCCGGGACGACCTGCACCGGCGGGCCGTCGTGCCGCTGGTGGAACGCGGCCCTGAGGTTCGGCTGGCGGACCAGCAGCGCCTCGGCGGCGGCGCGCAGCCGGTCGGCGTCCACCGGGCCGGTCAGGTCGAAGGTCACCACCGAGGTGTAGACGTCCGCGCCCTCGGCGTCGTACGCCGAGTGGAAGGCCATGCCCTGCTGGAGCGGCGAGGTGGGCCAGACGTCCACCAGGCGGGCCGGGGCGTGGTGGGCGGCGAGCGCGTCCACCTCGTCCTGGGTCAGCTCGACCAGCGGGAAGTCGGAGGGGGTGTGCCCGCCCGCGTCCGGCCGCTCGGCGTGCTCGGCGAGCGCGCCCAGCGCGGCGAACCAGGCCTCGGCGAAGGCGCGCACCCGCTCCTCGGAGAGCAGCCCGGAGGCGTACGACCACTGGGCGACCAGCAGCGGGCCCTGCGGGGTGTCCACGGTGGTGGCGTCCAGGCCGAGCACCCGGCCGAGCGCGAGGCCCGTCGCGGCGCCCTCGGACATCGCCTCGGTGCCGGCCAGCACGTCCTCGGCGGTGACGCCCTCGGGCGCGAAGCGGCCCAGGTAGTTGAACTCGATCTGCGGGTCGGCGCGGTCGGCGAGGACGGCGGCGGTCTCCGGGTTGAGGTGGCGCAGCAGGCCGAAGCCGATGCCGTTGTCCGGGACGGCCCGCAGCTGCTCCTTCACCCGGCCGAGGGCCCGGCCGAGCGCGGGGCCGGCCGCGATGACCTCGGACCACTCCAGAGCCCCGGGGGCGAGCCGGACGGGGTAGACGGAGGTGAACCAGCCGGCGGTGCGGTGGAGGTCGACGCCCTCCACGATCTCCTCGCGGCCGTGTCCCTCCACGGTGACCAGCACCGCGCCGTCGGGCCCGGTGGTCTCCCGGCCGCGCCAGTGGCCGAGGGCCAGCGCCAGCGCCGTCAGCAGCACGTCGTTGACCTGGGCGTGGTAGGCGGCGGTGACCTTGGTGAGCAGCGCCTGGGTGGTCTCGGCGGGCAGCACCAGCCGCAGCAGGCCCTCGGTGGCGTAGGTGTCCCGCGCCGGGTCCAGCGGGCGGTCGCCGAGCAGCGGGTCCGGGGTGGCCAACGCGGCCTGCCAGAGCGGGAGTTCGGCGGAGCGGCGGTCGGTGTTGGCCTCGGCGGTGAGGCGCTGGGCCCAGCGGCGGAAGGAGGTGGGCACCGGCGCGAGCTCAACGGCCCGGCCCTCGCGGAGCGCGTCGAGCGCGCCCAGCAGGTCCTCCTCGACGATGCGCCAGGTGACGCCGTCCACCACCAGGTGGTGGATCACCAGCAGCAGCTGCGAGGGCAGCTCCGGGCCGGCGTCGAAGCGCACGGCCCGCACCATCCGGCCGTCCTCGGGCGACAGCCGCTCGCGGGCGGCCTCGGTCGCGGCGCGCAGCGCCTCGGCGGTGGCCGGGCCCTCGACCAGGCTCAGCACGTCGGCCGCGGCGACGGCGCCGGGCTCCGGCACGTGCAGCGTCCAGGGGCGCTCGGCGAGCGGGGAGGTGCGGGCGCGGAACAGGTCGTGGTGGTCGAGCAGGGCCTGGACGGCGGCGGCCAGGTGCTCCCGGGTGGTGCCGGCGGGCAGGGTGAGCAGGGTCGACTGGTAGAAGCTCTCGACCGCGCCGTGCTGCGCGGCCAGCCAGTGCACGATGGGCGTCGGCGGCACCTCGCCGAGGCCGGCCCCGGCGGGTTCGACGACGACCGGGCCCTCCAGCGGACGGGCGATCAGCGCCAGCGCCTCGACGGTGGGGGCGAGGAACACCTCGCGCGGGGTGAGCTGGAGGCCCGCGTGCCGCGCCCGGGAGACCAGCTGGATGGCGACGATGGAGTCCCCGCCGAGTTCGAAGAAGGACTCCGTGACGCCCACCCGGGGCAGGCCCAGCACCTCGCCGAACAGCCGGACCAGGGTGTGCTCCAGCTCCCCGACGGGGGCGCGGCCGTCCTCCTCGCCGGCGCCGAACACCGGCGCGGGCAGGGCGCGCTTGTCCACCTTGCCGTTGGGCGTCAGCGGCAGCCGGTCGAGCACCACGACGGTGGGCACCATGTGGTCGGGCAGCCGCTCGGCGCAGTACGCCCGCAGCTCGGCCGGGTCGGCGGCGCCGACGGTGTAGCCGACCAGGCGGCGCTCGCCGGGGCGGTCCTCACGGACCAGCACCACGGCCTGGCGCACCTCGGGGTGGGCGGAGAGGGTCTGCTCGATCTCGCCGAGCTCCACCCGGAAGCCGCGGATCTTCACCTGGTCGTCGGCCCGGCCGAGGAAGTCCAGCTGGCCGTCCGGGCGGTAGCTGCCGAGGTCGCCGGTGCGGTACATCCGGCTCCCGGGCTCGCCGTACGGGTCGGCCACGAAGCGCTCGGCGGTCAGACCGGGGCGGTTGAGGTAGCCGCGGGCCAGGTGCGGGCCGGCCAGGTACAGCTCGCCCACGGTGCCCGGCTCGACCCGGCGCAGCCGCTCGTCCAGCACGTGGACGCGCACGTCCTGGCAGGGCCGGCCGATCGGCGGCTGCTCCTCGCCGGTGAGCGGCTCGCTCATGGAGACGATGACGGTGGCCTCGGTCGGCCCGTAGCTGTTGAGCATCAACCGGCCGCGGCCGCAGCGGGCGGCCAGCTCGCGGGAGACGGCCTCGCCGCCGCCGATCAGGGTGCGCAGCGAGGGCATCGGCAGGTCGGGCAGGGTGGAGATCATCGCGGTGGCGATGTCGGCGTGGGTGACGCCGAACCGGTCGATCAGGGCGGCCAGCGGCTCGCCGACCAACTGGCTCTGCTCGCGCGGCAGGACGAGCGCGGCGCCGGTGGTGAGCGCCACGGACAGGTCGGAGACGGAGACGTCGAAGCTGAGCGAGGAGGCCTGGAGCACCCGGCTGCCGGGGCCGACCCCGGTGGCGGCGACCTGGGTGCCGATCATGCTGGGCAGCCCGGTGTGGGTGACGGCCACGCCCTTGGGCACGCCGGTGGAGCCGGAGGTGTAGATGACGTACGCGGTGTTCAGCGCGCTCAGCGGACGCACCCGCTCGGCGGCGGTGAACGGGGCGTCCGGCTGGGCGTCGAGTTCGGCCCGGTGCTCGGGGGAGTCGAGCAGCAGGAGCGGGGCGCCGGTCCCGGGCAGCTGCCCGGCGGCCTCGGCGGTGGTGAGCACCAGGGCGGCGCGGGAGTCGGTCAGCATGTGGCGCAGCCGCTCGGCCGGGTAGGCCGGGTCGGCGGGCAGCCAGGCGGCGCCGGTCTTGGCGACGGCGAGGATCGCGGCGATCGCCTCGGGGGACTTCGGCAGGGCCAGCGCGACGACGTCCTCTGCGCCCAGGCCGCGGGCGGCCAGCACCCGGGCCAGCCGGTTGGCGCGGGCGTCCAGCTCGGCGTACGTGAGGGTGGTGCCCTCGGCGTACAGCGCGGGGGCGTCGGGGGTGCGGGCGACCTGGGCGTCGACCAGCTCGGTGAGGGTCGGACGGGCGTCGGGACGGGCGCGGCACAGGACCTCGGCCGATTCCGGCCGCTGCTCGGATCTGTGCGTCTGCTGGACCCCGGACATGTGACTCTCTCCCTCGTGCGGCTGGCCCCCGCGGTGGCGGGAGCGGCGAGCTGGGTTGACCTCGGGGCGGTCAGCCCGGCGGTCGGCGGAAGCGATGTTGCGGTCGTCTTGCGGTGCTGGGGGTGTGCTTCGGGTGACGGCCGTGTGGCGCGGTGTGGCGCGGTGTGGTGGTGCGGCCGTGCGGCGCGGTGTGACGGAGCGGAGGATGCCGGCGCGCCGGCGCTGTTCGATACACGCGCGTAGATGTCGGACACGGGACCGCGCCGACGGCATGCCGGGGCCGTACGGCGGGGGTGGGGTGCTGCGGTGGCTCGCGAGGATGAGGCGGCTCGCGGTGGTGCCAAGGCTCGCGGCGGTGCGGTGCGGTGCGGTCCGTGCCGCAGTGGTGCGGTGCGATCCGTGCTGCGGGTGGTGCCGGCGGCCGGGGGAAGGGCCGGGGAGCGGCCGGGTGAGCGGCGGCTCGGGCGCGGTGCTCCGCCGGGTGAGCGACGGGCTGCTCCGCGTTTCTTCTCCGCGGTCGGCGCAGAGGCGGTGTGGCCGGGTGAGCGGCCGCTCGGCGGGGATCCCCGTACGGAAGCCGGGTGTTCAGCCCTCCGACGGTCGGTGGGCGGTGGCCGAGGTCAGTGCTCGGACAGCTGCGCGATCAGGCTCTTCGGCCGCAGGTCCTGCCAGTTCTGCTCGACGTAGTCGAGGCAGTCCTGCCGTCCGGCGGCACCGAACACCTGCTGCCAGCCGGCGGGCACCGGGCTGAAGGCCGGCCAGAGCGAGTGCTGGCCCTCGTCGTTGACCAGGACGAGGTAGCTGGCCTCGGGGTCCTCGAACGGGTTCGCCATCGTCGGTTCCTCTCTGATCAGGTCTGTTCGAAGCAGTGCGAGAAGGTGAGGATCGGGTGGTCGACGGAGCCGAGGCTCACGGACCCCAGCCGGAGTCCCCGCAGAGGGAGTCGTGGGCGGTGAGGGAAACCACGGACAGGCGCGGCCGGTCGTGGAGTCGCAGGCCCACCACGGCGACCGGTCGAACGGTGCGCATCCCGGGCATCTTGTGGACGCGGACGGCAAGGCTTGGCATCGCGAATTCCTCTTCCTGAGGAGGGCGGTCTGCCCTCTTCGCTCTGGAACGCATCCTGCCGAAGGCCCAAACGTGCTTGGAAGCTCTCTTTGTGATCGTGAACACGCAATGCGGGAACCGGAAGCCCGGGCAGATCGTGTCAAAAACAGACAGACATGATCCAACCCCCGCCTGGCTCTGTCAGATCAGTGGTGGGAGCCGTGCGGAGACGGGCACCCCGGCGCGCCGCAGCGAGCCCCGGCGCAGCTCCCCGCGGACGGCGGGCCAGTCCTCGACCCCCGGCCGCCCCGCCCCGGCCGGCGACTCCAGGGCGAGCGTCGCCAGGTAGGCGCGCTTGAGCGCGGCCCGTTCGTCCTGCACCCGGCCCGCGGACTGCTCGATCCGGCGCAGCCGGGCGTGCAGCCGCTCCAGCGCGCCTCCGCCCGTCAGCAGCCGCCGCGCCTGCGGGCCGAAGCGGAAACCGGGCGCCAGCAGCGGCCAGCCCGAGCGCCACACCCGGAACACCTCGCGGTGGCTCGGCCCCCACTGCCGCTCGGCCTCGGCCAGCCGCTCCAGCGCGGCCGCCTCGGTCGCCGCCGTACAGGTCCCGCGCAGCGCCCGCGACAGCGCCGCCCAGTCCTCGCCGGGCGCGTGCCGCAGCGCCGCGTGCAGCAGGTGGGCCACCGAGCCGTGCACCACGGTGCTCGGCCACTGTTCGGCCGCCGCCTCGGCCAGCGCCGCACCGGTGCCGCCGACCAGCACCCAGACCTCTCGCACTCCGCGCTCGGCGAGCCCGGCCAGCACCTGCGGCCACTGCTCCCCGTCCGCGGCCGGCCACAGGCCCAGCACCTCGCGCCGGCCCTCGACGGAGACCCCGAGCGCCAGGTGCACCAGCGGCCCGCCCGAGCGGCCGCTGCGCACCGAGTCGACGAAGACCACCGGGTAGACCGGGTCGAGCCGCCGCCCGCGCCGCTCGGCGAGCTCGTCGAGCACCTGGTCGGTGATGGCCGAGACGGTCTCCCTGCTCAACTCCACCCCGTACACCTCGGCCAGGTGCGCCACCAGCTCGCCCGAACTGAGGCCCCGCGCGGTCAACGAGATCACCAGCCGGTCGAGCCCGGGCAGCCGCCGGGCCCGGGGGAGGACGGCCTTGGGGGTGAAGCTGCCCTCGCGATCCCGGGGCACCCGCACCTCGACCGGGCCGATCTCGGTGAGCAGCCGTCTGGCCCGGGCGCCGTTGCGGCCGTTGGTGCCGGGACCGGGCCCGGAGCCGGAGCCCGACCCGGAGCCGGGGTCCGAGCCGGAGCCGCGCAGGTGCTCCTGGAGTTCGAGCTCCAGAGCACCCTCGATCAGCTGCTTGGCGAAGGCCTGGAGGATCCCGCCGTCGCCCAGCAGCCGGACCGCGCCGGAGCCGACCTGCGCGGCGGCGGCCTCCGCGAACTGTCGTACCAGGCGCTGGTCCACCAGGCCGGCGAGGGCGGCGGGCGGTGTCGCTGGGTCGGAATCAGCTCGCAACTGGGGGTGCCTTCCGTCTGTAGGCCGTTCCACGCGCCGACCGCCCGCTCCGGGCACCCCGCCGGGGCGCCAGGTGCGCTGCGCCGGCAATCCCCCGGGTCACCGCTGCCGGGCGCGGCCGTGATCGTGACCGCCACCGTCGGCTCCCCCTCCTGCGTGCTCACCCGACTACTGTCAGCCGATGATTTCCGCGCCCATTGGGCGTACACTCACGGCTGTCGGAGCCCGGGGGGCGGCGTCCGAACGGCAGTCACCTCCATCTTGCCGGTTCTGATGCCTGGCGGTAGCCGGTACGGGCATTCGTGAAACCGCAATGCCGAAGCCGGAAGGATGCCCAGATGTGCCCAACCCAGGACAACTGCGCGGAAAGGGGAACACCCCAGCTCTGCGACCGGGGCATCGAGTTCTACCGCACGGCGCTGGCCGAGGGGGAGGCGACCGGCGAAGCCCCCGAATGCCTGCTCGCCATGGGGCTGCTGCGCCCGCTGCCCGGCTCCGGTGACCGGCTGGCCCCCGTCCCGCCCGACATCGCCGTCACCGGGTTGGCGCGGCCGCTCGAACTCGCCGTACTGGAGCACCAGGAACGGCTCGCCGCGCTGCACACCTCCTTCCACGCCGCCGAGCACGCCTACCGCGACGTCATGCGACGGGCCAAGCTGCCGATCCGGCTGCTGGCGGGCGAGGAGATCAACCCCGCGCTGGAGAAGGCCGTCGCCGCCTGCTCCGAGGAACTGCTCACCGCCCAGCCGGGCGGCGGCCGCAGGACCGAGCAGCTCGCCGACGCGCTCCCGCGCGACCTCGCCCTGGCCGGCCGGGGCGTGCGCCAGCGCACCCTCTACCAGCACACCGTGCGCTCGCACGGCCCGACGCTGGCCTACATCGAGCAGGTCACCGCCCAGGGCGCCCAGGTGCGGACCCTGAACGAGGTTTTCGACCGGGTGATCATCTGCGACCGCACCACCGCCTTCATCCCGGCCGGCGCCGACCGCGAGGCCGCCGCCATGCTCATCGAACTCCCGCCGCTCGTCGAGTACCTGCTCAAGATCTTCGAGCTGATGTGGGAGCGCGCCGAGCCCGTCACCTACCAGCAGGGCCACCACCGCCCCCGGCTGCTGACCGCCCGCACCCGCCAGAACGTCCTGCGCCTGATGGTCAACGGCTACACCGACGAGGCCATCGCCTCCCGCCTCGGCATGAGCACCCGCACCGTCTCCAGCCACATCCAGAAGGCCAGCGAACTCCTCGGCAGCCGCAGCCGCGGCCACCTCGGCTACATCATCGCCCGCCAGGGCGTCCTCGACGAGCCCCTCGACGAACTCTGACGAGGGGGCAGCCGGCCCGGGTCGGCTCGGGCACGCACCGTACGGACCCTGACGATCGGCTTTCGCCGAGTGGGAGCCGTCACACCGGTGCTCAGCCCCGGCCGTTGCCGAGAATTCCGACGAACACAAATGGTGATCATGGAAGAGTCCCGTCCCGACCGTCTGACCTGCCTCGCCGTGTGCGCCGGGGCGGGTGGCCTCGCGCTCGGTCTCGAACAGGCGGGCTTCGACCCCGTGCTGCTCCTCGACAACCGTCCGGTGGCCTGCGAGACCCTGCGGCTGAACCGCCCGGATTGGCACGTCCTCGAGGCCGACCTCCTCGACTTCGTTCCCGAGGAACACCAGGAGTGCTACGACGTGGACCTGCTGGCCGCCGGTCTGCCACGGGTGAAGGCGAACGCCGCGGTGAGGCGCGAGGACAGCGCAGAGGAACTCGAGCTGCTCGAAGCGACGGTGATGCTGATGCACGGTGTGCAGCCGCGTGCCCTGCTCATCGAGAATCTCTCCGAGTTGGCCTCCAAGCCCGCGTACGAGTCCATCCGCTCGGAGGTCGAGGCCGAGCTCGACCACCTCGGGTACGAGTACGAGTGGTTCGTCGTCAACGCCAAGTGGCACGGTGTGCCCCAGGACCGCAAGCAGGGGATCCTGGTGGCGCTGAAAGAGGGCTCCATACGTGACTTCGTGCCCCCGGCGCGTGACACCGAGCCGCCGCTGACGGTGGGGGAGGCGTTGGGCGCCTCGATGGCGGCTCGCGGGTGGCCGCACGCCGCCGCCTGGGCAGCGCAGGCCGACGAGGTCGCCCCGACCCTGGTCGGAGGTTCCTGGAAGCGTGGCGGGCCGGACCTGGGGCCGACCGGGACGAAGCGCTCCTGGGCCCGCATGCGGGTCAACGGTGGCACTGTCGGCAATGAGGTCCCCGGCCCCGACGACCGCTGGGACCCGTCGCCGGACGGCACGGACATGGTGACGCTGACGGTCGAGCAGGCAGCACGGCTTCAGGGATTCCCCGAGGACTGGGCGTTCGCCGGTGGCAAGACACACCGCTACCGGCAGGTGGGCCACGCGTCGCCGCCTCCGGTGGCCAGGGCCCTCGGGCTCGCGATCCGGGCCGCGTTGGGTCACCCCGCACCGGCACCACGGGACCGGCGGTGAACCGAGCCGCGCGGCGAACATGATGCCGGGGCGGGACGGCATCGGGTGTGCCGTCCCGCCCAGACATCACCGGTCGGCGCTCAACGGGTGAGCAGGTGTGAGAAGAAGCCGATCGACGGGTCCTCGGGGGTGCCGACGAGCAAGGCCCGGTCGAGCAGGCCGTTGTTGTGCTCGCAGCTGGTCTCCGGGAGCATCACGCAGGCGTGGCAGGCGGCCAGGTTGGTGCCCCCCGTGCCGGAGATCTCGGTCTCGACGCAGAGCGGGTCGGCGGAGCACCACTCCGCGCGCCGGACGGCCGAGCGCACGGCCTGGGCGAGACGGTCGATCTCGCCCTGGGCGACCAAGCCGCCGAGGCTGCCGGCCGAGTCGCTGGTGGCCGTGTAGATCAACACTCCGGCCATGTCGTCACCGGAGTAGATCCGCTCGCGCAGCGAGGCGGCCGGGTAGCCGGAGTCCAGGCTCCACTCGTTGATCATCACGTGTGCGAAGGTGTGCAACAGGGCCATGCGCGGGGTGGCGGGGGAAGGCGGGACCCGGGTCGGGTCGGAGGCCCGCTCGGCGAGGACCTGCTGGTGGCGGTCGTGGATGCGTGCCACGCGGTCGGCGACATCGGGCAGTTCGGCCCAGGCGTCCACGCGCTCCTCGTCGAACCGAAGGAACACCCCCTCGCCGTGGACCTCCATGGCGGGCAGCCAGTCGGTCGGAGCGAGTGACAACTCTGCCTCGTGGCCGTCGGAGGAGGTCTCGGGATCGATGACCCGGGTGAAGGACTTCAGTGCGCGGACCTCGCGCAGCTTCTTCACCAGCATCGGGGTGACCAGGCCCAGCTCGGTCAGGGGCTTCTCGTCACCGACCGGGGGCTCGCAGACGAACTGCTCGGTGTGTCGGTCGGATTCCTCCGGATTGCCGACGCACAGACGCTGGTACTCCAGGTCGCGCAGCGCCCGGTAACGCTGCTCCTGGTCGCGATCGACGGTGTCCTCGGCGGAGGGGTCCTCGGCCTCCATCGCCGAGATCAGGTCCAGGACCTGCTGGGGGCTCACCGGGGATGCGGACCCCTTGAAGATGTACTTCAGGTGGATCTCGATCTGGGCGAGGTCGGAACACTTGCGGAGATCCTCCCAGTGCTCGTCCAAGGCGTGTACCCGAGTGTCGCTCCACGGCGGGATGGACAGGGCCGAGCGCAGCACCGGCTGCCAGACGGAAGAGGAACCGCGCTGGAGGGTCCGCGGTGTCCGGGAACACGGAACCCGATCGGCACCCTTCAGCCAGGGGCGCTCGCCGGGGCAGTCGATGTTCAGCTCCTTGAGGGTGCCGGTACGGAAGGAACCCTCCATGGACACCTCCGGCACCCCGCAGGAGCAGGAGATCACGACCGAACGGAGCGAGGCGGTGCGTCCGGAGGACGTCAGGCTCATCCGGCCACCGCAGAACCCGCTCTCGCCGCGCCGGCCCCGGTGCAGCCACTTCCAGTACGGGAAGTCGGCGATGTGTCCGTCCTCGCAGGCGACCACGAAGCGGGAGGGGACCAGCGGTTCGCCGCACTCGCCGCACTCGTTGCGTCCGGGCGGAGAGTTGAACTTCCGCACGTGGTCCAGCGCGTGGCACTCGGCGCAGTGGTGCCAGAGCGGGAAACGGCGCACCCGGATGCCGTCGCGGCTGTCGTCACCCGAGGCGGGCGGCAGACGGAAGTGCGTCACTCCCAGCACCCGGGCGAGGCGGGGTTCGCGGATCACCGGGGCCTCGTCGCGCGGCCATTGCTCCGCCGCGCCGTCGATGCCCGAGACGATGAAGGACTCCTGCTCCACGGCGACCAGCGATCCGACGCCGTAGGTGGTGATGGCCTGGGCCCGACGGACCGCGCCGCGGCGGGGCAGGTTGTGGGCCGGAGCGGCGGAGCCGGCGGTGCGCCGGCGGCGGGACGGCGGCGGGGTCATCGGGATGCCTCCATGAACAGAGCGGACTCGGCGTCGACGTCGCGCAGGGACCACAGGGTCTCCCACGCCTCGACGTCCTCCAGGGCGTCGTCGTAGGGCTTGAGCAGCGAGGGGCTGGAACGCCCGCGCTTCGGTTCGTAGCACAGGCCGTCGTTCGCTTCGGCCTCGTCGTACCACCACTGGACGAACTCGTCGAAGGCCGCGGCGACGTGGGCGACCTCCTCAGGGGAGACCTTCGCGACCCGGTCGAGGATCAGCGGGCGGATCCGTTCCCGCAGTCGGTCGTGGAAGAGGTCGATCTTTCCCGCGTCCTCGTCCCTGCGGGCCGCCGGGATCAGGAGGCGGGCCAGCGCGACGATCACCGCGTGCAGGCCGCGAGCGCGGGCCCGGGCCGAGAACGGCGTCACCGAGGTGGACTCGACCTCTCGGTAGAGCGCGGAGTGGAAGTGCTGGAAGTTCTCGTAGTGCGAACGGTCCCGGGAGCGGTTGGAGTTGAGCATCACCGCGACCAGTCCGGGGTGGGCTCGGCCGACCCGGCTGGTGGCCTGGATGTACTCGGCGGTGGTCTGCGGCTGACCCATGACGGCCATCAGCCCGAGTCGGTCCACGTCCACGCCGACCGCGATCATGTTGGTGGCCAGGAGCACGTCCACCACGTCCGCCGCGTCACCGTCCGTCAGTCTGCGCTCGATCTGCTTCAGACGGGCCGGGATCTCGCTGGCGTCCACCCGGCTGGTCAACTCGGAGTAGTTGCCGACTGAGCGCGGCTCGTGCCCGTCGCGCTCGGCCAGGTGGTCCAGGTAGGAGACGACGTCGTCGTGGACCTGGAGTTCGGCGGCGGACAGCAGGCGAAGGCTGTTGAAGTACCCGACCAGGGTCCAGTAGGCGTCGCGCACCTTCTGGTCCGCGTCGGCATGCAGCGCTTGGTGGAGCAGCGTGGCGTAGGTGCGGATCAGCAGGGTGGACTGGCTGGTGCCGGGGGCGAGCAGGCCCACGTAACGGCGGGACGCCTTCTCGCTCGCGGGGGTCTCCACGGCGAACCAGGAATCGCGGGCGTCCAGCCCGGCGGGCGGGAACTGCCGTACCTCGCGGGAGAACAGGGCCCTGCCCTGGTCGGCGGCCCTGCGGATGGTCGCGGTGGAGGCGATCACCTTGGGCCGGTCCGCGAGCACGTCGACGGCGGTCTCGTACAGGCCGGTCAGGGTGCCCAGCGGCCCGGAGATCAGGTGCAGCTCGTCCTGCACGATCAACTCCGGTGGAGGGGTGGCGTCCTGGCGGTCGCGGTTGAAGAGGGCAGCGGTCTGTGCACGCCACGGCATCGAGGCGAACTTGTCGACGGTGGCGATCACCAGGGTGGGCCGGGCCGCGTACACCGCCTGGTCGATCAGGTGCACCGGCAGCCCGCCGGAGAACGGGCAGTCCGTGCCGGGGCAGCACACGTCCATCCGCTCGGCCTCCTCGTCCACCGCGTAGTGGTGGGCGTCGAGGGCGGTCCCGCACCACGGACAGGCGTGCAACTGGACGGGATTCTCCGTCTGAAGCACCCGTCCGGCGCGGGCGGTGGCGAGCTGCCGGGAAGCCACCTCCAGGGTGTTCGGCGTGGCGGAGCGTCCGACCCACATGCCGATGGAGATCTCCTCGTGGCCCAGTTCCTCGGGGTTTTCCAGGCGCATCCGCTCCATGGCGCAGATGAGGATCGCGGCGCGCTCGAACTGCTGGAGGGTCAGCAGGCGCAACGTGTAGCGCATCAGGACGGTGACACCACCGCCGGCCGGTCCGAGTCGCTTGCGGCGCAGGAAGGTGGTCAGCGCGATCAGACCGAGATACGCCTCGGTCTTGCCACCACCGGTGGGGAACCACAGCAGGTCGGACACGCCCCGGTCGGTGTGCTCCGGGTCGTCCACTCCGGCCAGGCACAGCAGGACGAAGGCGATCTGGAACGGACGCCAGCGCGCCGTGGTCGGGGCGGGTTCACCGATCCGACCCCCCTTGACCCAGGCGGCCCGGGCCCGCTGGGTCGCCATCGCCCGGTTGGCCAGGCGGAACGCCCACATCAGGTCGGGCTTGTCGCGCAGCAGCGCGATGCCCCCCCGGATCCGTTCCAGGGCCTCGCGGCAGGCGCGGACCTGGTCGGCGGCGGTCGGCCCGTAGGAGGTGTCGGCGAGTTCGGCGGCCTCGTCCTGCTTCCGTTCGATCCACCGCTCGTAGCCGTCGGCCAGTCCCTCCAGCGCGGCGATCACCTCGGCGTCCCCGCCTTCGGCGAGACCGAGCATGGTGAGGGCGCTCGCGTCGATCGTCGGATTGGAGTCGGTGAGCAGCACCTCGTGCGTGGGCACGAACTCGGTGCGCACCTCGCTCACCCCGGCCGGCACCACGTCGGTGAGGCCGATCGGGGACGGGGTCCAGTCCCACACCGCCGCGCAGCCGTGGCCGGTGGCGAAAGTGGGGGCGTGCCGGTGCAGCAGCCGACTGCTCTCCAGCTCGGAGTCCACGGCGGGCAGGGCGGTCGTGCGGTCCACGAAGGCGCTCGACCCGTCGACGGCACGGACCGTCAGCCCGGCCTGGAACAGGGCGAAGGCGTCCTGGAGCTCACGCTCGCCGACCCGCTGCTCGTTCACCAGGGTGACCGTGACGGTGACCGTGCCGGTCCCCTGCGCCGGGCGGCGGACGTGTACGTCCAGCCGGACCGGGCGGGCGATCGGGTAGTACGTCTCGCGACGACCCGGGAGGTCGAGGTCGATCCGGACGTCCGGAAGGTCGAGCTCCACCCGGCGCCAGTGTTCCCGCTGCTCGGAGGTGGTGCGGGCCTCACTGCGACGCGCCGAGATCCTGCGTCCCTCGGCGTCCTCCGGCTCGTACGCGGCGGCGCGGGCCGAGACCACGATCTCCCGGCACACGTCCAGATCGACCGCGAAGGTCAGGCCGACACTGGAGGGCCGTCGGCTGCCGGAGTCGGGGCGGCCGACGTTCGGGCCGGACTCGTCGAGACCGGCGGACCTGGGCAGGGGCTCCTCGTCGAGCCCGTTCTGCTCCTCGTCGTCCTCCTCGAGCCGGCGGGTCGCCGCGGCGTCCGCCGGGCGGGGATAGAGCACGCCGATGGGGTAACGGGTGATCGGGGCGTCCTGGTCGAGAACCTCGGCCCGGTCCTCGGCGGTGTCGCCGGTGTCGGGGCCCAGCAGCTCCCGGCGGAGGCGGGACACCAGGTCCTCACGGACCCGGTAGTGCCCGGCGTGCCGTCCTGCGTGGATGGTCATTCCTGCTCCTCCTCGGTTCCGGCGGTGTGCCGGAACCGTCCGATTCCACTGATGCGAGGGGCGATCCACACACCGTGGTCGCCGAGGCCCGCGTTGGTCCCGGCAGCCGGGCTGCCCGCCACCGACTCCAGGCAGTCGATCCGCAGACCGCAGATCTCCTGGGGCCAGCGGATCTCCCACTTCGTGCCGACCTTCAGGACGGAGTAAAGCTGGCTCCGGAAGGCCTCGGAGGCGTCGCCGATCTCCCGTCCCTCATGGAGCAGTGCGTACCGGGGACTCTGCGTGGGGCCCATGGGGAGGGCGTCGCGCAGCCTGAACGTCACCGCGTCCCCCGGCCTCACCCGCTCCAGCAGGTACGCCTGGGCACCGGGGGCGTCGACCTGGGCGTCGGCCGGTTCCAGGGCGTCCACGTCCCCGGCCCGCACCTCGACGCCGTCGCGCCGCCACTGCAGGCGCTGGTTCGGGACTCCCCGGTACAGCCGTCCGGTCGGCTTGTGCCTGAGCACCGTCACCGTGTCGGGCGCGGCGACCCGGTACAGGTCCTCCCGTGCCCGGGTCATCGCCACGTAGAGTGCGCGGGCCTCGGCGGGCAGGTCAGGCCCCTCGACACGACGACGAAGCTCGGCCACGGTCGGCGGATTGAGCAGCACCACCCGGTCGAACTCCAGGCCCTTGGAGCGGTGCACCGTGGACACCACGAGCCGGGCCGGTTCCGGATCGGCCAGCTCGTCCGGGAAGCGGCGCTCCGCCACCAGGCGGCGCAGCCGCACCACGTCGAGGGTGCCCCGGCCTGCGCCGCGCGCCGCGGGCCGCAGGGACCGCCACACTCGGTCGAGGTCGGTGCCCTCGGGCAGCGGGATCGTGGTGAGCAGCTCGCGCAGCCGCTCCTCGGTGAGGGTGACGGCCGCGGTCCGGCGCAGCACCTCGGCGACCCAGTACGGCACGGGCCGGTCCCGGAGCGGGCGGCGCAGGGCGTGCGGGACCCCCTGGGTGTGCAGCAGTTCGGAGACGACCAACGCCTGCCGGTTGTCGCGGCACAGGATCGCGCAGGTACCGGGGAAGGACCGCAGCGAGTCCAGCGTGAAGGAGTCGGTGAACGAGCCCAGGTCGGGAAGGTCGAGCAGCAGCTCGCGCAGCTCCCCGTGCAGGCGTTCGGCGGCAGCGTCCGCGCCCTCGGGGGCGCTGCCGATGGCCTGGACGGCGGGGCCGAGCGGGAGCGCGGTCCGTGCCTCGGGGGTGACGGCCCGGAAGTTCCGGGTCAGCCGCAGTTCCTCCAGGTCGTCGGCGAAGGAGATCCGCACCCAGCGGAGGAAGAGGTCGGCACGATCGGCGAATTCCTCCGGGTCCTCGATCTGGAAGTCGTAGATCGCCTGGGCCGAGTCGCCGACCAGGGTGAACCCGCAGGAGCCCTGGAGGCGGTCGAGCAGCGACTCCACCATCTCCCGGCGCGCGCCCACCAGGTCCTGCACCTCGTCGATGATCACGTGTGTGGGCGGGCCTGCTTCCAGTGACTCCAGCGCGCCCTTCTCGATCGCGTCGGTGGCTGCCCGGATCCGCTCGTCGAAGGAGAGTTCCGACCACGCCCCGTCCGGATATGCCTGGAGCAGCAGGGAGTAGGCCCAGGAGTCGAAGGTCTGCACCCGCACCCGTCGCGCGTGCTCGCCATGTCGGGCGATCCGGTCCCGCAACTCCCGGACGGCGGCGCGGGAGAAGCTGAGGACCAACAGCTCGGAGGCCTCCAGCGCCTCGTCCGGGTCGATGTGGCCGATGAGTGCGTCCATCCGGCGCACCAGGGTGTGGGTCTTGCCCGTCCCCGCCCCCGCGGTGACCAGGAGCCGGGTGTCCCACGGCCGGTCCACGACGGCCTGCTGTTCGGCCGTGAGGAGGGGGCCGTCCTCGGAGCGGGTGGTCATCGGTTGCTCCACAGGTACTCGAACTGCGTGAAGGCGAGAGCGGTGTCGAAGTTCCGGATGTTGTCGCGGACGTTGAGGATGAGGCAGGTGTCCTTGCCTCCGTTGCGGGGGCCACGCAGACCGCGCCCGATCATCTGCTGGTACACGTTCGGGCTGTAGACGGGCCGGGCGACGACCACCGCGCGGGTGGCGGGGGCGTCGAAACCCTGGGTGAGGACACCGTAGTTGGTGATCACCCGGATCCGTCCGTCGCGGAAGTCCCCGATCCGCGTTCGTCGGTCGGCGTCGGAGGTGGTGGCGTCCACCGAGGACGCGGAGATCTTCTGGTCCATCAGCATGGCCGCCAGGAGCTTGGCGTGTTCCACCGAGGTGGCGAACACCAGCACCGGCCAGTCCTCGTCCATCGCCGTGATCTGCTCGACGATGCGGCGGCTGCGGTCGTGATCGTCGGCCAGCCGCTGCTCGGCGGCCTTGGACAGCAGGCTGAACTGCTCGGCGCTCTCCCGCTCCTGGCGGGACAGCTCGATGGTGCCGCCGGTCAACTCCCGGTGTTCGACCCGCGCCAGTACACCGATCTCCTGGAGGTACCCGTAGGCGTCGTCGGAGGGGAAGACCCCCTCGTCCAACCGGCGCGAGCCGAACCGGTTGACCAGTCGGCGGGTCTCCTCCTCGTTGTGGCCGCGGAACGGGGTCGCGGTGAGCCCGAGCAGATGCCGGTCCGTCTGGTACTGGGTCAGACCGAGCCGGCTCAGGATCTCGGTGTAGCTCGGGCTGGTCGCCACGTGCGCCTCGTCGACCACGACCAGTGCGGCCTCCCGCAGCCAGGCGTACCGGTCGGTGTCCAGGCACACCCGCAGCTTGGCGTCGGTGGCCACCACCAGCTGCGGCCCGTCGACGACCGGGGCCGCCTCGTTCGAGGTCCACAGCCGGTTGATCGTCAGCCGTTCCTGTGCACCGGCCTTGCTCCAGACGAACTGCCAGCTCTGTACGGCCTGTTCGCAGAGCTCCTCGGTCTGGGCGATCCACAGGATCGGGCCCCGGAGCGCGCCGGTCTGCTTGACCCAGCGGATGACGGCCTCGGCGGTGACCCGGGTCTTGCCGGCTCCGGTGGGCAGCGAGAGCATGGCGCGCTGCGGGGCGAGTCGGTCCAACATCTCGAAGATGTTGAGGGCCAACCTCTCCTGGTACTCGTGCAGACGGGGGAAGTCCCGGGGCCCTTCCACGGTCAGGCTCTGTTCGAGGGAAGGTGCCCGGTAGCCGGCGAAGGGCGCCGGCAGGCCGAGGTCGGCGACGAAGGAGACCGCGGCCGAATTGCCGGTGTAGGACGCCGGGGCGTTCGGGAAACGCTCCAGGATGTCCCGGGCGTGGGTCTTGAGCACCGTGTCGCCGTGTGCGTTGAACGCCATCTGCGCGATCCGGCGTCCGGTGGGCTCCTGTCCGTCCGACTCCTGACGCTCGGCGTCCATGAGACCGGCGGGGAGCCGGTCGCGCAGGGCCTCCGCGCCGATCAGCAGCTCCAGCTTGGCCGTCACGTCCGAGGCCTCGCGAATCGCCTTCATCGCGGACCGCGTCTTCTCGTCCTGTTCCTGGCGGGCCTGGGCCTCCAGGACCGCCCGGCAAGCGGCCTCTCCCATCCGCAGACCCAACTCGCGGTCCACGGCCCGGAGCACGCCGAGCCGGTCCAGCGAGTCCACGACCTTGATCACATTGCCCTGGCGGGCGCTGTCCAGAGACTTCGCCCGCGCACCGTGCGGGGTACGGACGACCTCCTCCAGGGTGGAGCAGCGCAGCAGGGAATAGGGGGCGACCGCGCTGCCCATCTTCTGGCGCAGCGTCGGGAACTCCTCGACCAGGGGGACCGGTTCCACACTTGCCTCGTGCCGGGTCTCCCGGCTCACCACGTCGTCGTGGCGAAGCATGCCCCACTGCTCGACCATGAGGTCGGCGGACTCCTGGTCCGGCGCCAGCAGCGCGGGCACCCGCTCGGCCTGCAAGGAGCGGTACTCCGCCGGGTTCGCCGCGACGGCGATCTCCCCGTCCGCCCGGGTGTCCCAGCTGTCGCCGATCCGGCAACGAGTCAGCGAGTCCTCGGGGAAGGGGATCTCCAGGCGGGTCAGGAGGGCGTAGGTGGAACCGACGAAGGCGTCGTCCTCGCTTTCCTGGAGCTTCTCCAGGAGCTGCTCCCACTGCTTCGGACGGACCTTCTCGACACTGTCGGCGAGCCCCAGCTTGCGGGCCTTCTCGGCGCTGATCGACGCGACCGGGAGCACGTCACGGTAGGCGTCGAGCTGGGGACCCACGGTCTCCTTGAGGGGCTTGAGGCCCTGCGAGGTCTCGACCACGCCGTGCCGGTTGAGCATCCAACGGATCGGGGACCACACCGACTGGCGTGTGTTGGCCTGTGCCCCGATCTGCAAGGTCCAGTTCGCGAGCAGCGCATCCTCGGGCAGTGTCCGGAGGAAGGCCGCGCGGGCTTCTTCGGAGAGCCAGGGCAGCAGGTGCAGCGGTCCCCCGATCGGAGAGCCGTCGATCCTGGTCCTGGCCAGGCTCGGTCGGCTCGCCCGGTCGTCGAGAGTGCTGCAGTATGCCGCGTGCACGGCTTCCCGGTACTCGTCGAACCAGGGCTCCCCCGTGGGGTCGTTCCTGGAGGTCGGGCCCTTCGGGAGGCCCAATTCGCGGAAGAACCCCTCGTCGTCGGAGTGGAAGTGCATGTCCACGGCGATCTCCGGGTCGCTCTCCGCGGTGACGACGACCCCGGGAATCATGCAGTTGCGCATGGGGTGGAAGCGGCCGCTCGCCGTTCGTACCATCAGGGTCTCCAACGGCGCCGACACCCGCTTGGTCACCTCGTGGCCCACCACGGAGGCACCCGCCCGGTGGAAGAGTTCCCAGAACCGGGTCCACTCCTGCGGGCCGTACGAGCCGAAGCCCTGATCCAGGACGCTCATGAAGCGCCCCCGGAGGTCGGCTTCCTGGATGCCGAGGGCGGTGAGCGCGGAGTGCAGCGACGGGTCGTCGGACAGTGCGCGGTCCACGTAGACCAGTGACTCCCGCAGACCGTCCTCCTCGGTGCGGCGGTACACCACACTGCCCAGGGGGGCGACCAAGCCGTTCTCCTCGGTGAGGACGATCCGGGCCTTGCGGGCCTCGGCGGCGCAGCCGGCCTCCGAACGGATCATGTCGGCGACGATTCGGATGGCGGCCGCCGAGGCCTCCGCCGTACCGTCGGAGACCAGTGCCTCCAGCCACTCGACGACGGACGCCCGTCGCCGGCCGGCCGCGGCCAGGATGTGCTGGACCTTGCCGGTTCTCAGGTCGGTGGCCTCGACCGAGGGGTGCACCCAGTCGCGGGGGCGCCCGGGGTAGGCATGCCAGTCCCTCAACCAGCGGTTGACCGCGGTGCTGTCCTTCCCCAGTTCGGGGTGGACGTGGAGGTCACCGGGCGTGCGCAGGACGCCGTCCTGGTCGGGCAGCGACGGACGCACCGCGGTGGCGGCCCAGATCTGCTCGGTGAGCAGACGGTCGGCCCAACTGATTGTCTCCACGCCCTTGGAACGGCCGGGCAGCAGCGGGAGGTACGCGCCGGGGTCCTCCGCCGGCGCGAGGTCGGGCAGCGAGTCGACCACCAGGCGGGCGGCGATCCGGATCATCTCGACGTTGAACGGCGAGGAGTCCAGGAGGTTCTGCCGGTCCTCGTTGGTCTTCCAAGCCCCGTTCAGGATGCCGCTGAGGGTCATCTCGTACTTGGTGGGGAAGAAAGACCAGAAGCGGCCGCGCCCCCGGGCGTCGGCGGCGCTGAGCAGGCCGGTCCGCTCGTCCTCGCGGTAGGCCGGGACGGCCCAGGCCACGTCGATGGACAGGCGGTCGTGCAGCTCGCCGGCGTCACGCCGGGCGACCTCGGTGGGCTCGTGGGTACGGGTGAAGACCCGCCACTGCGAGGTCACTTGAGGCTTGCCGACCCGCTCCTCCCGGATCGTGTGCAGGTTGCCGGCCTGCTCGGAGTGAAGGGTCCGCCGCGCGATCGGGTGGGGCCGGCGGTCCTCCAGGACCACCGGCCCCACGTGCGGGGAGAACAGGTGGAAACCGGAGGGGAACTCCTCGCGGGTGTCGTGACTGGCCGCGCCCTGGTGGCCGTGCATGTCCTTGCCCAGCCGTTCGGCGGCGCCGGGCAGCAGCGGGAGGCGGACCACCGTGGTGGCCCACTCCAGCAGTTCGTCCAGCACCTGGTCCTTGAGGCGCTCGGCCGCCATGTCCAGCTCGCGGGCCATGCGCAGCACGGGCGCCTCGAACTCCTCGCCGAGCCGCTCGCGCACCCCGGGGACGTTCCGGATCGACTCGTACGACCAGGCACGGTCGAAGCCGAAACTGCCCTCGCGGCTGAAGAATTCGGGTGCGTCGGTCACCACCAGGACCGACTTCACCCCCACGCCGAAACGGCCGATCTGTCCACCGCGCTTGCGGGACATGCTCATGCGCAGGATGGTCTCCGCGCCCTCGGGCGTCACGGGGTTGCCCTGGTTCGCGCAGTACAGGTGGGTGCCGGTGAGGACGACGTGGATCCGGCCGCCGGGCTCGTCGCGCAGCTCGTCGGCCGCGTTCTGGACGAGCTCGAAGAGCTGCCGGTCGCCGTATCCGCCCTGGGTGATGCGGCGTTCGCCGTTGGCGTGTTCGGGGATCAGGCCCGGGTCGACGGCATAGGTCTCCAGGACGCGGAGGGACTGCTCGACGACGGTGCGGATCACGGGGGACTGCGGATCGGCCACGGATGGTTCCACTTCGGATGCGGAGGGAGGGTGGGCGGCGAGGAGCGTCGGATGTGCCGTCAGCGGGCGCGGTGCGCGGTGAACGTGATGGTGCAGTGGAAGCGGCGGGTGATGCGCCGACACTGGTTGGGGTTACGGCGCGGGCGGCGGGCCTGAGCCTCGGCGTCGCGAATGGCGTTCCGGTAGATGGCGACCATGTCGGGGGTCAGGTCGTGCAGGTAGAGGTACATGCCCAGGGCCTGCGGGTCGTCGGCGAGTTCGTCGCAGGCGGAGACGATGGAGCACATGCGGTGGAACGGGAAGTGCTTCGGGGACACCGAGGTACCTGCTTTCGCATTTCGTGAGAATTGACACGATGGGATGGTGCGAAGTGGTGCAGGAGAGAACGGGTCGCGCAAGAATCCACGGAATCCATGAAGGATTCCGGAGGCGGCCGTAAAGAATTCCCCCCCAGGAACGGATATACCACACAGATATGCCACACCCCATGTCAAGGGGCGCTGCCCCAGCACCCGCTGCGACATTGGAAAGAACCTTAACGGGGGTCCCGATGAAATGCAACCGTGGGGCCATAGGGGGCTTAATCGGAGGAATTCGGACAAGCGGGGAGGGCTTGCCGACCCTGTTTTTCGATCGCGTTCGACGTCTGCTCTCGTTGGGCGCGACCCATGTCAATCTTCAGTTGACAGGAGGCTGTCGCTGTCAACAGTGATGCGGTAGCGTGGCTCTCACCTCGTGAAACAAGCCATGCGGAAGCAGGTGGGACGTGAAGGCGGCTGAGGAATTCGGCCCCTGGCTGGCGCGCCAGCTCAAGAACGCAGGGAAGACCCAGACCGAGCTCGCGCAGGATCTGGGCAAGACCCGGGCCGCCGTCTCGGCATGGATCGTCGGTCGCTCCGTCCCCAGGGACGAGACCATCCGAAAAATCGCCGCCCTGCTCAACACCGACCTGGAGACCATCCACACGCGCAGCTCCGACGCCGAACTCGGGTTGCCCATCGACTGGTACCACCGGCCGGCCTACGCCGACGGCGGCCGCGAATACGGCAATGCCGCCGCGTTCGCCTTCGAGGCCGATGTCTCTGTGCTCGCCCGTGAGGCCACCCAGAACAGTCTCGACGCTCGTCTCGACCCGATCGAGCCGGTCCGCGTACGCTACACCCTGCACGAGCTCACCGGCGAGGCCCTCGCTCGGTTCCGTGAGGCCATCCATTGGGATCGCCTGCGCCCGCACTACGAGGCGCTCACCGCCGACGGCGGGAAGCAGAGCAAGGTCTCGCGCACGATCGCGGCCGGGCTGCGCGACATGTACCAGCACGACCGCCTGGTGCTGCTGCGGGTGGACGACTACAACGCCATCGGTCTGACCGGCGGCGACTACGAGGACGGGCCCTTCGCCGCTGTTGTCCGTCGTCAACTCGACAGTCACAAGCGGGACGTCGGCGCGGGCGGCTCCTACGGCCTTGGCAAGGCCACCCTGTGGGCGACCAGTCGACTCGGCCTGGTGCTGATCAACTCCACCCTCTCCCAGCCTCACGAGGGCCACACCGAGCGGCGTCTCATCGGTCGGCTCGACCTTCCCTGGCGCGTGACGGAAGGAAAGGAGTACGCCGGCCCGGCCTGGTTCGGACGTGCCGACCCGACCGCCAAGTCCACGGACGTCGTCCGTTCGTGGTGGGCCGACGAGGAGACCGTCGAGAGGCTCTACCTCACTCGCGAGAGCGCGGCTCCGGGCACCTCCTTCCTCATCGTCGGCGCTCACGACGTGGCCAGCCTGTTGGCCGTCAACGGCGCTGTCGGCCAGGAAGAGAGCAGCGAGGACGACGACTCCGTCCACCGCATGCACGCCCGACTCGTCGACGCGCTCGGCCGCAACTTCTGGGCCGCGATGACCGGGGGCGGTGACCACAAGCCGCACTTGGAGGCGTCTGTCCGTACGTACCGCAACGGTGAAGTGCTGATCCCCGAGGAGCACGTGGATCCGGCCGTCGCCCAGCCCTCTCGCACCCGCGCCCTGAGGGCCTTCCTGGAGGGGACCACGGTCGAGCGCCTCACCGGCCGCGGCCAGGTCGCCCAGGCCACCGTGCGACTCGACGTGCCGCTCCACGGTGGCCAGGTACGCGGTGGTGTGCCCCATGAGGCAGTGGTCCTGGTCACCGACGCCGAGGACGCCGACGGCCGTTCCAACCGGCTGGTCTCCATGCGAGGCAACCGTATGACCGTCAAAGACAGCTCCGTCCCCAACGTGCCGATCGGCGTCGCCTTCCAGGCCATCCTCCTCGCGGGCCGTGCGGCAGGCCCGGAAGCCCTCGGCGCCGAGGCCGCCGAGGAGTTCCTCCGGGCCTCCGAGCCGCCGGAGCACAACAAGTGGGGGCAGACGGAGGAGCTGCGGCTCGCCTATTCGCCCTCCGCCTACCGGCGCATCAATGCTCTGACGACCGAGGTGAACAACGCCGTACGCGATCTCGTTGCCGTGCCCAAGGCCAAGCGCCGCAACGACGGCGAAGCCAAGATCGCGCGCCGGCTCAAGGTCGGCGGCGCCACGAAGCGGCCGCGACCGAAAGCGGCCTCGGCCCTGCCCGAACTGGACAACGTGGACGCACTGATCGACGAGACCGGAGCCTGGTCGGTCACCGTGGACCTCCGGGTGCCGTCCGGCGTGGACTCCGACCTACCGGTCACGCCCGTCGCCAAGTTCGACGTGCGTTCCGGCCCGAGGCCCGCCGCGCCGTGGAAGGACCTCGTCGCCGTCAGTGGCTGCGAGGTCGTGGACGGCGCCCTGCTCCTGTCGCCGGGCAGCCGCAAGGCCGTCTTCCGGGGAGTCACCGACGTCTCCCGCCACCCGGTCCGGGCCCAACTCACCGGACTCGTCGTCGAACTCCGCAGCGGAAAGGGGGAGTAGGCGTGAAGGTCTACCCCTACCGGCGGCTCACCGGGAACGTGTCCTGGCGGGTCGACAGCGCCCAGCTCAAGGCCGACGGCGAGCCATGGGAGGACGTGGAGACCAAGTACGTCTCCACCGTCGAGCGCGTCGTCGCCCTCGGACCGGACGAGGAACGCCCCGACTGGGTCGCGGCCCGGCTGCGTCTTTCCGCCGGTCTCCCGGCCAAGGCGCTGGACCCGTCGGGGCCCTGGCAGAACGTCAAGATGGTCGCGGTCCTCACCGAGCGGGCCACCAACACCCGTACGACGGCGAACTTCTCGTCGATCTCCGAGGACGGCCGCGAGCAGACGGCCGAGCTGTATCTGCACCGTTGCGACCTCCTCGACCGTGCCTCCCTCACCGTGCACGTGGTGGCCACCGTCGACAATGTGCCCGGCCGGGTGATCGCCACTTCCGACCTGGAGTGGTTCGTCGACGTGGTCGAGGTCGTGCCCTCGCTCGCCCGTGAACTCGACGTCAAGATGGTCAGGTTCGGGTCAGGAGCGAGCCGACTCCAGCGGTTCAAGGACTCGCCCTGGCTGGTCGACACCACCGGTCGGATCCCGGCCGTACGGGTCAACACCGATTTCGACGGTCTCGGCGACCTGATCGGCGCCGAGGGTGGCAGCGGCCCGGAGAAGACCGTGCGGGAACTCCTTCTCGCCCAGATGTGCTCCGAGGTCTGGACGGCCGTCTTCCACTCCGCCGTCGGCGACCTGGAGGTCGAGGAGGACGGCAGCCCGGTGTTCCCGCACGGCTGGCAGGGCGAGGTGCTCCGGGAGATGCTCCCCGACGTGTACCCCGACCGTGACCCGGAGACGGCCCTGCGGGCGGTCCACACGGCGCGCACCGGAGTGTCCGCTGCCGGGTGGGGGGAACTGCAGTCCCGGATCCACTACGCCGCCGCTCGGCGTGCCGGCGTCCCCCGGACTCTCTCCACCACCATCCACGACCTGGAACGCCTCACTCAGGGGGACGACGCATGACCGACCGGCCCGACCACCTCCCGGAGCGGCTCGCTCTGCTGCCCGGCGCCGAGGCGACGGACTTCGTCACCGAAGGGCTGCTCACGGGTCGCGAGAATGTGCCGAGCATCAAGCTCAACGACGTCACGCAACCGCTCCCGAACGACGACCGGCGTGGCGAGCTGCGCCCCGTCCGGGACCTGGTCGAGGACGCCATGGCCTACTGCCGGGCCAACGGACTCAAGGCGACCCAGGCCGACGCCTGGTTGGCCCCCCGTCTCCACGCGGCGCTCCGACTCACCCGCCGTGAAGCGGCCGACCCCGCCTTCTGGAACTACCTCGCCCTCGGCGTCGCCCCGGACTACGTGGTCTGGCGGCACCTGGCGGAACCCAAGGACGGCGCGGTGGCCAGGGTGGCGGCCGACCGCTTTCGCGGGCCCTACCACAAGCAGGCCTTCTCCCGACTCTGGTGGGCGGCCGAGCTCTTCCGCGACGGCCCGGATTACGAGCCCGTGGTCACGGCTTGCGGGAACCAGGACATCCTCAACACCGCGCTCCGAATGTCCGTGATCAACCACCGGCCCACCGCCCAGGCGATCGCGCGGCTGGTCGCGAAGGGTACGGTCACCGGTGGGCGCGAGGTGAACGCGCTGGCCGGAGCCATCAACGCCTCTGCGGCGACACTGATGTACGACGTGATCGCTCCCGATCACCCCGACCGCGACTCCCGCCCGTTGCTCGACTGGATCGACGAGGCCGAGACCGCCCGCCAGGTGTCACGGAACGCGCTCCCGACGGGCCCCGATGAGGAGCCCGCGCCGGAGCTGTCCGTGAGCCTGCTGACGGACTACTTCGCCGAGCTCTTCTCGGACGCGCCGGTCCGGGGGCGGGGGGAAGCGGAGGAGGGGGCGGAAGCCTGATCCTCGGGCTTCGGGCAGTCGGTGCCGCAGCCCTCCCTGGCGTCGCAACCTTCCAGGCGGAGCTTCTTGTACTGCTCCGATTCCTTGTCGAGCCGGGTCCACGCTTCCCGCAGTACCTCTTCCGCGGGAAGCGGGATGTCAAGTGCCGCTGCCAGTACGTGCATGCCGAACAGCGGAGGCACCGCATTGCCCACCTGCTGGGACTGGTCGCCACCGTCCCAGGGGTAGTCGGGCGGGAAGGTCTGCAGGATCCCGGCCTCGGGGATGGTCAGGCGGTCCCGATCGGGCTCCCTGCCGTCTGGGTGCCGGACGGCGTTGCGCGAGACCTTTCCGGTGACGGTGAACGACGGCTGCTTGTCCGTCCGGACGCCGCGCTTCTTCGGGTCACCGCCGCTGCCGTAGTTCGAGACGATCTCGAAGGGGGCCTGTCGCTTCTTGAGAACGTCCCCCATCGGGACCCAGGGCAGCAATGGAGCCGCGACCCCGTCCAGTGCGGTCCGGATGTCCTGCGGGCTGCCCTGTTCGGGCTTGCGCAGGTCGAAGACGTGGTGCGTGGGGGCGGGGAGCCGGGGAGCGTCGTACTCGGCGAGCCGCGCGATCAAGATCGTGCGGCGACGGGTCTGCGGCACGCCGTACGCCTCGGTGTGCAGGGTCTTGACCTCGGCAACGTTGTACCGGAACCGCGTTCCGTCTTCGCGGGGCAGGCCCTTTTCCAACGCCTCCTTGTAGACCTCCCAGAGTGCCTTGACCGCGGGCACCTGCTCCAGGACGATCACGTCGAACGGCCGCCCGTTCCGGTTTTTGCTGTCGAGGGCCTTGATCGCGTATCGGAGTGGCTCCAGGACCAGGGCGGTTCGGGGATCACCGCCCATCCTCTCCAACTCTTCGTCGATCTCCGCCTCGCCGGCCCCGTCCACCAGCTGGTGGATCAGCTTCTGGACCTTTTCCAGGGCCTTGCGCCCCGCCCCGTTGCCGGCCACGGAGTAGGTCTGGCAGGGTGGACCGCCGGCCAGCACGTCAAGGTCTGCGTCGAGTTCCTCGAACCGCTTGCGCCGGACCTCGCTGACGTCCGCGTGCCAAGTCCTGAGCCCGGCCGCGTAACGCGTTTCACAGGCGTTCTTGTCCCACTCGATCCCGAGCGATTCGACCCCGAGCATCTTCGCGGCCACGTCAAGACCACCCGGACCGGCGAAAAGGTCCAGAATGTGCGGTTTCGTGAGGAAAGAAGCGGCAGAGCCCGAGCTGGTCATGTGGCCAGAGTCTAGCCGGCGGCGGAAGGTGTGATGTACTCGGCCGGTTCCGGCACCGCCTTCCGCCCGGAACCCGCCCGCCGCTCGTGCACCAGGGCGATGATCCGCTCGGCGGCTTCGGTCGCACTCTCGTGCTCCCAGACCCGGACCGACAGCCAGCCGGCCTCGGCGAGACGGGCGTCCGTGTCGACGTCCCTGGCACGGTTCTTCTCGATCTTCTCCCGCCAGAACTCGGCGTTGCTCTTCGGCCACGTCGCGTGTTCGGGGCAGCCGTGCCAGAAGCAACCGTCGACGAAGACCGCGACGCGCGCCGGGCCGAAGAGGACGTCGGCCTCGCGGCGCACGCCCTTGAGCGGCTTGCGGTGGACGCGGTAGCGGAGCCCGGCCGCGTGCAGGATCCTGCGGAGGGTGACCTCGATACCCGTGTCGTGACTGCGCTGCTTGCTCATCCGGGCGCGGATCTTCGGAGTGGTCTCCAGGGAGGGCATGATCCCATTCTGGCTCCGGGCACCGACATCGCGTCGAAGGAGTCCGCCCCGGGACGCCGCCGCCGGCCCCCGGTGGGGCCCGGCGGCGGCGCGGGTGCGGCCCGGATCAGGCGAGGGTGGCGACGGCGGCCTTGACCTTGTCGGCGATGGCGGCCGGGAGGGGGACGTAGCCCTTCTCGCCGATGGCCTTCTGGGCGCCGTCGCCGACGGTGTAGGTGATGAAGGACTTGAGGGCGGCGAGGGTCGCGGCCTTGGTGCCGTAGTCGAGGGAGAGCGCGGGGTCGCGTCGGTGCCGGCCACGGTGGAGGAGGCGATGGTGGCGGCCGCGTTGGCGGTGGTGGCCCTGACGGGCTTGGCGGCGCCGGTGGAGATCCTGGCGCTCTTCAGGTCGTTGACCGGGGCGTAGGGCAGCTCCGCGTAGCCGATGGAGTTCTTGACCTGCTTGATCTGGGCGGAGACGCCGGCGCTGCCGTTCGCGGACCGGCCGTCCTTGCCCCTTTCAGGCCTTGTCCGGCGCCGAGCTCCAGGCCCCGCCGGAGGTCTTGGCGAAGTAGGAGGTCAGGTTGTAGGTGGTGCCGGAGTCGTCCGAGCGGTGGAAGGACTGGATCTCCGCGTGGATCTCCGCGTCCGGCAGTGTGGCGCCCGGGTTGAGGGCGGCGATCGCCTGGTCGTTCCACTTGGTGATCTGCGAGTCGAAGATCTTCGCGGCGGTCGGGCCGTCCAGCACCAGGTTGTCGACGCCGTCCAGGTTGTAGACCAGCGAGACGAGGCCGCCGACATCGGCAGGTCGATCGCCCGGCCGCCGGTGCAGACCGAGCCGGCAGGCGGCGGTGCGGTCACACGGCTGGCGCCGGGGAACGAACGACGCCAGGCGGCCGGTGAATCCGGAGTCAACCGGGGGCGGTCGGCGCGGAGCGCGACGGCCGGCGCCCGGGTGAGTCCTTATGACAACAGCATTGACGTGTGCGGGCGCCGCCGGTTTCATGGCTCGCACTTCCCGCCCGGGTCACCCCCTCCGACCGGTGCGGGAGCTCCCCCCACACGCGCACCCCACTACCAAGGCGGTGATCCGTTGGCATCGACGGTGAAGGACACGGGCGGCAGTCCGAGAGCGGACGCACGAGCCTCCCACGTCGCGATGCGACAGTCGCTCGGCCTGCTGGACGGAGCGGCGATCGCCGCCTCCAGCACGGCCGCCACGAGCAGCATCGGGATCGGCCTGGGCCTGATGGCCGGGGTGGTCGGCCTGCACCTGCCGGCGATCATGCTGCTGGCCTTCCTGCCGGTGCTCGCCATCGCCGGCGGCTACGGGCGGCTGAACGCCGTCGATCCAGACGCGGGCAGCAGCTACCGCTGGGTCGGCCGCACCCTCAGCCCCTGGCTGGGCTTCCTGACCGGGTGGGTGAACACCGTGGGGACCGTGGTCTTCATGGCGTACACCACGACCGTCACCGGCTCCTCGGTCATCCAACTGCTCGACCAGGCCCACCTGCGCAGCGTCGCCGGCCTGCGGCTCGACGCCGACTCGACCGTCCAGTGCACCCTGCTCGGCCTGGTGGTGCTGGTGGCCGCCGCACTGGTCGCGGTGCGCGGGCTGGAGCTGGCGGCCCGGCTGCAGAAGGCACTGCTGGTCTTCGAGTACGCCGTGCTGCTCGGCTTCTGCGGCTACGGGCTGTTCGCCGGGGACCAGCCGTTCTCGCTCCAGTGGTACAACCCCTTCGACATCCCCTCCTTCGACGCGGTCGCGCAGGGCATGGTGCTCGCGGTCTTCTGCTACTGGGGCTTCGAGTCGGTGTTCAGCGTCGGCGAGGAGGTCCGCGACCCGCGGGACGCCTCCCGGGGCGGCCTGATCGCCCTGGTGGTGATGCTGCTGCTCTTCCTGCTCGCCGGCACCGCGTTCCAACGGGTGCTGCCGTTGGACGAGTTGGCCGACAACGGCGCCCACGGGCTGACCTACTTCGGCACCAAGCTCGCCCAGCAGCCGCTGGCCGCACTGCCGTTGATCGCGCTGATGTTCTCCGCGGTGGCCTCGCTGCAGTCCTCGGTGATCCCGACCGCGCGCGGGATGTACGCGATGGGACGTGACCGGGTGCTCGGCCCGGTCTGGACCCGGCTGCACCCCCGCCACGCCACCCCCGCCGCCGGAACCCTGCTGATCACCGGGATCGCCGTCCTGCTGGCGCTCTGCTCGGTCGCCATCCCGACCGTCAACGACCTCATCTCGGCCGCCGTCAACGCCATCGGCATCGTCGTCGCGCTCTACTACGCGCTGACCGCCGTCGCCGCCGCCGTCCGGTTCCGCGGCCTGCTGCGCACCGCCCCGCTGGAGGGGCTGCGCGCGGTGGTCGGACCGCTGCTGGGCGCGGCGGCGCTGCTCGCCGTCGGCGGCTACCTCGCCTGGACCTTCTACGACTCCGCGGACCACTTCGAACTCGCCGCCGACAACGGGTGGTTCGAGCTGTCCGTGGTGATCCTGATGATCGTCAGCGGGCTGCCGGCGGCGGCCTGGGCCCGCTGGCGGCGGCGCTCGCCGTACTTCCTGGGGGAGACCTCCGGGTAGGACCCGTACGGCGCATGACGCGTGAAGCACGAAGCACGACCAAGCACGACCACCCGAGAACGGAGCACCACCCATGACCGAGGCCGATCTGGTCTTCACCCACGGCCCCGTCCACACCGGCGACGCCGCCCGCACCCGGGCGAGCGCCCTGGCCGTGACCGGCGAACGGATCACCGCCGTCGGGCACGACGAGGTCCGGGAGCTGATCGGGCCGAGGACCGAGGTCGTCGACCTCACCGGCAAGCTGCTGCTGCCCGGCTTCCAGGACGCCCACATCCACGCGGTGGGCGGCGGCGCGGAGCTGGCGTCCTGCGACCTCACCGGCACCGTCGGCGTCGACGACTACCTGGCGCGCATCCGGGCGTACGCCGAGGCGAACCCGGAGCAGGAGTGGATCACCGGCAGCGGCTGGTCGATGGAGAGCTTCGAGGGCGGCCTGCCCACCCGGCACCTGCTCGACTCCGTCGTCCCCGACCGTCCGGTCTACCTCACCAACCGCGACCACCACGGCGCCTGGGCCAACACCCGGGCGCTGGAACTCGCCGGCCTCACCGCCGACACCCCCGACCCGGCCGACGGCCGGATCGAGCGCGAAGCCGACGGCACCCCCGGTGGCACTCTCCAGGAGGGCGCCACCGCCCTGGTCGCCCGACTGATCCCGTCCTCGACCGCCGCCGACCGGCTCGACGGACTGCTGCGCGCCCAGCGCCTGCTGCACTCGCTCGGCATCACCGGCTGGCAGGACGCCCTGCTCGGCGAGTTCAACGGCATGCCCGACCCCTCCGACGCCTACCTGGCCGCCGCCCGCTCCGGCGCGCTGACCGCCCGGGTGACCGGCGCGCTCTGGTGGCAGCGCGACCGCGGCGCCGAGCAGATCCCCGAACTCGTCGGGCGCCGCGCCGAGTTGAGCCACGGGCGGTTCCGGGCCGGCTCGGTGAAGATCATGCAGGACGGCATCGCGGAGAACTTCACCGCCGCGATGACCAGCCCCTACCTGGACGGCTGCGGCTGCGCCACCGCCAACACCGGCCTCAGCTTCGTCGACCCGGCGGCGCTGCGCGGGTACGTCACCGAACTGGACGCGCTCGACTTCCAGGTGCACTTCCACGCGCTCGGCGACCGGGCCGTGCGCGAGGCCCTGGACGCCGTCGAGGCCGCCCGCACCGCCAACGGCCGGCGCGACACCCGCCACCACCTCGCCCACCTCCAGGTGGTCCACCCGGACGACCTCCCGCGCTTCGCCCGGCTCGGCGCCGTCGCCAACATCCAGCCGCTCTGGGCCGCCCACGAGCCGCAGATGGACGAGCTCACCATCCCCTTCCTCGGCCCCGAACGCGCCGCCTGGCAGTACCCGTTCGGCGCCCTCCAGCGGGCCGGCGCCACCCTGGCGGCGGGCAGCGACTGGCCGGTGAGCAGCCCGGACCCGCTGGCGGGGCTGCACGTGGCGGTCAACCGGATGGAGCCGGAGGCCACCGACGGGCGGGTCTTCCTGCCCGAACAGCGGCTCGACCTCTCCTCCGCGATCGCCGCCTACACGGCCGGCAGCGCCCACCTGAACGGGCACGACGACGCCGGGGTGCTGGTGGCCGGGAACCTGGCCGACCTCGTCGTGCTCGACCGCGACATCCTCACCGGGCCGCCGGAGGAGATCGCCCACGCCCGGGTGCTGCGGACGTACGTCGGCGGGGAACTGGTGCACGCGGCGCAGTGAGCCGGCCCGGGGCCGGAACGGCCGTCGGTGGTGAGCCCCCGGGCTCACCACCGACGGCCGGCCGCGTTCCCGCGCGCCCTCGTCCTCAGTCGCCCGCCGCCCGCAGCCGGGCCTCGGCGGCCTCCAGCAGCAGGTCCAGGGCGTACGGGTACCCGCTGCGGCGCATGTCGGTGGTGAGCAGATGGGCGGTGGCCGCGATGTGCGGGTGGTCGGCGGCGTCGAGCCGGGCGTAGGAGCCCTGCCAGACGTGGAGGTCGGCGTTCTGGGCGGCGGCCGGGAGGGCGAGCGTGGCGGCGTCCAGGGCGGCGAAGCCGAGGCTCTGGTCGACGAAGGCGTGGTAGATCCGGACGGCCTCGGGGTCGGGGAAGCCCGCCGTGCGCAGGACGCCGAGGATCGCCTCGACGGCGGCGATCTCGTGGGTGCGGCCGGTGGTGCGGTGGGCGGCGAGGATGGCGGCCTGCGGGTGGGCCTGGTAGCTGGCGTGGATGCGCAGACCGATGGCGCGCAGGTCGGCGCGCCAGTCGCCGGTGGGTCGCCAGCCGCGCTGGGCACGGCCGATCAGTTCGTCGGCGATGGCGAGCAGCAGGTCGTCGGTGCTGTGGAAGTAGCGGTAGACCGCGCTGGGGTCGGCGCCGAGGGCCGCGCCGAGCCGCCGCACCGTGAGCGCCTCGGCGCCGTGTCCGCCGATCAGCCGGATCGCCGTGTCGACGATCAGTTCGGCGGACAGCACCACGCCCTGCTTGGTGGGGCGGCGCCGGCGTCGCTGCGGTTCGGGCACTACACGGTCGGTCATCCGCCGAGGTTATGCCAACACCGTTGACATGGACCAGAGGGCGGATGACGTGTCCGGAGGGCGGGCACCTTCCGCCCCCGGCCGGTGGTCGGGCTCAGCCCTCGTCGTGGTCCGGGGCCCAGGCGGTGCCGTTGTGGAAGTAGGTCGGCGCGCCGTGCCTGCCCACGGTCCGGAACGGCTGCTGGTCGCCGAGGCCCACCCGCATGGTGCCGCTGCGGCCGTCCTTGCCGGTCCACACCAGTTCGAGGAACCAGCTGACGTCCTGGGACCGGGTGGAGGCGTCCACGTCGATCACCTGCGGGTCGTTGGCCGAGATCCGGTACGGGAAGTCCGTCGTGGCGGTCTTCCGTTCGCCCTCCTTGCCCGGGACGGGGACGGCGCGCGGCGTGGCCGCGTCGAGGTCCACCGCGAAGGCCGCCGGTTCGAGCCCGCCGCCGCAGCCGGACCCGGGCGTGTAGGCGTTCCACTTCGGTGCGGGCCGGGTGCTGACCACCTGCACGTACATGGCGTTCAGCACGACGGTGTCCGAGTCGGCGCCCAGGGCGGTCAGCTCGATGCGCAGGTGTCCGGCGGGCACCATGCGCTGGGAGGCCGCCCAGCTGTCGATCCGGCCGGAGGACGACGGGGGCGGGGTCACCTGGGCGGGGGAACGGGCGGAGAGGAACCACTGGCTGCAGAGGCTGCCCCAGTTGTTGTTGAGGACACTGACGTGGAACGGCGGGGGGAGCTCCTCGGGGATCGCCGAGGCGGTCGCGGACGGGGTGTCCGCGGCGGCGGGGTCCGAGGGGGCGGGCGGAGCCGGGGCGCCGGCCGCCGCACCGGCGGCGACGGGCGGTGCGGCAGCCGATGGGGCGGAGGTGCGCGGGGTGCCGCCAGCTTCGCGCAGGACGAGGCCGGAGACCACGGCGGCCAGCACGGCCACGGCGGTCGCGCTCAGCAGCACCCGGGTGCGGGTGCGGCGGCGCGGCCCGGCGGGCGGGGCCGAGGGGGTCGCGCTCGTCACCTCCGTTCCCTCCTCAGGTAGGGCGGCTGACGGCCGGTCGGGCCCGGCGGCCGGCCGAGGCTCCGGCCCCTGGCCGGGTTCCTGGCCGGGCTTCGGACCGGGTTCCTGGCCGGGCGTCGGATCAGGCTCGGGTTCCGACTGGGCCTCCGGCCGCGGTGCGGGCGCCGGTCCGGTGCCGGCCGGGGTGCCCGCGGCGGAGGACTCCCGGCGGCGGGCCGCGTCGGCCAGGATCCAGCGGCGGTGCAACTCGACCAGTTCCTCGGCGCCGGCCCCGCAGACCCGGGCCAGCCGTTCCACCGGCGCGTACTCGGTCGGTACGGCGGCGCCGTTGCAGTAGCGGTGCAGGGTGGAGGTGCTGACGTGCAGCCGAGCGGCCAGGGCCCCGTAGCTGCGGCCCGAACGCTCCTTGAGTTCGCGCAGCATCGCCGCGAACTCCTCGGTCTCCACACTCATCTGCTGCCCTTCCCCCACCCCGGGCGGGCCCGGGATGCCGTCGATCCGCGGATCACCGTACCGGTCACCGTACCGGGAGCGGGGGGAGCGCGACGCAGCAGGTCAGCTCCGGCCGGCCGTCTCGGTGGAGGAGGCCGCGTCGGCGACGTTGTCCCGGTACAGGCCGACCTTGGGCTGCTTGCCGACCTTCGCGCCGGCGCCGAGCGGGAAGGTCCGGGTGTCGGAGTTGGGCATCTGGTCGTCGGCCAGGACGTTCAGCTGGTCCACGTCGGCCACGCTGCCGCTGCCGGGGTTGAGGTCCACCACCGCGTAGGTGCTCTTGCCGGGGGCCAGCGCGTGGGCCGGCGGGCCGCCCAGCCCGCCCGGAACCAGCGGAGTGAGGTCGCCGCCGTGGTCGGGGGCCTTCGAGCTCCCGAGGTTGACGAGCGGGTAGTAGCTCAGACCGCAGTAGGTGCCGCCCTGGTTGTGCACCTCGATCACCCGCTGGTCGGGCGACCCGGTCCTGGTGGTCACCCTGACCGTCAGCTTGTCGGCCTTGCAGGAGTGGGTGTAGGCGTAGGCCTCATCGCCACCGGCCGCGGCCGCGCCGCCCGTGGCGGGGACCACGGGGGTCTTGGGGCGGGCCGTGCCGGCTCCGGCGGGAGCCGCCGGGGCGGGAGCAGCGGCCGTCGGCTGGGCGGCGGGGGCCGCCGGAGCCGGGGCCCCGGGAGCGGGGGCGGCGGTGCCGGGCGAGGCGGCCGAGGCGGACCGGGCGGGCTTCGCCGCGTCGCCGCCGCCGTCGGGCCCACAGGCGGTCAGGGTGAGGGCGGCGCCCAGCGCGAGGGCGGCCGGGACGAACAGGGCACGGCGGGCGGACACGGCACGGCGAGCGGACATGGAGGTTCCCCCGTAACGGATCGCGGACGGAGCCGCGGATGAAGGAGTGGACGGGGCGGCGGGCCATCGGCACCGGCCGCTGGGCAGAACTCTGGTCCGCCGTCCGCCCGGTCCGCCAGGCTTCCCGGCCAGGCCGGGACACCGGAACGGTTCCACGCCCTCTGACCTGCGGTTTCGTGCCCGCCTGGAACGGACTTCCGGAACGTTCCGCAGGCCCTTCGCGGGGGCCGGGGCGGGAACGGAACCACCGGGGACCGGGTGAACCGCGTGAACCGGGGGAACTGCTGTGTCGTCAGATGTCATCAGCCGGAACTGATGGGAGACAGAGATGATTCTGGTCGTGTTCAGGTCGCGCTTCTCGGAGCAGGTCGACGGCGACTACCGGATGACGGACGACCACCTCGCCGAGAAGGCGCGGGCGGTCTACGGCGACGACCTCGTCCGGGTCAAGAGCTACGAGGCCGAGGACGGCGAACGCCTGACCCTGGTGTGGTGGCGCAACCCGGAGACGCTGGCGCAGTGGCGCGCCGACCTGGAGCACCGGAACGCCCAGCAGCAGGGGCGGGACAAGTGGTACTCGTTCTACGAATTGAGCGTCACCAACGTGCTCCGGACCAGCTCGACCCTGGAGCCGGAGGCGTACCCGGCGCGCTGACCCCGGCGCGAACGCCCGGCGCGAACGCCCGGCGCACGCCCGGGGCCGCCGTCGGATCTTCCCGGCCCCGGGCGCGCGGGCGCACCTCGGTACGATCCCTGTATGGGTGGTGCGCGGGATGAGGCCTGGGACGCCGAGGCGGCGGAGCGGGCGGTGGCGGTGCTGAAGGCGGTGGCGGACCCGTCGCGCTACCGGCTGCTGTGGGCGCTGAGCGGCCGGGAGCTGCCGGTGAGCGAGCTGGCCGAGCTGTTGGGGGCGCACGTGGCGGCGACCTCGCAGCACCTGGCGAAGCTGCGGGCGGCCGGACTGGTGGTGGCCCGGCGGGAGGGCACGCGGATCTTCTACCGGGCCACCGAGGTGCGCGGGCTGCTCACCGAGGCCGCGCTGATCGCCCAGGACCTGCCCGACCGTCGCGACGGCGGCGACGACGGAGCCGCTCCGGCCGGTGCGACCGCCCCGCAGCCCTTCGCCCGCGCGGCCCGCGCGGTGCGCCGCCGCCCGGCGACCGGATAATCGGCGGTCCGGTCCGGCCACTCGGTCGCGGCGGCGGTTCCGAGGAAGGAGCGCCTGTTGTCCGACATCGCTGTGGTTCCGTCCGGTCGACGTGTCGGCACGACGGGTGCGCCGGGGTTCGCCGCTACCGCCGGCCGCCGGTCCGTACGCCCCCGGTCCGGGAGCCGCTACTGCAGCCGGTACTCCTGCCGGTCGGCGTCGTACGCGAAGAGCCCCGCGTAGCGGCCCCAGTCGGTGGCGGTCTCCAGTTGCCGGTCGGTCTGCTCGACGGTGTAGTGGCGGCCGAGCAGGTCGCGCAGGAAGCCGGTGCGGACGGTGGCGCCGGGCCGGCCGCCGAGGCTGTTGGCGATCAGCTTGACCAGCGGGACCTCCAGGGCCGCGGCGGCGAACACCGCGCGGGAGTCCTGGGCGTCGGCCCCGGCGTAGGCGGCGCCGGTCTGGGTGAGCAGCAGGTCGTCGCCGTGGACCTCGGCGAGCCCGAGCAGGTCGAGCGCGTCGACCTGGGGGAGCAGGTCGTCGATGTCCAGGCCGAGTTCGTCGGCGAGCCCGGCCAGGTCGCAGCTCCCGCCGCGGTGGGCGACCGTCTCGGCGAGACCGGAGAGGCCGTCGACGCTCGCCGGGGGTAGCGGGGTGCTGGCGACGGTGCGCCGATCGGGGTCGGGGTCGTGGCCGGTGCGGCCGGCCGGTCGGGTGTCCATGGGCCGGCCGGTCATGATCCGGTACACCCGGTCCACCAGTTCGTCGAAGGCCGCCGATTCGCGGTCCCGCGGCCGCTCCAGGGCGACCTCGACGGTTTCCCTGATGGTCCCGTACGGGCGGGCGCCGAGGACCACGACGCGGTCGGCCATCAGCACCGCCTCCTCGATGTTGTGGGTGACCAGGACGACGGCCCGGGTGGGGAACTGGCCGGAGTCCCACAGCTCCATCAGCTCGCCGCGCAGGTTCTCGGCGGTGAGCACGTCGAGGGCGGAGAACGGCTCGTCCATCATCAGCACGTCCGGTTCGACGACCAGCGCCCGGGCGAAGCCGACCCGCTGGCGCATCCCGCCGGAGAGCTCCTTGGGGTAGGCGGACGCGAAGCCGGTCAGCCCGATCAGGTCGATGGCCTGGGCGGCGGCCCGGGCACGCTCCCGGGGCGGCACCCCGCGGGCCTCCAGGCCGAGCTCGACGTTCTGCCGGACGGTCAGCCAGGGCAGCAGCGCGAAGGTCTGGAAGACCAGCGCGGTGCCGGGGTTGGCGCCGGTGAGCGGGGTGCCGCGGTAGCGGACGGTGCCGGAGCTGGGCGGGATCAGCCCGGCCAGGCAGCGCAGCAGGGTGGACTTGCCGGAGCCCGAGCGCCCGAGCACGGCGACGATCTCGCCGGCCCGCACGGTGAGGTCGATGCCGGAGAGCACCGGCAGTTCGCCGGCCGCCCCGGCGTAGGCCTTGGTCAGGCCGACGGCCTCCAGCAGCACCTCCTCGTCCCCCTCGGGAACGGGAGCGGGGCCAGGAACGGGAACGGGAGCGGTGGGAACGGCGGTGGTGGCGCGGAGGCGGAACGGGAAGCGCATCGGCGGACTCCGGACTACAGCGAGTAGCGGCGCTCGGCCAGCCGGTACAGCCGGCGCCAGAGCAGACGGTTGAGGACGACGACGTACAGGCTCATCACCGCGACCCCGGCGAGCAGGCGCGGGTGGTCACCGTGCTCGGCGGCCCGGGCGATGTACGCGCCGAGGCCGGTCGCGGTCAGCGTGGTGGAGCCGAAGGTGACCACCTCGGCGACGATGGACGCGTTCCAGGCGCCGCCCGAGGCGGTGATGCCGCCGGTGACGTACGCCGGGAAGACCGCCGGGATGATCAGCCGCCGCCAGCGCTGCCAGCCGCGCACGCCGAGGTCGTCCATCGCCTCGCGCAGGTCGGTGGGCACGGCCATGGCACCGGCGATGGCGTTGAACAGGATGTACCACTGGGAGCCGAGGGCCATCAGCAGGATGCCGCCGAGGTCGATCGACACCCCGGTGCGCAGCAGCAGCCAGACCACCAGGGGGAAGAGGAAGTTGGCCGGGAAGCCGGCCAGCACCTGGACGACGGGCTGGGCGATCCTGGTCAGCCGGGGCGAGAAGCCGATCTTCACACCGATCGGCACCCAGACCACGGTGGCCACCGCGACCAGCACGAGCACCCGGGCGAGGGTGGCCAGGCCCAGCAGCAGCGGCTCGCCGAAGACGCCGAGGCCGGTGCGGTCGGCGAGGTAGCGGCCCAGGTCGAGGACGCCCCACAGCACGATGCCGCCCGCGACCAGGGCGAAGGCCACGTCCCCGGCCCGCCGTCGGCCGGGGCGGGCCGCCGGCGGGCGGGCGGCGGTGCCGAAGACCCGCCCGACCCGGTTCAGCACCCGTCCGGCCGGGCGCAGCGCCCCGCCGAGCGCGGCGGGCAGCCGGGAGCGGCGCAGCAGGTCCAGTACGACCGAGCGCTGCACCTCGGTGGCCTCGGACTGCTCGTTCTTGAAGCGCTCGGCCCAGGCGGTGAGTGGCCGCCAGAACAGGAAGTTGACGCCGATCACCAGCACCACCATGGTGGCGATCGCCCAGCCGACCCGGCCGAGGTCCCCGGCGGCGATGGCCGCGCCCGCGTACGAGCCGACCCCGGGCAGCGCGTACCGCCGGCCGTCCACGGTGATCGCCTCGGAGGCGACCAGGAAGAACCAGCCGCCACCGAAGCCGAGCATGCCGTTCCAGATCAGGCCGATCATCCCCGAGGGCAGCTCGACCTTCCAGAACCGCGTCCACCGGCTGAACCCGAACGAGCGGGACAGCTCGTCGAGTTCGCGCGGCATCGACACCAGCGCCTGGTAGAAGGCGAAGGTCATGTTCCAGGCCTGGGAGGTGAAGATGGCGAACACGGCGGCGCACTCGAGGCCGAGCACCGAGCCGGGGAAGAGCGCGAGGAAGCCGGCGACCGCGACGCTCAGGAAGGCGAGCACCGGCACCGACTGGAGGATGTCCAGCGCCGGGATCAGCACCCGCTCCAGCCGGCGGCTGCGGGCGGCGGCGTAGGCGTAGCAGAAGGTGAAGACGACCGAGACGGCGAGCGCGGCGAACATCCGCAGCAGCGAGCGCACCGCGTCGTACGGCAGCCGGGCCGGGTCGGTGTCGACGGCCGCGTCCCGGACGGCGGAGAACCGGACGGAGCCGCCCTGGCCGAGCCGCAGCACCAGGTAGAGCAGCACCAGGACGGCGGCCGCGACGACCAGGTCCACCCACACCCGCCCGCCGAGGAGGCCCGCCGTCCGGACGGGCGACAGGCCCGCGGACCGGCCGCCGGGCAGCGGGCTCCGGGAGCGGCCGCCCGGCAGCGGGCCCCGGGAACGGCCCGGGGCGGGCTTCAGCAGGGTCATGGCGGTACCTCCGGCGCAAACCCGGGCAGTCTGCTCCCTCGGTACGTCCGTATGCAAACCCGTCCCGCATGTCGTACCGCATGTCGTACCGCATGGCGTACCGCCCCGGGGCCCGTCCGGCTAGGGCCTGCCCGACGACTGCCGCCGCCCGCTGCCGGCCAGCAGCAGGGCGAGCAGCAGCCCGGCGACCGAGGCGCCGACGAGCGCGCCGGACAGGAACAGTCGCAGCGGGTGGGGCGCGAGGCCGACGGCGAGGCCCTCGATGGTGATCAGGAGCAGGACGCCGCACAGCGCGGTGCCTCTGCCGGTCCGGGGGAACAGGACGGTTCGGGTCATCGCGGGGCCCTCCTTCGACGGGTGTCGTGTCCTCTGCGGGACGGTCAGGCGGTCAGGCGGTCAGGCGGTCAGGCGGTCAAGTGGTCGGGCGGTCGGGCGGTCAGGCCGTCCGGGCCAGCCGGGGGTCGTACTTGTAGCCGATCTGCCGGACGGTGGCGATCGCCTCCCGGTGCCCGGGCCCGAGCTTGCGCCGGATCCGGGCGATGTGGGTGGCGACGGTGCGGGAGTCGCCGGTGTCGGTGCGGCCCCAGACGTTCTCCATCAGCTGGCGCCGGGAGTGCACCCGCAGCGGGTTGCCGACCAGGTGGGCGAGCAATTCGAACTCCAGGTACGGCATGGTGACCTGGCGGCCCTCGACGGTGACGGTGCGCTGCTCGGTGTCCACCACCAGGCCGGGCGCGGGGAAGGGGCGCGGGGCCGGGCGCCGGTTCGGGGCGGGTGCGGGGTGGTCCGAGAAGAGGGCGTCGAGCCTGGGGTAGCGCAGGGCCATGGTGGTCGGACTCCTTCGGGGTCGGGGCGAGCGGGGTGGACGTCGGGGCGGACGGGGGCGGCGGGGGCGGCGGTCCGCCGGCCCGGCCCGCGGCTCAGTGGTCGAGTGCGGTCTGGACGATCTTGACGACGACCATCGCCATCGCGAGCAGCAGGTAGGCGCGCAGCGCGCCCATGCCGACCTTGCGGGCGGTGGACATCACCGGCTTGTCGAGGGTCTCCAGCGGGGGCATCCGCCAGTTCTCCCGGCCGGTGCGGTCGACGGGGTCCTCCTTGGTGCCGCGGCGCCCGGCGGTGAAGGAGTACCCGGCGACGAGCACCCCGGCGACGCCGCAGCCCGCCATGATCCACAGGATGGCCCCGGAGCTGATGTCCGGCCAGACCACGGCGGCGGTGAGGATCAGCGAGAGCATCACCAGGACGCCGACCACCGCCGAAGTGAAGGCGTTGGTCCTGGGGCCGTTCACCCAGGGGCCGAGCACGGCCCGGTCGTTGCAGAGCAACAGCAGGAAGACGGTCGCGGACGGCAGCAGCACCCCGGCCAGCACCTGGACGAACTGGGTCATCAGGCCCTGGGTGTAGTCGGTGGAGAGCAGCGTGATCGCCGCCGCCGCGACGACCAGGCCCGCGTAGATCCCGTAGAAGCCCTTGGCGCCCTTCACCCCGCGGTGCAGCGAGTGCCTGATGCCGAAGACGTCGCCGATCGCGTACGCGGTGGACAGGGAGACCGCGAAGGCGCCGATGATCGAGGCGTCCAGCAGCGCGACGGCGAACAGCACGCCGGCCAGGTGTCCGGCCTTGTCCTCGATGCCCCTGGCGACGGCGGCCGCGTCGGAGAACCGGCCGAAGCCGTCGGTGCCCGTGAAGGCCGCGGCGGTGAGGCCCATCATGGCGGCGGCGCCGACGATGACGATCACGATGCCGATCCAGAGGTCGGCCTTCTCGTACTTCATGAAGCGGGGGGTGATCCGCTTGTCGATGACGTAGGACTGCTGGAAGAACAGCTGCCACGGGGCGACGGTGGTGCCGACGATGGAGACGATGACCAGCATCACGGCGGCGAGTTCGCCGGCGCCGCCGGGCATGCTGGGCACGACGAAGTCGTGGGCCAGCTGCGAGGTCCTGGGGTGGATCATGAAGTAGATCGGGACCAGCAGCAGCGAGCCTATGCACAGGGTGACGGCGACCCGCTCGAAGCGCTGGAAGGAGCCGGTGAAGGCCGAGGCGATGATGATCCCGGCCGCCAGCACCACCGAGGCGACCTTCGGCAGGCCCAGGTACCCGGCCGCGAGCGTCACCCCGATGAACTCGGTGACCAGTGTCAGGGCGTTCAGCAGGAACAGGTCGATGACGCTGAAAGCGCCCCAGAACTTGCCGAAGCGCTCCAGGATCAGCCGGGCGTGGCCGACGCCGGTGACGGCGCCCAGACGCAGCACCATCTCCTGGTTGACGTAGAGCACCGGGACGAGCATCAGCAGCGTCCACAGCAGCTTGGTGCCGTAGTTCTGCCCGGCCTGGCCGTAGGTGGAGAAGGCGCCCGCGTCGTTGTCGCCGACCATCACGATCAGGCCGGGGCCGACGATCGCGAGCAGGGTCTTCAGCCGCGCCGACAGGCCGTGGCGCGGGGTGTCGTCGTCGAGCCTGATGGTGCCGAGCGCACCCTTGATGTCGCCGACGTGCGCGTCGTCGAGGACGGCCGAACGCGGCTCGGGGACCGTGGAGTTGAGAGTGGCGTGGGTGGTCATGAGGTTTCCTCCCTGGGCCCCGGGCAGGCGGGGCGGGTCGGAGGCAGGCGGCAGCGCTCCCTGCAGGCGGGCACGGCGCATCGACACGCGGTGGCGCGGCCCGTACGCAGGCGTGCGGGCACGGCGGAACCGCGTGTGGAAACGACGTGTCGTCGTGGCTGACTGTTCGTCAGAGCGTTGTGCAGGGAAAGGTGTTACCGCATGCCGGAGGTGTACGAGGGCAAGCGGGGGTAGGGGCAACTGTGGCCCGGACTACTGCAATCCATGTCTCTCGCCTCCTCCCGGCCGGCGCACCCCGTGGTGCGTGTCATCGACGCGGCAAGGAGTTCACCGGCCCGCGGAACGCGACCGCCGGTTCACCCCAACTCGTCCGAGCTTAGCCCTGCTCGGAGGCGATACTTGCGCACTTGGTTAAATCTTTACCTTCGGGCCCCCTCGTCACGGTTACCTTCAGGCGCTTCATGATCGGTCGGACACCCGGCGTCGGGGGCGAGGCCACGTCCGGCGGTCCGGCCCCGCGTGTCGAGCGGTCACGCCGTCGGCAGGCTGTTGAGCACGGCGGCCACCTCCGTGCGCCGGGCGACCTCCAGCAGCGCACGGGCCATCACCGAGCCGGGCTCCCGGGCGGCGATCACCAGCCCGATGGGCGCGCTGTGCGCCGGCTCCGCGAGCGGGACGGCCCGCATCCCGCGCGGCACGCCGAACACGTGCAGCCACGCGTACGGCACCACGCTCGCCCAGTGCCCGGTGCGGACGTGGGCGAAGAGCGAGGCCACCGAATCGGTCTCGACCCGCGGCGTCGGCTCCAGCCCGAGGCCGGCGAACACCTCGTCCAGCACCCGGCGGCCCTGCAGGCCCGGGTGCAGCAGGCACAGCGGCAGCCGGGCGGCCTGCGCCCACGTCACCCGCGGGTGCTGGGCCGGCTCGTCGGCCGCGCCGGTCAGCAGGACGTACCGCTCCTCGTACAGCGGGAGTGCGCGCAGGTCCTCGTGGCCCGGCCCGGGCAGGTAGGTGACGCCCGCGTCGATCTCGAAGTTCCGTACCAGGCGCAGGAGTTCCTCGGAGCGCAGATCGGTGGACAGCTCCACGGCGGCCAGCGGGTGGGCGGTGCAGAACGGCCCGGTGAGCAGCGACACGGCGCCCGAGGCGGTCGGCACCGAGCCGATCCGCAGCCGTCCGCTCAGACCGGTGCGCAGCGCGTCCACCTCGTCCCGCAGGGCGTCCCGGTCGGCCAGGATGCGCTGCGCCCGCAGCACGATCCGCTCGCCCTCGGGGGTCAGGCCCTCGTAGGCACGGCCGCGCCGCACCAGCAGCACCCCGAGCTCGTCCTCCAGCTTGCGCAGCGCCTCGGACAGGGCCGGCTGGGAGACGTGGCAGGCCTGGGCGGCGCGCGCGAAGTGGCGCTCCCGGGAGAGCGCCACGAGGTACTCGAGCTGGCGGAACAGCATCGCCTACTCGATCCCGGGGACGGCGGTGCCGTGGCCGTCGGTGCGGGTGGCGGCGGTCGTGGGGCCGTCGGTGTCGACGCGGTCGGTGCGGGTGTAGACGTTCATCGAGTCGCCGCGCAGGAAGCCGACCAGGGTCAGCCCGCTCTCCTCGGCGAGGTCCACGGCCAGCGAGGACGGCGCGGAGACCGCTGCGAGCAACGGGATGCCCGCCATCACCGCCTTCTGCACCAGTTCGAAGGAGGCCCGGCCGCTGACCATCAGCACCGTGCCGCGGGCCGGCAGCAGGCCCTCGCGCAGGGCGTGGCCGACCACCTTGTCCACCGCGTTGTGCCGGCCCACGTCCTCGCGCAGGCAGAGCAGCCGCCCGTCGGCGTCGAACAGCCCGGCCGCGTGCAGGCCGCCGGTGCTGTCGAAGACCTTCTGGGCGGCGCGCAGCCGGTCGGGCAGCGCGGAGAGCAGTGCGGGGGTCACCCGCAGCCCGTCCTCGGCGACGCTCCACGGCGCGGTGGTGCGCACCGCGTCCAGGCTGGCCTTGCCGCACAGGCCGCAGGAGGAGGTGGTGTAGAAGTTGCGCTCCAGCGAGGCGTCGGGGGCGGGCACGCCGGGGGCGAGCAGGACGTCCACCACGTTGTAGGTGTTGCCGCCGTCGGCGGTGGCGCCAGCGCAGTAGCGGATGCCGGCCACCTGCTCGGCGGCGTGCACCGCGCCCTCGCCGACCAGGAAGCCGGCCGCCAGGTCGAAGTCGCTGCCGGGGGTGCGCATGGTCACCGTCAGCGGACGCCCGCCGACCCGGATCTCCATCGGCTCCTCGGCCGCCAGGGTGTCGGGACGGTACGAGGGCTTGCCCTGGCGCAGGCGCAGCACTCTGCGGGGTACGGTCACTCGGCCCATGCTCGTCGGCTCCTCGGTGCTCTCCGTCAGGTCTGTACGGATGAATCCTCCCTCCTGACGGCGGTGCGCGGCTCCGGCGGGTCCGGCAGGTGGCGGCGGCTGTGTGTCGCGGTGACCGCCAGGCAGAGCAGGCCCACGGCCGCCATGCCCGCGAGCAGTGCCGGGTAGGAGGCGTGGCCGGCGGTGCCGGCGAGCAGCAGCGGGGTGAGGAATCCGCTGGAGGTGGTGCTCTGGTAGAGCGAGGCGGAGGTCGGCCCGGAGGCGGGCGGGGTCAGCCGCTCCACCTCGTGCAGCCCCGCGCCGAGCGTCAGCCCGTACCCGGTGCCGAGGACGACGGCGGCGGCCACCACCAGGCCCACCGAGTCCCGGGCGGCGGCGAGCGCGCCGAGCAGCAGTCCGGCGATCACGGTGGCCATCGCGGTGAGGGTGGCCCGGGCGCTGTCCGCGTCGTCCAGCCGGGCGGCGAAGGGCTGGGCGACCACGCCCGTGGCCAGGGTCAGCGCCGCGACCAGACCGCTGAACAGCGGCGCGTAGCCGGGCACCCGGTCGGCAACCAGCGGCGGCAGCACCACGTACGCCACGGTGGCGGCGCCGAGCACGGCCGGGCTGGCGGGCAGGACGACGTAGCGGAACCGTGGGTGGCGGACGGCGGCCGTGCGGGGCGGCGGCGGTGTGCCGTGCACCGGTCCGGTGCGGTCGCGCTTGCCGGGTCCCGCGCCGAGTCCGTTGCCGCGGCCGCGGGCGGTCTCCGGGAGCCCGCGGGTGGCCCGCAGCACCAGCAGGCAGCCCAGCGCCTGGGCGAGGGCGGGCAGCACCGTCGGGGCGGGCAGCCACTCGGCGATCACCCCGGAGGCCAGCGCACCCGCCGCGAAGCCCGTACCGGTGGCGTACATCGCCCGGCGGGCGCTCCGCTCGGCCGGGACGCCGGGCCCGGACAGCTCGCGCAGCCAGGCCGTCCCGGCGAGGAACACCAGCCCGGCCGCGAAGCCGGTGGCCAGCCGGGCGGCGTACACCGACGGCTCGTCCGGCAGGGCCAGCACCACGCTGGCGGCGGCGGACAGGCCCAGCGCACCGCGCACCGTCCGCCGCCGTCCGCACCGGTCGGCGGCCGGTCCGCCCAGCAGCAGACCGGGCACCAGGCCGAGCAGGTAGACCGAGAACATCGCGGCGAGCGAGAGCGCCGACCAGTCGGTGCGCGCCCGGTACACGGAGGCCAGTGCGGTGAACTGATTGGCGCCCCAGGCGGCGACGGCGACGGCGGCGGCCGCCGGGAGCCAAGCGCTGGTGGGGTGCGGCACGGACATTCCATCGATACGCATTCCATCGGTACCGCCCATGCGATGTTCTGCCCCGTTCCCGACTTTCCGGCCATTCCTGGATTTCCGCAGGTCCAGTGTGTGGTCCATCGTTCCGGAGCGTCAAAGAAGCAGTTCCTGTGAGCTGATAGGCGACACCTATCGGTGAATTCCCGAACGCCCTTCCACGAATATCCCGGAAGTGCGATCGGGAATTCCGCGATTCCGCCCGGGCTACGCCGTGTCGCCCACCGACAGCACCATCGCGCTGGCCGCGCCGGCCGGAGTCTCGTAGTGCACCGTCTCCCCGGCGTGGCGGCCCAGCAGCGCCTTCCCGAGCGGGCTGTCGAAGGTGACCAGGGTGAGGTCCCGTTCCTCCGCCAACTCCGAGATCTCGACGGTCTCCTCCGTGCCGTCGCCGAACCGCACGGTCACCGTCGACCCCACCCCGACCACGCGCGTGGACGGCTCCCCGGCCACCTCGGCCTCCCGCAGACGCGTCTCCAGCTCGGTGATCCGCCGGTCCAGGCGGGTCACCTCCGACGCCCGCTGCAACTCGTCCGCCGCGTCCGCCCGGTCCCCCGTCGGCTCCACCCCGCGCAGCGTCGCCGCCACCTTCCCCCGGTCCGCCCGCAGCTGCGCCAACTCCTCCCGCACCGCACGCAGACCCTCGGCACTGATCGGTTCCGGCCCACCGCTCATCCCAAGCTCCCGGGGCTGCTCGTCAACGCTCGAACACCGGCCGCCTCCCATTACCCCACCCCACGGAGACCGGGGCAACTTCCGGGCGGATCGACCGCCTTCGGCCCCTCACCGAGCGTCACCCGCAGTCCCGCAGCCCCGCGGTCCCGCAGTCCCACGGCCGCGCGGGTCACCGGGCGGGCGAGTGCGCCGGGACGACCGGTTCGAGGAAGTCGCTGGGTGCCCCGTGCCAGGAGACGAAGAGGGCTTCCCGTGCGCGCGTGCACGCCACGAAGAGCAGGCTCAGTTCGCTGTCCAGGTCCTCGCGGTGCTGCAGCGGATCCGTGTCCTGCGGGGTGACCGCGCTGGGCATGGGCAGCATCCCGTCGCTCACACCCGCCACGGCGACGCAGCGGAACTCCAGCCCCTTCATCCGGTGCATGGTCCCGACCCGGACACCGGGGGAGGGCACGTCGCCGAGCAGGTGGGCCGGCGTCCCGCTCCGCTCCAGGGCCCGGGCGATGTCGCGGCCGAGTCGGGCGGTGCGCACGGCGACGCCGATGTCCGCCGGGCTCACGCCCGAGGCGGTCCACTCCTCGACGCGCGCGACCAGGGCCCGGATCTCCTCGGCCTGGTCGGGGTGGCCGACCACCTCGGGGTGCGCGCCGTGCAGGGTCGAGTGGTAGCCGGCCAGCGAGTCCTCCCCGCCGTCCATGTCGTCCGGGCGTTCGCCGGTGAGCAGGGACGCGGACCAGCTGAGGATCTCCTGCGTCGTCCGGTAGTTGATCCGCAGGCGGAAGGAACGGCCGACCACCTGGATGCCGAGCGAGCGCAGCGAGACCTTGTTCCCGTAGATCCGCTGGTGCGGATCGCCGGCGAGGAACAGGTCGTCCGGCCCGACGGCCACGAGCGCCCGCAGGAACCGCCACTGGACGGGGTGCAGATCCTGCGCCTCGTCGATCACCACGTGCCGGAACGGGCGGGCGTCCTGGTCGTCGAGGGCCCGCGCGGCCTGCGCGCAGACCTGGAGGTACGTCAACTCCCCGGCCTGGCGCAGCTCCTCCTCGAACGCGGCCACCACCCGCCAGAGCCGGGTCCGCTCCGTGGCCCCGAGGGCCTTGCCGCGTCCGGAGCGCGGTGCCCGCAGGTACTGCTCGTGGCTCTCGATCGCCTGGGCCAGGACGACCTGTCGCCACTCCTGGTCGAGGAACACGTCGGTGAACTCGGCGCCGAGCCGACGGACGACCCGTCCCCAGCGGGCGAGGACCGCGGGCTGCTGGAAGAGGACCTTCGTCGGGGCGCCGCGGGGGGACCGCCGCAGGACCTCCTCGGCCAGCGCGTCGACGGTGACCACCCGGACCTTCGCCAGGATCCGCTCGTTCGTGACGAGCAGTGCGAGGCAGCGCTCCAGCTCCGCGGCGAGGTCCTCGGAGAAGGTGGTCAGCAGAATCGATCCGTCAGGTGCGTCCTGCGGCAACCGGCGTGCCAGGTGGTACGCCCGGTGCAGGGCCACCACCGTCTTCCCGGTCCCGGGGCCACCCGTCACCCGGGCCGGCCCGTTGTACGACTCCCGGTAGGCGACCCGGTACTGGGCCGGGTGCAGGAAGATCCGCCAGGCGTCGAAGGGGCGTTCCAGGATCTCCAGCAGCTCCTCGGGCCCGGACACCAGGGCGACCCGGCCGCGCGCGCGGGCCATGGCCGAGACCAGACCGTCGGCGGGCTGTTCGACGCTCGTGGGGGCGGCCGCCCGGGCGTACGCCTGGACGATCTCACGGTCGATCTCGGCCGGCTCCATCCCGCTCGCGAGGCCGATCAGGACGTCGAACTGCTGCTCCGGCAGCACGCGGTGGAGTGCCTCCAGGTGGGCCTCGTCGGGGAGCAGCCGGATGATCGGCAGGATCTCCTCGTCGACGCCCAGGCTGCGCAGGACCTTGTCGGAGCGGTCGGCGAAGAGCCTCCGGGGTTCGTCGGCGGCCAGCACCCTCAGCGACCGGGAGGCCCGTTCCAGCGCGACGTCGTTGCGGATCTCGACGCCCTGGGTGGCGGCGTTGACCGAGGCCCGGTGCTTGGCGGCCCAGTCGTTGGCCTTGTCGTGCGGAAGGACCTTCAGCAGGAGGTAGCCGTCGCCCCGGTCGGCCTTGAGGACGACCCCGCGCCAGAAGTCGGTGATCCGGATGGTCCGGATCCGGGGGTCCCGCTGGTTGGTGAGCTTCTCCAGGTGCACGCCGGTGTGGGTGGCCTCGGTGAACTTCTCGAAGGTCTCGAAGACCCGCCGCTGCACCGGCTTCTCCAGCGCCGCGAACTCCATCAGGAAGTCCCGGTGCATGCCCAGCGTCGCCACCCCGGCCCCCCTCGCGCTCCCGGCCCGTCCGCGCGGCCGGGCAGTGCGCCTCACTGTACTGGCCCCGGTGATCACTCGCGGCGGGCCGCCCGGCGGGAGCCCCTGCGGGGTGGCGGTGATCACCTTCGGTGGTGGGGCGGGGGGCGAAAGCGCAGGTCGGGGGCGTGGGTGGAGAGGGCTGGGCGGGGACCGGCGGTCGGGGCGCGGGCGGGCGAAGCTACCATGTGGGCAACACCCTCAGCTCGAAAGATGGACTTGTGACTGTCAACGACGACGTGTTCACGGACTGGAAGAACCGCGAGGAGATCGCGGAGTCGATGATCCCGATCATCGGGCGCCTGCACCGGGAGCGGGACGTCACCGTCCTGCTCCACAGCCGGTCCCTGGTGAACAAGTCGGTGGTCAGCATCCTCAAGACGCACCGCTTCGCCCGGCAGATAGCCGGCGAGGAGCTCTCGGTCACCGAGACGATGCCGTTCCTGGAGGCCCTGACCGCCCTGGACCTCGGCCCCTCGCAGATCGACCTCGGGATGCTCGCCTCGACCTACAAGGCGGACGACCGGGGCCTGTCGGTGGCGGAGTTCACCGCCCAGGCCGTCGTCGGCGCCACGGGCGAGAACAAGCTGGAGCGCCGGTCCGCGCAGGACGTCGTGCTGTACGGGTTCGGCCGGATCGGCCGCCTGGTCGCCCGCCTGCTGATCGAGAAGGCGTCCGGCAACGGTCTGCGGCTGAAGGCCATCGTCGTGCGCAACGGCGGCGGCGACGACCTGGTCAAGCGCGCCTCGCTGCTGCGCCGGGACTCGATCCACGGCCAGTTCCAGGGCACGATCACCGTCGACGAGGCGAACAACAAGATCGTCGTCAACGGCAACGAGATCACGGTGATCTACTCCAACGACCCGAGCGAGGTCGACTACACGGAGTACGGGATCAAGGACGCGATCCTGATCGACAACACCGGCAAGTGGCGTGACCGCGAGGGCCTGTCCAAGCACCTGCGCCCCGGCATCGCCAAGGTCGTGCTGACCGCCCCGGGCAAGGGCGACGTGCCGAACATCGTGCACGGCGTCAACCACGACATGATCAAGCCGGACGAGCAGATCATCTCCTGCGCCTCCTGCACCACCAACGCCATCGTCCCGCCGCTGAAGGCGATGGAGGACGAGTACGGCGTGGTCCGCGGCCACGTGGAGACCGTCCACTCGTTCACCAACGACCAGAACCTGCTGGACAACTACCACAAGGCCGACCGTCGTGGCCGCTCGGCGCCGCTGAACATGGTGATCACCGAGACCGGTGCCGCCTCGGCCGTCGCCAAGGCCCTGCCGGACCTCAAGGCGAAGATCACCGGCAGCTCGATCCGCGTGCCGGTGCCGGACGTGTCCATCGCGATCCTGAACCTGCAGCTGAAGCGCGAGACCAACCGCGAGGAGGTCCTCGACTACCTGCGGGAGATCTCGCTGACCTCGCCGCTGAAGCGCCAGATCGACTTCACCGACTCGCCCGACGCCGTCTCCAGCGACTTCATCGGCTCGCGCCACGCCTCGATCGTGGACGCCGGCGCGACCAAGGTCGAGGGCGACAACGCGATCCTGTACCTGTGGTACGACAACGAGTTCGGCTACTCGTGCCAGGTCGTCCGGGTCGTGCAGTACATCTCGGGCGTCGAGTACCCGACCTTCCCGGCTCCGGCGGTCTGATCCACCGGTAGGGCAGGACGACACGGCAGTGCGGTGGGGCGGGGGCGATAATGTGCCCAGCACACCCGCGCGGGGGGGAGGGGGGGAGTGTGGTAAAGAGA